>JAFGNH010000164.1 GCA_016927115.1 Anaerolineales bacterium | reverse complement strand
GTCGACCCTTTTACACGCGCTGCTGATTGTACTGTGTGGTGGTGGGGCGGACACGCGGGTCCGCCCGTACGCGACAGGGTGTCGACCTTTTTACGCGTGCTGCGGATTACGCTGTGTGGTGGTGGGGCGGACACGCGGATTCGCCCGTACGGGACAGGGTGCCGACCCCTTTTTGCGCGCTGCGGATTACGCTGTGTGGGGTGGTAGGGCGGCAATGTGAATACTCGACGGATCCGGTCCTACATGACGGTGTCGGGGCAGACTTCCTGCCCGGTGGCAGCGGACTGCATCGCAGCCAGAGTGAACTGAAGCACCGCCTTGCCGGTAGGCCCGTCGAGGTTTGGTTCACCCCCGTACTGCAGGGTATTGATAAATCCGCGTGTAGTCGCTATAAAGCTGTCGTGCCATTCGATACTCTCAAGCGGAACTTCGGTAGTTTTGCCATCCTTGAACAGCATCAGCGGCGGCAGATCCACGGTTTTCGCTGTGTAGCGGTTGATAAACAGGATGCCCTTTTCGCCGATGATTTCGATCCTGTCGTCGTCGGCATAGTAATCAGAGTGGATACGCATATCCGGCGTGTATTCAATATCCAGGTTGCCGTAACAGGAAGGAGCCTTGTATTTGAACATGATCATGGCCGGTGCATCCACCTTTACTATCCCCGCAGCCTGCTTCACTTGTGTTCCATCGATCCAGGCATATACCTTTTCGATCGGCCCGCCGAGATAGTAAGCCAGTGAGAACAGGTGGTAGCCATGGTCAAACACCAGCGGCCCGCCGCCGGACAGCTTCTCATTGAAGCGCCACAGCCAAGCGGAGAGCGGCACATGCCAGGCGGTGTCTCCGGTGCCGGTACTGACGTGCATGCGCACCGCACGTATCTCGCCAATTTCGCCGTTATCAATCATCTTACGGGCCCGCACTGCCGGCTCGTAGCACACGAAGGTCTCATATACACGCAGGTGTACGCCGGCCTGCCCGGCAGCCTCAATCATCTGGTCTGCTTCAGCCGCAGTAAGGGCCATGGGTTTTTGAACGGAGATATGTTTCCCGGCTTGTGCGGCATCGACTGTCATCGGGCAGTGCAGGTGGTGCGGTGTGAGCAGTTCCACCATGTCGATATCCGGATCTTCCAGCAAGGCATGGTAATTTGTATAGACTTTTTCTACACCCCAGGCTTTTGCCTGTTTTCTGGCTGTGCCTTTATTGTTGTCACATACAGCGGTAATGACAGCCTCCTCATAATCCTGGTATCCCAGGGCATGCAGGCCGGAAATGCGCCCGCAGCCTACAATTGCAACCCGAATTGGCTTCATTTTGCACCTCAAATCCAGATAAGCTGTGTTGTTCGATCTCAGTCAGTACCTTTCATAGCATCAAGCTTTGCCTTAACTTCCGCATGCTTTTTCCGTGTGATCGGGTATTTGAAGAGCAGCGGCAGTGACAGGAAGATAATACCGGCCGGGATCAGGCCGAAGAAAAGGCGGATTCCGAGCAGTGCCTGCGGTGTCTGTTCAACATTCGGCACATACCCAAAGCCAGTCAGGATCCAGCCCACACCGGCAAGTGCGATTGCCTCGGAAATCTTCGTCGCCAATCCCCAGATGCCATAGTATACGCCGCTGCGCTGCTGCCCGGTTTCGAGCAGGTCGTAATCGGCAACGTCGGCAACCATTGCCCAGGGGAAAATCCACTGAGCAGAAAAACCGAATCCGGCCAGGACTGCGATAGGGTAGATCAGGCCGGTTGACTGGTGGGGAAGAAAATAGGTCAGCACAACACCCAGGCCGCCTACAAGCATACCGAGGCCATACGCAGGCCCCTTGTCGATTTTTCGGCTGACCCACTGCCAGAATGGAAGTGAGGCCGTTACGCAGATCAGCATCAGTCCCATCACCAGCGAGGTCTCTGCTTTCATCAGCAGCTGGTATTCCACATAATAGGCCATCAGGACCTTGATGAATGCAAAACTCAGGTTGACGATGAAGTATGTACCGCACAACCATACAAAGGCCCTGTTTTTCATCGCGAGTTTGAAGGATTTAAAGGGAGATGCCTCCGGTTTGGTAATGGTGATGCCCTTTCGCTCACGGATCCCGGCTGCTGAAACCAGCAGTGCTACAGCGCAAAATGCACCATAGGCGATGCCGATAAAGGCATATCCGGTACGCTGAAGGGCAAAAAGCCCCACAATCGCAGGAGTCAGTGCAGCACCAATCAGGTACGCCGGGACAGCCATAACCATGCGATATGTTGTAAGGCTGGAACGTTCGTCGTAGTCATCAGTAAGCTCGGATGTCAGCGAATAGTAGGGGACATTGGTGAGAGTCCAGAGCGTGTCAAACAACATGAAGGTCAGGGCGATCCACACGAAGGTCCAGATGCGATCCATCTTGGGGACATACCAGAGCAGGGCAATGGAGATGGCCAGCGGAACGGCACCGAATATCATGAACACGCGCCGTTTTCCGAAGCGCGAATTGGTCTTGTCGGTAAACCATCCGGTCAGCGGGTCGTTGACAGCGTCCCAGATTTTTCCGATCAGCAGGGCATTGCCGGCGAGGGAGGGCAGGATCAGGGCAGCGTCGGTGTAGAATTTCATCAGGAAGAACTGTATGGCTGAGTTAACGAGGGCGTTACCCAGATCACCGATGCCGTAAAAGACTTTTGTTTTTTTGTTTAGCATGGTCATTTTTCCCTGGAAGAATTTTGTAAAGCTTGTGATACAACGGAACCAAGCAATTCGTCTTCTATAGAAGCATCCGTCAGAAAGCTGCGGAATGCCGGGAAAGCGAAGGCGGGGCGCGTGATTATTTCCGGCAGAGCCTGAAGGATCCCGGCCATTGAAGGATGAGCAGCATGTGAAAGTGCGTCCAGCAGCTCGCGTCCTTCTGCCTGCGGCGCACTGCGGTGTGGCGGATACCCGCCGCCGGTATCAGGTGTAAACAGTTCATCGAACAATATGCGGAGGTTAATATCACCAGCCCAGCCGTAACCCTGGTTCAGGGCAAGTGAGACGCAGTTGCCTGCGTTTATGCGTGCAAACAGAAACGCGTCGAGCGGGGTGAGCAGGTGTCCGCAGAACATGCCCGGGAACTGCATCACGGCGTTAAGGTAACCCTGTCCGGTACCACATCCACCGACAACAAAATCCACCAGCCCGGCGTGGATCAAAACAGCGGACATCAAACCGGTGTGGATATAGAGCAGCGGGTTGGAATCTTCGCTGGAGGTGTTTCCCAGGTTGAATACTTCAAACCCGCGTCCATCGAGTGCTGCGATGATATGTTCATTCTTCCCTGCGGCACTGATTTCATTCAGTACGGCGATTTTCATAGTCCCTCCATCCTCGGGCTGGTTGATATGTTGGTGGATTCGCTGCTCTCAAGAAGCCTGCTGCTTGCGTTCCAGCACACGAAAAGCTGCTGCCAGGATGTCTGCGACAGACAGACCGCAGGCGTCCATCAAGCTGTCCACACTGCGCGCGGTCGGGCAGAAGCGATCCCGTATGCCAATCCGCTCCATGGGGGCGGAGTATCCCTCCGCCAGTGTTTCAGCTACTGCACTTCCAAGGCCGCCGATCACGCTGTGTTCTTCTGCGCAAACTAAAGCTCCGGTCTCTTCGGCCGCCTGCAGGATCAACTCGCGATCGAGCGGTTTAATGGTGTGGATCTCCAGCAGGCGGGCATGAATACCTTCTTTCTCGAGCTGCTCGGCGGCCTGCATACTTCGGCCGACCATTGTACCGGCTGCCACAAGCGTGAGGTCGTCTCCCGATCTTAATGTACGGCCTTTGCCGATCTCCAACGCGCTACCCGGTGTGTGCACCGGCAGCGCACCTGCACGGTTGATGCGCAGGAAGACCGGACCATCAAAAGCGGCGATCAGTGGAACCCACTCTGCAGTCTCGGCTGCATCGGCAGGTACGATTACGGTCATCCCCGGAAGGGCGCGCATGTTGGCGATGTCAGTGATGGCGTAGTGTGTGGCACCGTCCTTGAAATCAGACAGTCCGGCATAACTGGCGGCGAGTTTGACATTGGTGCCGGCATAGCAGATACAGGAGCGGATTTGCTCCAGCGCCCGTACTGCGAGCAGTGCCGAGAAGGCATTAACAAAGGGCACCAACCCGCCCAGGGCAAGCCCTACGGCTACATCGACCATACATGGTTCGGCGATGCCGATGTTGAAAAAGCGGTCAGGAAAATGTTCAGCAAAGGAGTTGGCGAGGGTGGAGGAGGATGTATCCGCATCCAGGGCGACAATCTTCGGATCTATCTCCCCCAGTTTCACAAGTGCCTTCCCATATGCGGCACGCATGGACATCTCATTCATGGCAGTACCTCCTCCAGTTCCCGTACAGCAGCTGCGAGCTGTTCTTCATCGGGGACATTGCCGTGCCAGAAGGCCTGGTTTTCCATGAAGGATACTCCCTTGCCTTTGGTGGTGTGGGCGATGACAACGGTCGGCTGGTTGTGGATTTCGCGGGCTGTTTCCAGCGCGCCTGCCACCTGTTCAACATCATGCCCGTTGATTTCAATCACGTGCCAGCCGTATGCAGTCCATTTTTCCGCCAGCGGTTCCATCGGTAATACCTCGTACACCATTCCGTCCAGCTGCACACCGTTGTTGTCGACAATCACGGTAAGATCAGCCAGCCGGTACTTGGCTGCGGCAGCAGCTCCTTCCCAGACCACGCCGGCCTGGCATTCGCCGTCACCGAGCAGAACATAGGTGCGGTAGGTTAAGCCCAAAACACGAGCGGCGAGTGCAAGGCCCGAACCGATAGCGACGCCGTGGCCGAGGATGCCGCTGGTCATATCAACGCCGGGCGTTTTCTGGCGGTCCGGGTGTCCCTGGTGCGGGCAGGTCAGTTCGCCCCAGTTTTCCAGCTCGGAAGCCGGGAAAAAGCCGCGCTGTGCCAGGGACAGGTATAGGCCGGCCGAGGCGTGCCCCTTGCTGAGGATGAAACGGTCACGATCTTTCCAGTTAGGGTCAGCAGGATGCAGGTTCATGGTGTGGAAATACAGGACAGTAAGGATTTCTGCTGCCGAGAGTGTACCTCCGGGGTGTCCTGCGCCGCGGTTGTGTATCAGTTTGAGGCTGTTTATGCGGAGCCGGGTGGCGATCTGCTGCAGTTCAGTTACTCGTTCAGGGTTCATGGTCTTTTTTGGTCCCCTTCTACCGGTTTTCCGGACAACGAAAAGCTCCCTCTATGGGGAGTACGAGAAAACTACAGGCCAATCTGGTGGCGCAGGTGCTGAACATCCTCACACCAGTTCCCGACGTTCCAGCGGCCGTACACGCCCATACCGCCGAGCGGGTTTGAGCCGTAGTAGACCGGCACATGGATCAGTGAAAGGCCCGGGTGTTTGCCTGCAAGTTCCAGCGCCCGGCTCAGTGATTCGGGTGAGGATCCGCCTTTAAGCGCAAGCAGGCCCGGCACTGATTTTGCCCAGGTAACATAGTCCACCTGGAGCGTATTCCAGGTGGCGAATCCTTGTCCATACTGGTCTTCCTGCAGGGCAGTGATGGCGCTCATACGTCCGTTATCAAGCAGCAGAATACAGCCGGTGGCGCCGTGCTCGGCACCATCGATAAGGATCTGCGGGTTCATGGTGAACGAACCATCTCCTGTGAGAGCCAGTCCGTAGAATGGGTGTTCTGATGCGGCAGTCGCCAACAGTGCCGAAACAGCGAACCCCATATAGGACGCACCGGTATCGGTGAACGTTTTATCGGGCGTTTCGTCCTCGAATATCTGGAACCCATTCGCCTGCACATCACCAGCATCGAAGAATGCAACCGCACCCTTTTCCTTTGCCCAGGAATCCGCGATCATCAAAGCGGCTGGCTGGGTGAGCACAGGCCGACCCCAATAGTCGTCCATCAGAACCGGTGTCTCCCGCCTCAGTTGTTTGAAAGCCAGCCACTCCTGTTTTTTAGCGGTGTTTTCGGCGATCCACTCTTTTTTTTCTGCGGATATATCCGGTACGAGCGTAAGGTTGAGATTGTAAAGCGTTTTCCGCACATCACCGATCAGGGGAAGGGTGTTGTTGTAGTGTGTGGCATCAATAAGATCAGCGTTTATGTTGATCACCCGCCGGACATTCGGATAACCGGTTCGGGAGGAGTCCGACTGGCAGACAGCGCGGGTTCCGACAGCAATCAACAGGTCGGCGTGTTCCATGGCATGGTTGCCGCACAACGAGCCTTTTGAGCCTCCAACACCCATGTTCTGGGGATGGCTGGAAGGAACGCAGCCGCTGGTGATCGGTGTGTGCACCAGTGCTGCGCCTGTTCTCTCCAGGAGGGTGGACAGTTCCGGCCCTGCGCTGCGCCCGCCGCCGCCGACTTTAACCACTATATGGTCCGCCTCATGAATCCACTGCCCGGCCTGTTCGTAGTTGCCTTCGGCCGCGGGCAGCGAAACGATGTGTGTTTGTGGTAGTTCTGCAAGGTTGAACCCCGGCATCCAGGCTGCCTGAGTATTCATCGGCAGCAGCAGGAAGAAGGGATTGGGCCGGAATGGGTGGTCGACAGTAGCTGCGCCGCGCTGCAAAGCGGCAGGCAGGGCAAGCGGTGTATGCAGGCTGTAAGCCTCCCCCATAGCGGAAACCAGACGAAGGAACAGCCCCTGCTTGTGCTGCGGGATCTGCTGCATGTTGAAGCCTTCATCTTCAGTGGTTTCGTCCCCGAAGAGATACCATACGCCGAGGCCGTTCGACGCCGGCAGCAGGGAGGCGGCCAGCGCATGCAGCGCACCGGGGCCAATCGATGTGAGGACAGCGGCTTTTTCACCAGTCACCCAGCGGAGTGCTGCAGCGGCATGAGAGGCTTCGATTTCGCTGCGTACACCCAACACAGTCAACAGGCCGGCAGCCTGGTAGAAACGCAGTACTTCACCAATTTCCGTTGAACCGTGCCCGAGAACTGCAAAGAAGGTTCGAACACCCTGACGCAGGAGCCCGATTACAAGCGCTTCGGAGAGTGTGATGTCCAGATACGGGGGGAGTTCGCCACGGGAAAGAACCCGTGCGTGATCGGCTCGCTGCTGAGCCAGGATTTCCGGCGAAGGTTTTCTGGTTTGATCCATAACTTACCCTCACTTACTACTGTGTGCAGGATACGGGCTGCAAGGCTTTGAATGCCCGCGTTTTATACTGCGATCAGATTTTGCTCTGAAAGTTCCACTCCAATAGCCACAATTGTCTCGATGGTTTCCGTCAGAACGTCATCTGTAAGACGTGAGGCTGGGCCGGAGATGCCGATTGCGGCAACGACCTGTTTTCTGACATTGAACACCGGTACAGCGATACAGCGTATGTCGATATCGAATTCCTCCATATCGAGTGCGTATCCGAAATCGTGGACGGCCTTGAGATGTTCCAGCAGTGTATTCCTGTCGGTAATAGTGTGTTGTGTATAAGCAGGGAGTTCTGCGGGGAGTTCCGCGACGTCGAAGGCCAGCAGGATTTTACCGAGAGCAGTGCAGTGGAGCGGGTTCATGGTGCCGACTTCGGCGTTGACCCGCAGTGTCCGCGGGGATTCTTCCTGCGCGATGTACAGTGCGCTGCCTAACGACGAGACGGCCAGGTGGGCGCATTCCCCCGTCTGCTCCATCATGCTGCGCAGGAAGGGCCTGACCTGTTCGATGAGAGAATACTGGTCGATCATGCTGCGGCTGAGAGTAAGGAGCGTGGGCCCCAGCCGGTACAGGCGTGTGGCGTCATCCTTCTCAACGAAGCCGTAATTAGCCAGCGTGGCTGCCAGCCGCGACGCGCTGGCTTTATCGATGTTTAACAATTCGGCAAGCTCAGTGATACCGCATCCTTCTGCGGACTGGCTCAGGATGGTCAGTATTTTCAGACCACGTGCAAGAGATTGAATTTCCTTCATGGTTGCGTATTATACAACACGAATGTATAATGTGCAACGATGAGCAGGATACATTCTGTAATAAGAGGAACGGGCAGATGAAAACACTGGATAACTATTTCAATGGAAACCGGGAAATTTCTGCGGCGGCGGAGCATGTTGAGGTGGTCGATCCGGCAACAGGCGAGGTGCTGGCACGTACACCGCTTTCAACACCAGCGGAAACGAATGCAGCTGTGCAGGCTGCGGCAGAGGCACTGGCGGACTGGCGCAGAGTGCCGGCACCGGACAGGATCCAGTATCTTTTCAAGATGAAGGTTGTGCTTGAAGAGAATCTGAAAACGATCGGACAGACGATCACGCGTGAATGCGGGAAGACTCTGGGTGAATCGATTGGTGAAATGCGGCGTGCTATTGAGAATGTCGAGGTTGCCTGCGGCATTCCGAAAATGCTGCAGGGGCATATTTCCGAGGACATCGCATCCGGCATTGATGAGCTTATGCTGCGGCAGCCGGTTGGGGTCTGTGCGATTATTGCGCCGTTCAACTTTCCGGGAATGATTCCATTCTGGTTCCTCCCCTATGCACTGGCCTGCGGCAACACCTGTGTTATTAAACCTTCTGAGAAGACGCCGATAACGATGGACCTGATTTTCCATCTGATCCAGTCAATCGGCCTGCCCAGGGGTGTACTGAACATGGTCCACGGTGCCCGTGACGTTGTTGATGGGCTACTGGACCACCCGAATGTGAAAGCTGTCTCTTTTGTCGGCTCAACGCCGGTTGCCCGCACGATTTACCGGCGCGCGGCAGAAAATGGAAAGCGAGTTCAGGCGCAGGGCGGAGCGAAGAACCCGCTGGTAGTACTGCCGGATGCGGATATAGATATGGCGGTACGGATTGGAGCGGACTCTGCTTTCGGTTGTGCCGGCCAGCGATGCCTGGCAACATCCCTGGCTGTAACAGTAGGCGATGCCCATGACGCGTTCATTGAGGGTATTTGTGAAGCAGCCTCCAGTCGCAGGGTGGGTTATGGGCTGGATCCGGAGATACAGATGGGAGCTGTGATCAACCATGCCAGTGTCGAGCGTATCGAGGGTTTGATTCAGGCCGGTGTGGACGAAGGTGCCAGGCCGGTGGTGGATGGGCGGGGGGCGGTAATATCGGGATACGAGAAGGGTTCGTTTGTGCGTCCGACGGTTCTGCTGGATGTGCCTGAAGGCGGAACGATTGCTACGACAGAAATATTCGGCCCGGTGCTCGGGGTAATACAGGTGGATACGCTGGATCATGCAATCGAATTGATTAACCGGTCAGCATACGGTAACCAGGCCAGCCTGTTTACAACCAGCGGTGCCTCAGCCAGAAAATTCCGTTATGAAGTCCAGGCCGGGAATATCGGCATAAACATTGGTGTTGCCGCTCCGATGGCTTTCTTCCCGTTCAGCGGGTGGAAGGACAGCTTCTTCGGCGATTTGCACGGCCAGGGGGCAGATGCGGTCGACTTTTTCACCCAGAAGAAGATTGTGGTTGAGCGCTGGCCGAAGGACTGGACCAGGCAGTTCTGAGAATATCCGGTTATTGTGTTTTCGCAGGGGCTGAACCGGTTTATTTGTTCCGCCCCTCTTTACTGCCTGGCAGATGTTGGCTATGATATGGAAAGGCTGGATCAGATCCCAGCTTTAAATAAGGGGGCAATACAGCGCTTCAATTTTTTCGCTTTGCTCCAGAGGATTCTGACGAGCATGCCCCTTTTTATTAAAAAAATTTCATATTTCACTCTGTGATGAACAGCAGAAATTTCTGTTCCTGCGAGAGGGCAAACACGCGGGTTTGCCCCTGCGAGGTTGTGTGGGGCTGCGAATCACGTAGGGGCCGACCCATGTGTCGGCCCAGCAAGTACAAACATTGTCGCCCGGTGTGTCACGGTGTCGGTCCTGTAGTACACACATTGTCGCCCGGTGTGTCATGGTGTCGGTCCCCTCTGTGATCCGGGTACCGGGCCATCGAATGGAGAAGGATTTTGGGAACGGCTGGGTTATCGGACAATACCCGTGCCATACTGCTTCTGTGCGGGGGGTTGGGGAAGCCGCGAACGGTAGAACCACGCCCGCTCAGCCCGAAGGAGTACAGCCGGGTGGCTGCCTGGCTGTCGGTGCGCGATCTGCACCCGGCGCAGCTGGATAATAAGGCGGCTGCCCGTCTGCAGGCAAATCCGGTGCCGGGGCTGGATGCTGGCCGCCTGCAGGCACTGCTGGCGCGCGGCCGCTCTCTCAAAGCCTGGCTGGCCTGGTTGGCAGGCTATGATCTGTGGGTGCTGGGCAGGACGGATGCCGGATATCCGTCCCGGCTGGAACAACGGCTTGGTGCGCTGGCGCCGCCGCTGCTGTACGGCTGCGGCAGTTCGGAGCTGCTCGACCGCGGGGGACTGGCGGTGGTTGGTTCGCGTAATGCGCATGTCCGGTGTCTCGCATTTGCCCGGCAGGCAGCCGCCCGCTGTGCGGGGGAAGGTTTCCAGGTGGTTTCCGGCGGCGCACGCGGTGTGGATCAGGCAGCCATGATGACCACGCTCGGAGAGGGGGGCGAGGTTGTAGGCGTACTACCCGGGAGCCTGCACAAAGCTGCAGCCTCAAGCCGCTGGCGGGAGGGGGTGGCAGACGGACGTCTGGCGCTGATGACGCCTTTCGAGCCTGATGCAGAGTTCAGCGTGGGGGTTGCCATGGGCCGCAACCGTTTCATCTACCTGCTCAGTGACTGGGCGCTGGTGGTGGACGCTGCCGCAGGGAGTGGCGGCGCATGGGCTGGAGCGCAGGAGGCACTCAAACAAGGCTTTGTGCCGGTGTTTGTGTACAGGGGCGAAAGTGCATCCGCTGGAAATGATCTCCTGCTGGCGCAGGGAGCGGTTCCTTTAACATTCAGTGATCTGGATCGGAAAAAATTCAGCCGGTGGCTGAAAAACAAGGCAGCTGGGCTGGAGGATAACCAAGTGCCGCAGCAGCCCAGTTTGTTTTAGTTTTTTCCCGACGTTTACCTAAGCAAAACCATGGAAATGGGTGGAGACTGGGTGTTGAATTATCCGACTGCAGGCAAAAAATACACGATGCGGGATTGTGGAACTGTGCAGGAAGCAGGATAGTTCAGCAATAAGATAAGCAAGTTCTGGTTTGTAGGGCTGCTTTGGATCGATATGTTCTTGATAGACCAGATAATAAGGCCCGGATGTTTGGCTAAATTTCTTCAACTTTATCCAGTTCTCGAAGTCCTGAACCAGCCTGGATACCGTGCAATCCATTGGAGAACGCAAGATTGTAGTTCCGCCTGACCAATGCTCCACCTGACTGCTTGAGATGGATGGAGGATCCTGGAGTGAAACCCCGTCCCTTGTTTGAAGGGTTGGGCGGCCTGCCATGATACTCGCCTCTCAGGGGGCATTCACTTTGCCTTCAGCATCTTGATGAAAAACGCCACAGGCATGACCCAGAAGTAGTACATCATGACCGGATTCCAGGATACGAAGGTATCCCCGGCCCACAGGACGGCTGCCAAACAGACATATGCTATAAACAGGGTGATTGTGATTACGACCTTCTTCCTGGATCCATAGAATGTCTTCGATCTCTCTATGGTAGTTGTCGCAACGTTATCGGGGCTTGCTTTCAACCCGGCTTCGAATTCAAACATGAAGGATTGAAAGCCTGTTTTGTTTTTCCACTTGAAGTCGATAATCGACAGAGTCTTTTCACTTCGCAAAAGGACTTTAAAACTTTGCAGCGTCAGCTCGTCGTAGTACGCGTACTTCCTGATATCCCCCCACAGTATTGTCCTGGCCTCTCCCTTCCGCTGCTTTATTCTCACTCCACGGTTTGTAATCTGAAGTTTAGCGGGTCTTGCAGCCAGATAACCGGAGAAAACGAACCCCACGGCGATCACCACAGTCAAAGCCATGTATTGTATCCAGTCAGGAATTAACCAGAACTGCTGCAGTACGAGAAGTATCCCAGTCCCCAATAGCACGAAGCCCAAAAGAACGACAATCAGGAGCGTGGTGCTGTACAAGTACAACCGGAATACCCGTTCGGAACCCATCTGTGTCCTTTTCTCCCCGTTCTGATTACCTGCCTGCTTGCTGCCCAACGATTTCTAAATCTGCCGGGGCGTGACAAACCCTGAAGTCTCTTTGTTCCGGTTGACATGTCTAAAATCGCGCCGTTTACCTTCCTGTGGAGGCTGCCAGGTGAAGCGGTGGTTGGGCGGGAAACTCAGAGCATTGTTTACTTGATTTTCCAGTATTGCAGAACAACATTAATCGCCATTAGTGCATGCACGATGTTTACTCCTGGCATGAACCGGGGGACCAAGCGCACCACAAATCCGATGATCAACAGCAGCGGTATAGAAGCAATTGCCCGCCAAAAGATGTAACACGGGTTCATTATCAGAGGAATCAGGGCTGCCTGCAAAACAAAGAAAGCAAGAGTAATGGACAGAGCTTTCATACTGGCAACTATTCTTCGGTTTTTGCCAGCTGTTTCGAAATATGTTTCCAGCCTTGGGTAAATGTAACCGTAGAACCAGGGAAATTCTACAAACGCTTGAGTCAGTGGAAGCAGTATTATCATCAGATAAAGTGCCCAGCCAGGTAATACCCCAATTGTGTTTGTATCTCTTAGAACAGATATATTTTGACTCATAAACTCATTCAGCATTATTGCCGGAATCCCCAATAACAAAAGAAAAATGAGAAAGAGAAGGATATCCATAAGGAAGTCAGGCACGCGATTCTTTGGGGATTTTCTATTCAGGTAGCCTGCAACCTTTCCGAGCGGCAGAAAGGTTGTGAATGGTGTCAGTTGTATCGAAACGAATGGCCTTTTTTCTTTTTTTAATTGAATTATCAGGATAATCAAACAGACTGTTTCGGTGGCGATCATGGAGAAAGGCCACCAGGGCATTGCCTTGTCCCATGATAACACCAGAGCAAATAGTAATTGGAATGAAACCAAGAAAACAATACGGATAAACAACAGGGTTATCAATCTTTTCAGTGAGCAGTTGTCCATAATGAATATCCTGCGTTTTTTCCCCTGTTCCACAGCATTTCCTTGCTCTCTTCTATCCGCCCAACAATGCCATAAGCTGACCCACCGGGTTTGACTTGAAAACAGTATAAATCAGAAACCAAATTAGCTCAAAACGCGGCGTTCACCTTCCTGGATGTGTACAGCGATACTTCCTGCCAGGAGCAACCCGGAATAGCGAGATTACCTGCGATTTTGTTGCGCAGTCAGCAGGCCGGGTGCAGCGGGTGTCAGACTGCTCTTGTGTTTGAATTCTTCGTTTGTTATTGTCGATCTGGTATTTTTTTCCGTTGTTTTCTATCTTGTTTTTATTTATCTTCCGATTCGTTTGACTGTATCGGTTTTTCTGGACGTGATGCTATATACGCAAGCAAGCCTCCCAGTACTACAGCAGGACCTGTGCAGCCAATGATAGCAGGCCAATCAATCGCGACAACGCTTGAATCCGACATGCTAAACAATGTGAGTCCAATAGTTAAACAACTAAAAATTACCATCAGAATACCAATCCAATAGACTGCTTTCCAGAGAGTTCCCTTTTCCATCCTGGATTTTGGAAGCGCTGCAGTCTCCCCAAAGCGGTTGAGTGCGCCCTTTGCATACGCTATCACTTCGGAAACTTCACCCTGTCGATTTGCCATTTCTCGCAAAGGAGCTACTGCTCGCTTATCACCGATTTTTCCCAACGCTTCTGCGCTGAAACCACGGACCAACATTTCAGGATCACGTAACATATTTATCAGGGCATTTACTGCATCAGTACCACCAACTTCCCCCAGAACTTGTGCTGCCATTGCCCGTTGATGGGCAGGACTCTGACTCATCAGGCACACTATTACTGCCGGAACTGCTTCTTTACCCATAGCTATTAATTGATCTTTGGCTTGAAATGCGGTTTTTGTTGCAAATGCCACTTGCCCATGTGGGCGTTTCTCAAAATCTGCATCGGATAAATCTCGGATCAAATCGTCAAATTTGCTGGTCATAATTCCGAACATCCTTTCAAGCAATGCGCCAAAATAGAATTGCAGAACGAAGTCAGTTAAGACAGAATTTACCTCACTGTAGTACCAAAAAGCTATCCCTGCAATAATTCCTTTCATCTGAACGATGCGATATCATTACATCCAGGAATTGAAAATTTTTTTGTATCGTATACAGCACATTGCGATAATGTCTCATAAAGTGGTGTAAAAAGAATTGCAGAAATAGTCATCCCGTGCTTCCATAAGTTTGTCACCAACAAAGGAGGCACAAGGATGACTGACC
>JAFGNH010000004.1 GCA_016927115.1 Anaerolineales bacterium | reverse complement strand
AGGCAAGGAACACTTCCCACTAAACTATCATCTGGCCCCAATCCAACCCGGACTCTTCTTTCGCGTTACTTCTCCGGTGGTTCCCTCTGTCTTGCTGCAATCAGCTGCAGACGCCATCCTATGGTGTTTCCCCAAAGAGATCTTCAGGCGGCACCATAAAGTACCGCTCATTCCGTTCGCCGCCGCTGATCCCTCCCCATTCAAGAATTGTTGCTGTAACTGGTTGTCCTTCTTCGAACCGCTGCAGCTCTACATGTGTAGTGCCCAGGTGTCCGCGTTCTATCACGAATTCAATCAGGTTTTCGGGTTCCCAGCCGGTTATCAAAAAATCACACACCACCTCCACCTGGCTGCCTGCAGTGGCGTTATCCAGCGGCTGGGATAGAACCAGTAGATTCCCGGTTTTTCCTGCTTCGAGTACATTTCCCTGTACGGAGATAACCTCCGGCTGGATCCAGGCGGCTCCCGAAGATAGAGCAAGATCAGTCCAGTCTGATGTCGTTTTCATAGTGACACGGATCAACTCAGCCTCTGGCCATACATGCGACAGGTATCGATAAGCCCAATCATGCGTGCTGTCCAGATAGCCTTCCGGCGCAAGGGCACCATAATCCTTGTAGAAATATCCCCGGCCGTTATCCGCACCAACAGCGGCGGGTTCGATCTGTGTGCCCTCGTGCCATTCGTTGAAAGTTGTAACAGTCACCAGGACAGGCTCCACACCCCCATCAAGAACAGCCTGCCAGCGGAGATCATAGGTGAGGCCGTCCAATCTCTCTGTGTTCACCTCTGGAGGGTAGTTGATCCGCTCCGCAGAAAAACCGGGGTTGATTCCCGGGACAAACCACGCTCCCGGCGGCAGGCTTGCTCCCCACGCATAACCCTCTGCCGGATCCTGGTTCAAAACCCCGTAGTTATACGAGCCGTCGAAATGGCCTTCCAGCACCCAATCAGGAGTAGTCTGATCCGCCAGCACGATACCCCCATCCGGTAGTGCATGAATTTCGTCCAGAGCTTCCTGCCAATAATCCGGCTCAACCTGCCCGACCTCATTACTGGGAGAAATCGAAGACCAGAGATAGAACAATCCTTTGTGCTTGTCTTCCATGCTCCATCGGCTCGTTTCAGCTGTACGGAAGAATGCCGGGTGTTCTCCGTATTTGTCGTAGATATACTTGACATCATAGAGTAAACTGGCATCTGTTCTCCCGCCGTACGGCTCGATATGAAAAGCCACCTTGATGCCATACTGGTCTGCAATATCAAGCATCATAAACACCGCTTCATCACTTGGCGAATACCGCCCCCACCACGATGAAACGATCACACCGACACCCGCTTCACGCAGCCAGGCGAAGTGCTGCCCAAGGACAGCTGGATCCGCAATACTGTATGTCCCCAGTGAAGGATAGTAATCGCTTGCAATATCCTGCGGCGGGCTGAAACGGGTTTCCCCCCAGTGATCCCAGTGCCCGTCAACATCCGGGTTTCGATACCACGGGTAGTAGAAAGCTGCTATTTCATAGGAAGGATCAGGACCGGTTACAGGCGGAAGTGTCACCTCCGGTGCTGCTTCCATAGTCGGTGCTGTTGTCTCCGCAGGGCTTTCTGGCTCAGTGCCGGACGGTATCTCAGTGACATCGTCCACTGCAGGCAGGATGGAAGTAACAGTACAGGCTGTCATCCACAACAGGATCACAGCAGCTGCAATTGCAAATCCGATTCTTCTCACAGCAAGCCCCACTCCTTAGGAAACCTTCTTATAAAGTTATTACCCTCATCTTACTCTCAAATCACATCTTTCAACAACACACTACAAGGTCCTGAAATCCCCCTTGATCGAAAAACCAAAACGGGCTTTCATTTTAAGGCCTTTAGTACGGTTGAAAGGAAGGGGGAAACGAAAATCGCCAGCGCATTCCAGGTAGATGAGGGAACTGATACCAGGCGGATTAACCCATTCCCCTCTGCGTGAATATATAACCCAACGCAGAGACCGCAAGCCAAAGCGGCACAAACAGGAAAAACCATGTGCGATTCTCCTTGAGTGTACCCTCAACAATCCTATAAGGGACGCAGTTGATCAGGCCGCAGAAAAGAACTGCTGTCGGTATCATGATCAGCAAAATGGGAAATGTGATCAGCAGCGTGTTGGGAATCAATACAATCTCTATAAAGAGAGACATGAACAGTACTGCAGAAAGAAGTTGCCAGCCGAGAAATCCGAAACGGTAAATACGTATCGAGAAAAGGAGAGGATACCCGATGTAGTAAAACCAGATATTCGGTATATAAGCCAGCCAGCGCTGAAAATCAGGGTTGAACGCAGTGGTGTAATCAATGACAACCCAGAAGAAAATGCCAAAGAATATGAGAATGAGCTTTTTTCTGGATACGGAATAACGGGCTTCTTCAAACCAGTACAGATTGGATACGTGTTTTAAGGATTCTGAAATACAGATATCACCTGCTCTTTGATCTCTTCGGCAGAAGGTTTGATGCAGGCGCTTGTGTTTGAAGGGTGGTCATCCTCAACAATGGTTTGTCCCTGCTCCATCCCCTGCTGAGTATTTACACGAATGTGAACATTTGAATGCAAACACAGATCCGGATTGGTTAGATCGACTGCGGCCATCAGATCCCAGGCAAACACACCCTCCGGATACCACGAAGCCAGCATCCAGCGCAGGATCTCTGCAGCCAGCACACCTTCGGGTGAACCGGATTCCTCCCAGGCGGCGGCATCCTGCTCAGTCCACACCACATGCTTGGTGGCGTCCAGCGGCATCAGCTGAATCCGGATACCGGAGGAAAAGATTTCTTCTGCAGCAGCGGGGTCGACCCAGATGTTCCATTCTGCGACCTGATTGGGGTTTTCCGGCCAGTCGCTTGCAATGTTTCCGGGGACATACAGCGCTCCTCCCATAATTTCAAAACGTTCCACCCGCGATTTGATATCCGGATTTAGTCGCAACAGCTCAGCGATGTTGGTATGGTTGCCGCTGATAAATATCGTCACTGGTTCCATGGAATGCTGAAGCACTGTGTTTACAACTTCAGCCGCCGATTCCGAAACCAGCGGTTCAGCGGCTGGTGGAAGCGCGATCCCCCAGAACGTATCGGAGGATGCCCGCCATGTATCGGGAAAAGCATTGTCTCCCTCCAGTGGGGTTTCTCTTCCGGCAGCGACCGGAATACCCTCTTGTTCTATCCGGGCCAGCATGCGTGTCAGGTTCTCCGCAAAAACAGCCGGATGGGCTTCTCCACACGAGACAGTGATTGCGCGAACATCGATGTTGGGGTGTTTCAGCAGATACAACAATGCGATAACACCATCGGGGCTGCCATCATCATCCCAAATCAAGTGAATTGAATCCACCAGCTCCTGAGCAGATATGCTGTCCCCAATTTCAGCTGGCGAATCGGAAGCCCCGGTTTCTGGAGGAAGCCCAATAGCGGATTGGGGTGAAAGCGTATTCGAAGGTGTATCAGGT
>JAFGNH010000163.1 GCA_016927115.1 Anaerolineales bacterium | reverse complement strand
CTCTTTCTTTTTAGTGTGCTCATGGCCTTATCTTACATTAATGCTGCGCAGCAAGCTGCGGGGAAAGGCCCTCCTCTGATTCTATATAATACAGAGAAGCAGATATCGGAGATGAATGCGTATCATATACGGTAACCTGTCTAGAAGAACAGGAAAAAATTTCTGATAGATATTCCCGAAAAATTAGAAACTGAACGGCTGAATTTACGTTCCTACAATGCCGGGGACGGCCCCATGTATTATGCTGCAAGCATACGTAATCGGGGTCATCTGGCAGAATTCGAATCCGATAATGAGTTGATGGGTCTGAAGAACGAAGAACATGCAGAAGCGACTGTCAGAGAATTAGCAGCAGAGTGGACAGCACGTAATTGTTTCTTCATCGGGATCTATGATAAAGTCACCGGCGAATGGGCCGGTCAGGTGTACGTCGGTCCGACCAACTGGGAACTGCCGGAATTCACAATCGGCTATGTTGCTGATGTTGCTTACGAAGGGAAAGGATATATTTCCGAGGCCGTCCAGCGCGTTTTGAAAATGCTGTTCGAAGATCTGGGTGCACACAGGGTTAAAAGCGATTGTAATGAAAACAATATTCGAAGTATACGCGTCCTCGAACGTAACGGGTTCAGGAGAGAGGGGCACCTTCTGGAAAATCGGAGGAACGCCGACGGATCGTTTCACGGGGATTTTCTGTACGGTCTGCTTCGGCGGGAGTATTTACATCGTTGAGTAAAGGATAGAGTAACTACAGGCATATGAAACTGATAATCATCTACGGGGCGGAAGCAACCGGGAAACTGACAATCGCAAAAAAGCTGGCAGAAGAAACTGGATTCAAACTGTTCCACAACCATGTCAGCGCGGATCTCGCAAAAGTATTCTTTGATTTCGGAATGGACGAGTTCGATAAGCTTGTCTGGGATGTTCGTATTCTGGCACTGGAACATGCTGCCAGAGCAAATATCCCTGGAGTGATATTTATATGGGCTTATTCACACCCTGATTTTTTACCCTACCTGAAAAGGCTGTGGGTATTGTGTGAAAAGGAGAATATCGAGATTTCGTATGTACATGTCTCATGCGCGATGGATGAACTCAAAAAACGAGTCCTGAAAAGCGACCGGAAAGGCTTCGGGAAAATCAATACCATAGAAGGATTAGAGCGGCTGTTGGCAAAAAAGAATCATCAGGTAATTCCAGATACAGATTCCCTGGTCATTGACAATACAAATATATCCCCACAAGATGCCGCTGAGCTGATACTGGAACATATCAAGATTGGAAATTAAGGTCTGAATTGCTGTGATATTGAGTCAACCGGTTTAGACACTTGAGGCAGACAAGCTGGGGAGCACTTCCCAAGGGGAATCCGCCCTGCCCCTCATTTCAGTTGTCCGCCTGACAGGTGGAGAAAAGTAATTTCAAATACAGTTGATGATGCGAGGTTCAACTCCCTATCCTTGAAGTCATTAAACACTTCAGGATACTGCTGGTTAAAAGGAGATCCAGAGAATGTGCACGAGTTTTGTCTATCGGAAAGAAAATGTCTGGATAGGGATGAATTTTGATAATGACGGAAAGGATTTAAAAATATCAACCCATGAAGGGAATGGTTTTCTGGTATCCGTGAAAGTCAATAACAGATACTTCCCTTCAATCGGGATCAATCAGAATGGAATCTTTGTGAACGATTCATCCGTCGATTCGAATGGAGAAGGAAAATACAAAAGACAAAGCGAGAAAAGATAGGTGACTACATCACTGATACAAACCATTATGGGAAGCAATATGAAATTTGAAGATATCAAAGCTGTATTGGAACGGGTGGAAATCGTCAATGCACCGAAAGCCAGTACGCATAATATGATCGTAGATACAGATGGAACTACCTGTCTGGTTGAACCCGGCAGAAAGAATATTTTCACTGGAGTGGATGATTCAGACTGGTATGTTGTAACAAACTTCCCCCTGGCAGATTATGAAGAACCCGTACCGACAGTTGTTTCAGGGAGTGGCTCAGATCGGTATCTGCAAGTTCTGGATATAATGTCAGTACTGCAGGGTCCCATGAACGCAGATCGAGGTTTTGAGATTCTAAAAAGTGTGGAGCAGTATGGGCCTGAATGGACAACGGAATTATCCATGCTTTATGATGCAAAAAAAAGGCAGCTTTTCTATTGTCTGGATCAGGATTTTGAAAATATTCTTGAGTATGATTTCAGCTCTCAAGACATAGTCCAAAGGATTCATTCATAAAAAAGCCTGCTCCTGACCTGAAGTGCATTTGTATCTTGAGGTCTCCTTGAACAGCAATTCAGACTCACCTTCTGGAAGATCCAGAAGTGGGAAAAGAATATCTCTCACAGCAGCAAGATCGTTATTACAGGATACGCTCGCCTGTTACTCTGGATGAAGCGTTACTGAGTACGGGCTGCCGGGAGACACTGAATGCATGCAATATCTGTCTCCGCTTTTCAAGGCAGATCAACACACTTGCCGGTAAAATGAACGATGTAGGTAGAGAGGGAAAACTGGATCCTTTTTTATTTGTGGACAGGTAATATCTAGGCATAAGAAGTGGAAAATCGGATGATTCCTGTACCACAACCTGTGCTACGAACCCTTGCTGAAGCATTTGGCGCTTCAGCTGAAAGTCTGTCCCACTTTGGCGGAGGGCAGGAAGCCTCCGACGGCACTCTATATACCTACCCATACGGGGATAAACGGCGGCTCTTGAAAATTATGGCAATCCCCGTTGAGGATCAGCGTATCGGTCTGTTGTGTTTTGAAGAGCGGCTGCGTTTCCTGCGCTTCCTGGGCGATCATGGCGCGCATATCGTTTTCCCCCAGTATTCTCCACCGGGAAATCTGTATGAAACCTGCACCCGCGAGAACCATATCTGGGTCGCTTATTCGATGGAGCTGGCTCCAGGGAAACACAGGCATGAAAAAACCTGGGATTCGGACTTCTTCCGCAATTGGGGGCAAACCGTCGGCAAACTGCATCATCTGGCACAGGATTATCCCTCCTGGCAGGCTCTCTCAAATCCGGAGACCGGGAAAGATTTGCTGACCTGGCGGAGAGAATGGGAAAGCTTCCACAGCTGGATGCAGGATGAGGAAGTAAAAGCTCAATGGGTTGCCTTAAAGCAGCAGCTCGAAACGCTGCCGGTAGTACGGGATTCGTTTGGCTTTATTCATAATGATCCACATATCTGGAATTTGCTTGTTGATGGTAACCGCATCACGCTGCTGGATTTCGATGTCGCGAACCACCACTGGTTCATCAATGATATTGCCATTGCGTGTCAGAGCATCCTGATTTTCCAGTCCGGGGGACTGAACGGACCTGTTCGTGATCGCACGAAGCTGATCGCCTTTCTCGAATCATTCATGGAAGGGTACGAGCTGGAGAATCATCTATCATCCGAATGGCTGAGTCGCCTTGATTTGTTTATCAATTACCGTCGTATGCTGTTATTCACTGTTTTGAATAACTGGATAAAGTCACAGCCCGGATTGTTCGATTCATGGAAGGGGATGATACTTTCTCCACCTGAACTTGTTGGTGATTATTTTGGGGCTGAGACAGGCTATTAAGAGCTATTCAATAGAAATACAGATATCAGACAGTCTTTACGTATTTTTCCGATAAGTAGGCAGTGTTGTACACTATCTACTGCAAATGCAAGTTATGCTGGGTACGTTCTCAAATGACGATGTTCTGAAGCAACAAGCATATTTCTTACTCGATAACACTGTAGTTTGTTTTGAAAATATCCGTTTACATTAATTAATCCGAAATTTCCTAATATCTGCAGAATATTGAATATACACTCTAGGTAGCCAAACTTAACTATTACAAAGGGGGCCTAATATGAACCAAAAGGCATCTGACTCCTCGATAGACAAACAAGCATCGGAAACTGAACGTGTCAAACGTAATCATGGCGAGAAAACACCGATAGAAGATGCTATGCTTCTTAATACTTTACTGGAAAACACTCCCGACTATATCTTTTTCAAAGATTCAAAATCCCGATATATCCGAAGTTCCAACGCGCTGGCCAATGCCCTTGGCCTGAGTGACCCGGCCGAAATGATCGGTAAATCGGATTCCGATTTTTTATCAGAAGCCCACAGCCGACGGACTTATGAAGACGAGCAGGAGGTAATACGTACCGGGGAGTCTATTACAAAAGAAGAGAAGGATATGCTGACAGACAGCCCCGATACGTGGGTCCTGACAACCAAAGCCCCTCTACGCGATCAGGATAAGAATATTATTGGCACATTTGGCACATCAATCGACATCACTGGGCGCAAACGAAAAATGGAAAAGAAGGCTTCTATTGAGCATTGTTTAATAAAAACGGTGCTGGATAATTCGCCTGACTACATATTCATGAAAGACAGGCAATCGCGCTTTGTATTTATCAATAAAGCACAATCCAAATTCCTGCTGGGGCTTGAAGACCCGGAGGATGCAATTGGTAAAACAGACTTCGAACTCTTTCCTGGCCAGGAAGTGGATACACAAAGATTCTACGATGAGGAACAGGCGATTATGGAGACTGGGGAACCTGTGTATCACAGGACGTGGCAGGTCCCAAGTACCGCAACCAAAGAAAGTGTCTGGTTATCTGAAAGCAAGATGCCGGTCAGGAATGAAGCAGGCGAAATTATTGGCCTTGTTGGATTAGGCCGGGATATCTCTGCCGAGAAACGCTTTGAAAATGAGCTTCTAAAGGAAAAGCAATATCTGGAAATGCTAAACCAGGCCAGTCCGGTGGCAATTGTTGTGCTGGACAATAAGGATGCCATCATCTCCTGCAATCCGGCTTTCGAACAGTTGTTCGGTTATGCTTCTTCGGAGATTATTGGGGAAAAACTGGATCCTCTCGTTACTACTTCGGAGACGTTACAAGAAGCAACTGACTACACGCACCAGGTACTGAATGGTCCGGTTCATGGTTTTAGCAAGCGCCGCAGGAAGGACGGCCAGTTAATCAATGTGGAGTTGTTCGGTGTACCGGTTGTGGTTTCTGGTGAGATCATCGGCACTCTGGCCATTTACCACGACATCACCGAGCTGGACAAAGCCCGCCAGGAAGCAGAGGAAGCAAATCGCGCCAAGAGTGAGTTTTTGGCCAATATGAGTCATGAAATCCGGACGCCTATGAATGGGGTCATTGGTATGCTGGAACTGGCCCTGGACACAGCACTCACGGATGAGCAACACGATTACCTGCGCATTGGCTTGCAGAGTGCAGAATCCCTGCTTACCTTGCTGAATGATATTATTGATTTTTCCAAGATCGAAGCTAAAAAACTGGATCTCGAGATCATCGATTTCAGTTTGCGCCATCTGATAGAAGATGTTGCTCATGCCATGGCAAAAAAGGCGGAAGACAAGGGGATTGAAATTGCCTGCCTTACTCATCCTGACCTTTCAGTGGAAATTAAAGGGGATCCTGGTCGATTGCGCCAGATCCTGGTTAACCTGACTGGCAACGCCATAAAATTTACTGATACAGGTGAGGTTGTCATTCGTGCCGAACCCATAAAGGATTCGGATACTCATACAACCATCCGTTTTTCAGTGCAGGATACAGGTATTGGCATTCCTCACGATAGACAGGCAGCAGTTTTCGAAAGATTTACCCAGGCCGACGGTTCTACAACCCGACGATTTGGGGGAACAGGCCTCGGATTAGCCATCTCAAAACAGCTGATCGAAACAATGGGGGGAGAAATTGGGATTGAAAGTGAACCTGGGATTGGAAGTACGTTTTGGTTTATCGTACCCTTTGAAAAGCAAGCCATCCCATCGACACCCCATCAGTTGGATGATCTACCGATAGATATTCAAGGCTTACGAATTCTTGGTGTTGATGATAATGCTACCAACCGCATGATTTTGGAAAAAATGTTGGAAAGTTTTGGCTGCCGGTGTACGACAGTTTCAAGTGGCATGGAGGCACTGGATCAGCTTCAAAATGCCCACGAGATTGGTGACCCCTACCGGGTTGTCTTACTGGATATGCAAATGCCGAACGTAGATGGAGAAGAAACCACCCGGTTGATTAAAACCAATCCCGTTGTCAAAGATGTCCAGATAATAATATTGACATCACTCGGTCAAAGGGGCGATGCCGCCCGATTAAAAGCCCTGGGGTGTTCAGGTTATTTGGTAAAACCGATAAAGAAGGATCGGCTTCGAGACGTCTTGGCGGCCGCAGCCAACCCCGAACAAACCAGTAGAACCAACTCTCCCTTTATTACCCGCCATGTTTTGTCAGAGAAAAAACGGAAGGAACAGCTGATCCTGTTGGCCGATGATAATGCCGTCAATCAGAAAGTGGCCGTCTTCCTGCTACAGAAGGCAGGTTATTCAATTGATGTGGTTGAGAATGGATTGGCTGCTGTTGAACGCGTCCAACAGGGAAATTATGGATTGGTTTTAATGGACGTTCAGATGCCAGAAATGGATGGTTTGGAGGCAACCCAGACCATTCGGGAATGGGAGCAGGGAAACCAGCATATTCCGATTATTGCCATGACCGCCCATGCCCTGAAAGGAGACCTGGAACGGTGTTTGCAGGCAGGGATGGATGATTATCTCCCGAAACCAATTAAACCAAAAATATTGATCGAGAAGCTCGATTTGTGGTTATCTTCCTGAGGTTTCCTATTTATGGCAGGTTCAGAAAACAAACGACCCCATATCTGAAGGATATCCCGTTGATCTCCAGGAGTTATAAAACCGCTTTGGGAACGATAGGGGTTTGTTCATCGAAATATTCATCAACTTCATTGAGAAGGCATTTCTTACAGAGTAAGTGATGATGTAAGACTGAGGTATTAAGTTTAGGCATCTGGAGAGGTGTAAACCCAGATTTTCAGGTTTATTTCACGCTTCGCTGATCCTTTAGACTTCGTCGCAGGGCAACGGTTATTTTTCATCATCACATCAAATTGACCACTGCAAGGATAAAAACCACCCAATCCCCATTACAGCGGACTTGGCTACGCCAAGGCAGTAAGCGGCATAAGAATCCAGGCTTGGATAGGGCAAAACCAGCTTTCGGGGCCAAAACGCCAGGTCCCTGAATTAACCGTTGGGCCGCGAGAAGGCGATGACCCCCTTCTGACTGCTTCATCTCGAACATTATATTGATTTTATTTTGCAGGTGTGCCATTGTAGTTGTGTACGTTGATCTGTAATTCCTGCTTGTCTGGAACAGTAGAAGGTTACTTCAAAATGAACAAACCTGAAAAACTTGCCTTTTCAGATGAAGCAACTTTTTCTCTCACTCGTGGCATCGTCTTAATTCCATTAGTAACGATAACCTCTGGATTTATACTCGTGCTGCTTACGACGGACGCCACTCCTGCAGAACTGGTCGTACCATGTGTCGGCACAAGCGGGATTGGATTCATCTGGGGCGGGATTCTTGGCATCGTTGCTCTTGGTCACCGCCTTGCAGAAACACGTGCCATTAACCGAATGTTTGATGGTGAAATCTTGGAATGCTGGCAGTTAAGCTCCTCGGAATGGCAGGCACTCGTTGAAGCCGAATGCAATCTCATCAGCCCCAGGGAGGAAGGGCTGAAAGCCTATGAAGGAGCTGTATACAGCTCAATTTTTGGCATAATTCTGGCGATCATTTTAATTGCCGTGGGAATGTTTGCCATCGATGATCCACAGGTAAAATCGATCATGTGGATCCTTGCCGTGGTTGTGTTTCTGCTGCTGCTGGGTATTGGTCTTTTCCAGCCCGTGGTAGCCAGATACAATGCTGATCGCTACCGCCGCAAGTGCCTGCGCGTGGCGGAACCGCGGGTCTGGTTTGCATCCGAAGGTGTCTATCACGAAGCCCTGGGCCACACATCCCTGAAAGAACTGGAAAAGGTTACTGATCAGATCAGGTCACGCAAAGCCATAACATTCACCATTACGGTTTCTACAGAATCGTCCGATTATTCGGTATCGCTCCCCTTTCCTGTACCATCTGGTTGTGAAGAGAGAGCCGGCATCCTGGTACGTCGCTATCGCCAGGAACGTTTATCCAAGTGATTTTCTAAAAATCATACAGAGCTTGCAATGCTGGCAGCCCAACCCAAATCCCACCGGACCTGGCTAAAGCGGCTGTAAAATGGGCATTCGGGGCAGAGAATCGCCATATTCAAACAGTGGAGTCCTGCGAATCCTCCATGTCGGTGAATACATCGATGGCCCGCTCCTCGAAAATGGGGGGGGGAAGCGAAAAAGGAATGGGCACGCTGGGAATTGTCAGCGCTGAGTCGGCATTGAAATGGAACTAGCAAATGAAAGAAAACCAATTAATTGATCTCACCGGAACCAATCATGATATCGCTCGCTGGATCTGGAAGAATCTTGTCCCAAAGTCTGGCCAGGCAGATTCAATTCAAGGTGAGGTACTACTCTGGGGTCTTTGCTCTGCCATTTGACCGCAGCAGAGAGAAGTGTAGAAATGGGGAATGTTTTGAATATTTCAGGTGACTTACTGCTCCTGGCAGCGCTGTTAGCAGGAGCATTCTTTGTCTTTGCCAGGGTGAAGGCGGAATACAAATTGCGCAGAAGGCTCTCTGGTCCTGTTGCGGTTCTCCAAACCGGTTACTTCTTTATATACTTTCTTTGTTCTTATGCATTTCTTGATTCCAGGCTTTCACAGGTAAATACCAAAGGAATGCTTTTTTACTTCGCCATCGTTTTAATATTGACAGGCTTCCTTATAGTTATGTTCTCTATGCCATTGCTGGGAAGGAGATCTTTTGGGATGAAGGTCGGTGGTCTTCGTACCAGCGGTATTTACTTGTACAGCCGCAACCCGCAACTGGTTGGGAGTTTCTTTTTCATCGCGGGATATGCAATGCTGTGGCCTTCCTGGCAGGGCTTTTTATGGGCAGGCTTATGGTTGGTAATCGCACATTGGATGGTGCAGGCTGAGGAGACGCATCTGAAGGAAGTATTTGGTGATGAATATCGAGCCTACTGCACTCGAACGCCGCGGTATCTTGGTTTGCCAAAGAAGTAAGTTGAGAGAAAAGTATCAGCCTGACCCGGTATCAAGCCGGCAAGGCTTGCGCCCCACTGGCAGGCGACTATGATTTTGTTGTCTGGTGACCAGCAAAGAAGGGTTTCACTCGCCGATCGCCTTTCAGCAAGAGTAACCGGCAGCCATTTGTAACACCTGACTCATATCCTATAATCTTGTCCGTGGATTGACCAGCTGCGGGTGAGTTCTAACCCCGGCACCATCGAGAGTGATACCGAGATGTGAGATAGGAGCATTAAAGAGAACGAGAATGCACATCCACGACATAGCGTAGAACAATACGGAAAAAGAATACCAGGATATTTGTGGCTTCCTCAAAGCCTTATCGTCACAAGACCCGTTTATGCATTGGGAATCCGGGCGAATGAACTTTTGAAGATATAACATCCATGCCGGCAAGGAGTCTCATGACCGGTTCTTCAGAGACAACGTGCATCTCTGGCAAACCGAAAACCAGGAGGTTGTGGGCCTCTGTATTTCAGAATATGGCCGCAATGATATTTTTATCGAAGTGCTGCCGGAGTATCACAACATATATCCTGACATGTTCCACTGGATCGATACCATCTGGGCGGCCACACGAACTGCTATCGAAATTGACGTGTTTCGCAATGATACACAGAAAATTCAACGACTTGAAAACCGGGGATTCTCGTTCAAGTGTCATTTTGAGAACAAGCGAACCTGCGATCTGGAACAGATCGATCTGAGGTATACACTTGAAGAGGGCTTCACTATCCAGGCATTTTCCGAATCATCTGATTTTACGGGCAGGGTCTCACTGGTACAAAGCGCCTTTAATAATCCCGGATATACGGAACACAATCTGGGAGGGCTCCTAGTCTCGCCGGACTACATTGATGAGTATAACCTGTAGGTTATCTCCCCAAACAAGCAGCGGGGCGCGTATTGTATTGGGTGGCATGATAGTGCCAAAGACCATAGTGGCTATTTTGAACCAGTCGGCACGTATGCAGGATATCGCCAACGAGGTTTTGCCAAGGCTATAAATAAAGAAAGTTTCAGGCGCATGAAAGCCAATGGCATCAAAACCGTAGAGATATCATCACGTGCGGAACCTGCTGTTGCGAATTTCCTCTACGACTCGCTGTCTTCACAGAATAAACGTGAAGTGCTTAAATTCGAGAAAAAGGTGGCCTGATCAGGCTGTTTTAGGCTGCTGACAACGCAGATCCAGAACCCGGATGGTACTCTTGTCGGTCCAAAACAGCAGATAAAAATCGCTGGTGATAATTTGGTACAATTTGTTATCAGCTTATCAATATATCCCGAACCCGGCGCTCTGAACGGTTCCAACAGAACAACTTATCATCTGATCGATTCGGCAGAATTTTCATCCAAACATAATATGTCAATGTATATAAATGGAGTTATCCCATGGCAAAAAAAGCATCAAAAGGAAGCAGTAAACCTATCCCAGAAGTTGAAGTGAACCTGAAATTCTCTCCTCAGCAAGGTGAAGAATTGCTTGCCACGCTGCGAGATCGATTTGAGCAAAACATGTTGCGCCACGAAGGCTTGGCGTGGTCGGAAATTCATGAAAAACTGAAGGCTCATCCGGAAAAACTTGCGTCTCTGTATGCAATGGAAAGCACCGGTGGTGAACCAGATGTTGCTGGATACGATCAGGGCACCAAAGAATATATCTTTTTTGATTGTTCTGAGCAGAGCCCTTCGGGCCGCAGAAGCATCTGTTACGACAGAGAAGGGGAAGCGGAAAGGGTCAGGAAAGGTGTTCACCCGGGCGGAAACGCAGTGGACCTGACTGCAGTTATGGGGATCGAGTTGTTGAATGAAGATGAGTACCGACAACTGCAGACGCTGGGAGAATTCGATACCAGGACTGAAAGTTGGTTGAAGACTCCTGCAGAAATCAGGGAACTGGGCGGTGCAATCTTTGGGGATCGTCGTTACAACACAATCTTTGTATTCCATAACAGCGCCCCCTCATTCTATGCCTCCAGAGGATTCCGGGGATCACTGAGAGTATAGGTCTCTTCATACACCGGGAGTGAGATTGTCCAAGCCTGACTGATTATCCTCCCGGTGGAAAAATCTCCACGCATACATCCGCAGTTCAATCATGATCATACTTACCCTGCTGCTGTTATCCCGAATTGCCTGGGTACTAGCCACAAATTAATGCCCAATTGAATCAACCTGGCACTACAGAAATACACAATGCCGGAATACTGGCAAAACCCGGGTGTCTTTTTTATGCTACGATTAGTATCACAAGGCAAATAATCAGCTCAAAAGTAATTTCGAGTCTGTTTGAATCAGGGGGAAAGGAGAGAAGAAAAAATGAAATCGACCCGTTCGCTTCTATTTCTGATGGTTTTCCTTGCTGTTTCCCTGTTCCTGTCTGCATGCAGCAAGGGAAGCCTAACGCCAAATGACCTTGATTTCCAATTCAGCTGTATTCCTCCCTCCGGGGACGCGTGCGAGAATCATTACGGCAGTGCAGATCAAGGATGTGCATCCGTTGATGAACAATCCTCTGAAAAGTGCCCTGGAAGTTACCAGGGAAATCAGGCAGTCGGTGTTTGTGCTGTCCAGATGGGCGACGAAATGTATCTGGAGTGGGTTCCCTATTCTGTCCCCCCCGCTGTTGATCCTGTCGGAGAATGTGAAAACATTCTTAACGGGGTTTGGTCAGATACCTACACACCTTGAACGCTCCAGTGCGGGACATTGACAGGCATCAGGCTCTACTTAGGCCTGCTGCGCCGCTTGTATCGTTCCAATCTTTATCACAGCCATCCTTTTAACACTGTGTTATATCAAAATCACTTGTTTTCAGCATCGCCATGTTGAAATTGTTATTCTCTGGTGAAGGCACCGACATCTGCCTCGCCCATGGCATAGGCTGCGTGCCAACCTTCAGGCACGGGTATCTCTTCATACAGTTCCACCCGCCGGGCTTCAAGCAAGCAGCGCACATAGCCCATAAAATCTGCGCCGCAAAGTACATTTCCACCTGTCTCGGAAGCCAGATGTTCCAGCCGGTCCAAGCCTTCCTCAGAGCGCAGCAGGTGATGATCGAGAATGAGGGTGTTCACACTACGAGCCAGACGCACACCATTGGCCCATGCTCGCTGCTGCTGCTGTGGTGATAGTGAATCTGAATAAAGGGCTGGCCCGGACGCCAATACAACATCGGGCTGCCAGGCTGCTATCGCTTCCACCGCTTCTGTATCTAAAAGTTGAATATCCGAGGCATGCACAAAAACGCCGTCTTCACCCTTAATACGTGTTTTCATGACTGTAAAAGGATTCTTTTGTGGATCTCCATGAGGCACGGGGGAAGAAAATTCCAGTGGGCCGTCCTTTTACCCTTCAGTGTCTGGCAGCTCCCTGCCCAATATTTCGATCAGCGTTTCTCGCCGTGCGGTCATGTGCCGCGAGAGCCCTTCTGGCCCCTTGCTCCAGAGCCGAACTTCACGGAATAGATGGGCAACCTGATATGCATCCAGTTGACAGGGGTTCGCATCCGGCAAAGGGACATGGTCACCGTGGAAGTGACTTAACACCACGTCGGTTGTTTCCGCCAATGCTTCGAAAATCTTCATTCGGACATGTTCACCGACAGCCACTTGCGCTGGATGCGGTAATAATCCAAAACGCTTGTAGCCCAAAGCGAGGCCCGGATCAATAACAATCTTACGGTTTTTCAACACCACTTCACAGGAAAGCCCGCGGACTCCAAGTGATTCGGTGCCCAGGATCTTTATTTTCACAGTAAGTCCCTGGCCCATATTCTTGTAATGAAGGTGCCGCTGTAGTTCCCCAAATACAAACCCATTCATTGCAGGATCCATTAATTACTTCTTTTATGAGTTCCAGCTCTTGGTTCGCCTCATGAAAGCCAAAAGTTTTTTATGATTCGATGGAAAATCACACCGGAATTGTTTCGCTGAATTTAAGCACGACTACAACGAGGGAAAAAGATGGCATTCCCCTCCACTATCCTATCCGAGGCACACCACCAATATTTACATCAGAGCGTTTTTCAGCAATCCCTTGAAACGGTCAAGAGTGATCGGAGCAAATTCCACCTCCAGGCCTGTCCAGTCAAACAGTTCCAGGATAACCTCGGGATGTTGAATCATGTACTCCTCTTCAAGTTCCAGCGCATCCAGAACAAAAATCTTGTCGTAATAACCCGGAAAGTTGGCATTTGCATCGGCATCGTCCCAACTGAAATACCTCTTGTAGACCGCTTTCCAATTTTTCAGCCAGCCCGGCGTAAACCAGAGGACTTTGTCTTGCCTGCCTCCGCTGATGCGCTGACGATCTTCAAAACCAGCCAGCATATCATAGCCATAGTCCCCTTGTATTCTGACAATATCCTTTCCTGCATCCTGCAGGATCGAATCGACACGCTTCAGCGGCTCTTCAATGCTGACAAAACACTTCTTTCCATACACGACAATAATCCCGGAATCGGAGCACTCTTCCCTGGCATAAGCCAGTCTCTTGAGAAGATACGCCTCCAGTCTCTCTGGAATGGCGTGAAGACCCGGGGGTGTAAAAAAGACCTGGCGAGGATTCAGGAAACCGGCTTCCATCAGATAGCTGACCTCTGGATAAAGCATGCCGCAAGATATAAGACAACGGTTCTCGAAACCGGAGAGTGCCATTTCAGCCATGATATTCCCCTTTCTGATCTACAAATCTTTCCTGGCTCCACAGAAGATCGCTCTACTGGTCTTGTTCCTGTTAATAAGCGGCCCGGTTTTTAAACCAGTTTCAAATCAAGAACTGGCGTGCCGTTGAGGGCATCCAGGCCGCGCACACTCAGGATGTTTTCTTCGATGGCCAATAACTCGACCTCAGTAATTCCTATCGGGTTCGGGCGGTAAGGGCTGTGCAAGGCGAAGACACCACGTTTTGGACGACTCCTGTCTCCGCGCGGATGCTGGAGCAGATCAAAACCTTCAGCGCGATGGAACACGAAGGTAACCAACACGTGCATACCAGGCTCCAGGCCTGTCAGGCCTTCCACGAGATCAGGAGCAAGCACAATGCGCGAGATCGATGCGCGCAGTATATCCGGGCTGGTTGGTTCCTGGAATTCATTTTTTACATTTCCAATAACCTTGAATTGAAACGTCTCCGCTTTTTGCTGTTTTTCGAGTTCGATTGCCAATTCTTCCTCCAGCTCGTCCAGCTGCGCCATCATCACCGGCGAGACGGAGTGAGCCGGCCAGCTCTTCTTGAGCTCAACAATCTGCTCCCTGATTTCTGCTGCCCTGTCTTTTGTCATCATCACTTTCATCATACAGGATTTGTTGCCTGACTTCGAGACCTCCCCAAACAACTTCCATAACTTTTTATTGCTGCAAGGCATTGTTCGCGACAACTATTACCAGTCCACCGTGTTCAAGCGAACGAAATCCGGAAACTCTTGCCCACCCGGCGGGTTGGCCCCCATACTCACCTGCAGCTCAATGATGTCATTCGCTGTGCTCAGGAAAAATCGCTGGTTTAACATAGTGTATTACAGAGATAAATCCTCGATAAAGTAAAAAAAACATGTACGTCATCATTATTAAATCGATAGCTGCTGATTCTTGAATAACACAGGTTAAATCCCAGCCCACCCTTTCCCTCTTCAGCCAAATGTGACAGTTTTTTCCCTCAATTATTTCACTCAATAACCTCATGAGCGGTCATTGTAGCAGCTGAAACAACATATACATGTTGTCATCTTCCAACAGAGCCAATCCAGGGTATTCTCATGTTATACTCAAGTTACACATCCGGTTTTTTTTACTTCCCACGTTTTTCTCCCATCATTATCCTCGATTCAAAAGCATCCCAACGAATTTGGAGGATTGTCTATGTGGCGTATTAAAAGTATGTTCCTCTCTTTTGGAATCTTTTATATGTGTCTCTTTCTCTCAGCATGCCAGCCTGAAACTGGCGTAGCCACCAGGCCGTTTGAAGTAATTGAAGAAGAGATGATAACAAGCCAGGATGTTACCTCCTTCATACCTCTGGGTGATTTTGAAGGTGGCGATTTTGCCAGCCAGGCAAACGCCATTTCCAAAGATGGCACAACCGTAGTGGGTATATCTGCGAACGATTATGGACATGTTGCCTTTCGCTGGACTGAAGAAGAAGGAATGCTTTCGCTTGGTTATATGCAATTCCCAGAGTCAGACAGTCATGAGGCATATTCTCTGGCTGTTGATGTCTCAGAAAACGGCACTATTGTGATCGGATTGAAAAAAATAGCGGGACTGGATACCACATTTAATGCATTTATCTGGACCGAAGAGAATGGATCAGATTCGCTGGATATGTTCTTTGCCTTGCAATTAAGGCCCTATTCCTGGGCAAATGCGATCACAACCTATAACGACAGCATATTCATCACTGGTTCGAGTGAGGGAAGTTCAATACCATCCTATGCCGGTATCGATGCATTTGTTATCAATTCAGGATCGGCAGGGATATTAAAAGAAATTCGATGGTTGATAAGCTCTGGCTTTTATAACGCCGTGCGTGAAGAAGGGGTTTACTGCTTTGAACTCCCCTCTGCTATTGTTCGTAATGAGAATTCCCTGATCGTTATCGGCACCGAAACATGCTCTCTGCATACACTGCCGGGCTGCGGTCTCGATATACAACAAAGCGTAGAGATCCAGCCGGAATTCGAAGGCGTTACTTCGATCTATGCAAAAGCGATAGGATTCAAAGCAATCATGCCTATGAATACCCTCCCGAATGTTGAACCGGATTGGATTGTGGATGTGATTCCCGATCTTCCCGGAGGGAGGGAAGTTCTTGAGCCAAACGACATGTCTGAGGATGGCTCAGTCATTGTTGGTTATAGTGAAACAGGTCCTGAGATCGAAATTGATGAGGATGCGGATTGTATCCCGAGTATGCAGACTCCAACAAAAGAAGCCTTCCGTTGGTCTTTTGAAACCGGGACGGTATCGATTGGCAGCGGAGAAGCATTTGCTGTTACCAATGATGGAAATACCATCGTTGGGATGACCCAGGGTTTCTTGCCCGGTGATGGCGGCAGGGCACCAGGTTATCCTGATCCCAGTTCTGCTTTTATCTGGAAAGAATCTCTGGGGCAAATCAGCCTGCAGCAATATCTTGCCGACACACATGGTTTAGCTTCACAACTGGAGAACTGGGCCCTCCTGGCAGCCACGGATATTTCCGCAGATGGCCGAGAGATTGTTGGATACGGTATTAATCCTGAGGGAAATATTGAAGCCTGGCTTGTGAGGTTACGAGGAATGTTCCCTCATAAATAGTTATTGCTGCAGATTGATCGCTGCAGCAAGTTGAGGTCCCCTGGAAAATCACTATCAAGTCAGCTGAAGATTTATGGCGGATCCAGCGAGAATAGTAAACCCAGATCGCCATCATCACCTGAAGGCAAGGGGCCAGTTACCGGAATGCCATCACCGCTGTCTTCATAGTGGGGTGTTTCCGGCCGACTATCTCTTGCTGAAGCATAGTTAAAAATCTCTGCAATGGAAACCTTTCCGTTGCCATTGTAATCGGTATATACCTCGGTTCCATCCGGCTCAGCATGGTTCAGTGCGCTGGTAAAATGGTAAGCGAACTCATTATAGTTGGAATTGCTGTCAGAAGCCCGGGAAGTTTCATACTCGCCTGATGCTGAAATAATAATCCGATCTCCCCCCTGAGCCATATCCCAGATCAAACCTCCACCAAAACACTGTTCCATAACAATGACCATGGTATGAAATTCAAGATCTGCAACGATCGTATGGAAAATATCATCATAGATGTCTCCACGCTCCCAGGCATAAAGTGATTCATCCCATGAAACAGTATCCAGCATGTCTCCATCATCATTAAGATCAAGGTTGTAGTCTATCTCCTTAATGAATTCATTCGGTTCATCGTTATCCAGATCCACCTGGCCACTACGAACCAGAGTTCCACAATCTGTTATCCAAAATCCCCCACCATGATTCGTAGAGAAAAAGAACAGGATATCATGTCTGGTGGTTGTTTCCCGTAATTCCTCAAAGGCATCTTCCAGATTCGAAAGTATTGCCGCATTTTCAACAGGCATATCAAAATCCTCGGGATCCCCATTTGCATAAAGCACAGTAATATTTTCTTCAGGAAAACCAAGGCTATAAACCAGTGTGTAATACATGAATTTCAGATCATTCCAGTAACGAGCATAATTAAAATAAGGATCATACCCACCGCTAAAGAGGATAGCATACCGATTGGCGGAGACAGGTGCGATATTATCGGCATCAAACCAGACTGGGGCAGCTGTCGTGGGGAAATAGGGCTCAGCCAATACTTTGAGCGCTGTGTACTCATGAACTTCCAGGAAAATTGGAGGAAGCCCCTCCGCTCTATCATCTTCATCATCTTCAGTTGCAGATTTAACAGAGCCTCTTACCTCAAGTGTGGCGCCGCCGTATTTCTCTGGATCAATATCTTCGGCTATATCGCCCTTGATCAAAATATATTCCAGATCGGGAACAGGGGAATTAACCAACACATAATCCAGGTCTGTAACCAGGATCGGAATCGGGTCAGCAACAAAAACGCCTTCGACGGTTACTATCCGATCGAGATATTTTTCTTCACCGAAACGATTGAGGTCCGGGATAGAAAAAACTTCTTCTACTGGCTCTGCAACAGATACTTGACCGCATCCACCCGCAAAAACAGCTGCTGCTGCAGCAAACAGGGACACGAGCAGAAAGGCTCTTTTTATTTCCATTATTACCTCCTCCCTGGAAATATGCCCGGATGCCAGGGAGCCGAAGACATCCGGCGCATTCAATTTTTGAAAGGGGCGTAATTGAGGGTTGGTGTTGGGTAATTGAGTGGTCTTGAATAATCTGCAGATACTTTCTGAATTACATCATACATAAATTATTACTCGATATCAACCTGGAACGAAAGAAGAAATCGAAGACCTTATTTGAATAATAAGTCCATCCAAATTGGGCAAAAGGTGTTCTTTGGTATTACCGACAGACTCCCCCATGACTCAACGATTGGTCCTTCATACTCCTCTTCGCTTTCGCTCAGTCTACGGTCAGGACACAACCTTCATCACGTTTAAGGCCTGCAATTGATTTTGAATTCTGCGGGAGCTGCATAATTCCGATGTAGAGTAAAATTCACTATCCAAACTGCAGATAGAATCAACTCAGAATTATCCACCGAGACCGTGAATACCATACTTCCCTTGTATACACAACGTTTGCATTGAGTCCAACCCCAACTCAACAGACCCGGCAGACTGACTGCTTTTTCCTTTCGGACTATATTAAAGTGTTATAGTAATCAGATAACGGTGCCCCATAGAACAATCGAAACACTTTCTGGCAAAACCTCATCAATACAAATACTGCAGCGCTGTCAATCGTTTGGGCAAAACCGGGAGATTGATAATGCTTGTCAAACAACAGCTCCATTTTTGGAGTTTGATACTATTTGCAGGTGCAGCAATACTTGGCAGCTGCACATCCCTGTATGTAAAACCGACAGCAGGTAGTGATGATCGTTTTGATTTATCAACCTCGGATACCCCCAACCCCCGATCGACGATTCCACCAACAGAAACCAGATCAACCCACACTCCAACCCCGACGCCGAGTCAAACCACCGCACTTGCACCAACACCGCAGTCCATTCTGCTCCGCGGTGTGCAAGGATGCCCGCAAGAGCAAACTGTCATTGCCTTCAATCCTATTCAGCTGCATTATGGTGCCTGGGGCAGCGTTGGTCAGTCCTTTGCTGGAACCTCACTGGATCTTATAGACATAACCTTAACAATGGATGGCGAAGAAAAAACCGGTGTGAAACAACCTGCGGCTTCTGACCTCCCAAACCACTGCTGATCGGATTCAGAGAGTATTTACTGGATATACCTCACAGCGACTCTCGATGGTATTCCGCCTGGCACTCACGACCTGGAGGTTACGTATACTGCAGTCGATGTAATCGAAGACGGAACAGGCCAGACATTTGGCCCGGGCGTGATTCTTACCAGTTCATTCACGCTCATTGCAGCTGACTCCAGCTTGAGCGTGGAGAGTTTGCCAAATAAATCATTTACCCCGAAATGCTGCCTGGAAATGATGGGGAGAACATCAATGGACCTTCGCTGATTAGGGTCCCCTCCTGGATTGAGGGGGCATTAGGTGAATACTACCTTTACTTTGCGCATCATGTTGGCAAGTACATTCAGCTGGCATATACAGAAGACTTAACAGGAGATTGGGAGAATTATGACGGAAAACCTCTTCAGCTGGAAGATACAATTTGCAATGAGATATACGGATCGATTTATCTGGACTATAAACATGCAGCCTCGCCTGATGTTCATATAGATAATGAGGCTCAGCAGATCAATATGTGTTTCCACTGTCCTGTTTATATCTCAGGCCCAATAGACAGCAACGACAGTTATGGACAGGTCACACTTCTCGCCACGTCAAAGGATGGCCTTCATTTTGTACCAGATTCAGAATTCCTGGGAAATGCATATTTCCGTGTTTTCGAATGGGCTAGCTGCTATTACGCTATCAGTATGCCTGGAGTATTCTACCGATCAGCTGATGGGCTCGGCAATTTCGAAGAAGGGCCAACGCTGTTCTCTGAAAACATGCGGTATTCCGCTGTAATGATCCGGGAAGGAAAACTGCTGGTTTTTTATTCGATGGTCGGTGACGCACCAGAGCGGATTTTAATGTCCGAGATTGAATTAAGTCCCGACTGGAAAAATTGGACAACAACCGATCCTGTTGTGGTTCTCGAACCGGAGCTGGATTGGGATGGAATGGCTTGTGTGGATAGATGAAAAACACAGGGCCAGGGATCAGGTTCTTGATAACACCACACTATCAACAGTAAATCAGCCAATTTTCGTCTGATTTCGCTGTATAGTATAAAGAAACCACATTGCCCAAAGGAGGAAATGATGAACTTCCGCTCGCTGTTAGGGAGTTTGATCTGTCTCAGCCTGGTATTGTGTCTTTCCGCCTGTTTTCCAGGTATTGAGGGAGTAGTTCTGGAATCAGAAGGGGGAGAAGAAATCGAACTGGAAGGAGAGGAAGTCGATCTGGAGGAACCCGATCCCCCCAGCCCACAGGAAATCGCCAAGGAAGGCGATGCTCAGATCGACTATTACTACAGTATTCAATCGGACATCCTCAGTTTTGAAATAAACCCGGTCATCGGGCTCTCTTTCAGTCCGGAGGAAGACGGCGTGAACTATACCCTCTCCGGTATCGGCCAGGATCGGGTCGAATTCATGATGCTCGCTGCTGGAGGACCGGAAGGCCAGTGCCGGACCTGGTGTACGGTAGATCTGACCTTTGTGGCCGACGGCACAATAGAAACCGATCAGGTCCTGCACAGCTGCAAGATGCCGATCCGCTTCACATTCACGCCCAACCAGGAAACCTGGGAAATGACCACCGAATGTCCACCAGAAGTTGAACCAATGCTGGACTGCGCCAGTTTGAGTATGGTCATGCTCGATCCCAGCATCTACACGTTCACAAGAGATAACCGCAGCCCGACTATTCCCAGCGATGGGGCAACGCTGTATGCCACGATGAGCAACCTGACCTTGCCCTCCGGCCTTCAGGGCCTTTGTGACTGGTAAATATCGATACACGCTTCTACTGTGTGTAGGAAACGGAGGGGATAGAGCTGATGGAAGAACAGCCAGGCAAATCAGGCCCTGCAAATTGGTCTAGCCGGCTGAAGTGGCTGATCCTCAGTACAGTCGGCATTGCTTCGATTTTCGTTTTCCTGGGTCTTTCCGGTAGATTGAACCGGATCATATACCGGCCTCTGCGCATGGAATGGGTGGATATTCCCGCTGGAGATTTCCAAATGGGCAGTCCTAAGTCAGATTCTGATGCTCACCTGGATGAATTTCCCCGGCATCGTGTTTACCTGGATGCGTACCGGATGGGTCGTTATCTGGTCACCAACCAGCAGTACGCCCGGTGTGTTCGCGCTGGAATCTGTGAAAACCCTTCTCCCCTTATTGAAAATCCGGCCAAAGCCGACCATCCGGTGGTGAATGTCACCTGGGGAAATGCCCGGGCGTTCTGCAACTGGAATGGAGCCCGTTTGCCCACTGAAGCTGAATGGGAAAAGGCTGCCCGGGGAGGATTGGAAGGAGCGCTCTACCCCTGGGGAGACGAAATCGACTGTAATCTGGCAAATTATGGGGATTGTGTTGGCGGCACCAGCCCTGTGGACAGCCATGCCCCGAATGGTTTTGGGATATACGATATGGCAGGAAACGTGTGGGAATGGACGGCAGACTGGTGGGACGGAAGCTATTACAGGAATTCGCCTGAAGACAATCCAACAGGGCCGGCGGATGGTGAATATCGCGTATTACGAGGCGGCTCCTGGGGAGAAGAAACAAGCAGCATGCGGGCTGCCCACCGCCTGTTCAACCTTCCTTCGTACCCGCACGACTTCATCGGGTTTCGATGCGCCTGCTCAATTGTGCATTAGTGCACTGAGGGATTGGAACATTGCACCTGTATCACAATCGCTTTGACCTGATTGTACTGAAAAAGCCGGCTGCCCGGAATTGCACCATGAATCAGGTGCTGATAAAGAACGTTGTGAAGCAATTTATGCAGCAATCGGAAAGATGAACGAAAAGCGTCCGAAATTGACGAAAGGAATACCTGCGGTATAATACCAATCGGTAGTTATCCCGGCTTGTATGCCGCCGGTATGCAAACCGCATGCACCCGTAGCTCAATGGATAGAGCGCCTGACTTCGAATCAGTAGGTTGGGGGTTCGAGTCCCTCCGGGTGCGCTGGCCAATAAATTGGCCCTGGAAAAACCCCAAAATGCTGGGGT
>JAFGNH010000020.1 GCA_016927115.1 Anaerolineales bacterium | reverse complement strand
TGGATTCACACAGCCTTTGCCTGCCTTTGCCTCTCACAGGCAAGCCATTGTTTTCAGAGGTCCTTCGCACGCTCAGGATGACAGGGGAAAGAGAAGCCCTCTCACTTTCTGTTTTCCCGAGCTTGCGAGGGACCTCCCTTCTTTTCTGTCATCCCGAGCCTGCGAGGGACCTCCCTTCTTTTCTGTCATCCCGAGCTTTAGCGAGGGACCTCTATTGCGCGGTGATAACCATTGGGAGTCAATGAAGCCAGGATACCCGTGTTTACCATTGCGTCACATTAGCCAGTCATTGTTTTCAGAGGTCCTTCGCTAGCTCAGGATGACAGGGGGGGAGTCAACGGAGCCACGCCGCCTCTGACACAACGTATCAATCAGCGTAATCCAGGGTATCTGTGTAATCAGTGGTTCAAACTGCGCCGCAAACGACAGTGTCGATTGCGCATTCAGCGTTTCAGCGTTTCAGCGTTTCATTGTTGACTCCCGAAACGTTTTGGAATACTATAGATACACATCCGAAACGTTTCGGATTCAGCCGGATCTTTTACACACACATCCAGGTGACCAGGGGTATGAAATCACATATCACGCTGAAAACAATCGCAAGGGCTACCGGATTCTCCATTACTACCGTTTCCCGCGCCCTCGCAGGTTACTCGGATGTCGCCGAAAGCACCCGCACCACCATTAAAGATACCGCCGAAAAACTCGGCTACTACCCAAACCTCACCGCACGCCAGCTCCAGCGCCAGCGCTCCGATACCATCGGACTCATCCTGCCTGCTCACGGGCCGCGCTACACGGACCCCTATTTCAACACCATCATCGCCGGTATCGGCGACCAGCTGGCTGAGTTCGGCCTCGACCTCCTGCTCTCCACCCACCCGCCCGGGGGAAACGATGAAATGGCTGCCTACCGCAGACTCGTCGAAGGACGAAGCATCGACGGCCTGATCGTCGTCCGGACCCGTATACAGGATGAACGAATCGCCTACCTCGACCGCAGCGGCTTCCCGTTTGTGTGTTTCGGACGGTCCGATATGGATATCGAATTCCCCTATATCGATGAAGACGGCGAAGCCGGCTTCTATGAGCTCACCCAATACCTGATTTCACTCGGTCACACCCGCATTGCCTGTATCTCCGCGCCCGAAGGCCTGCTCTTCGCCCGCTACCGGATGGCCGGTTTCTGCAAAGCACTCGAAGATGCCGGCTTGCCCTGCCGGGAGGAATGGATTGTATACGGCAACCTGAGCCGCAAGGGCGGAGAAAATGCTGCCAACCAGCTCCTCGATCTGGACGAAACTCCCACCGCCATTCTTGCAGCCAATGACCTGATGGCAATCGGTGCCATCACCGTAGCTAAAGAAAAGGGGCTTGAAATCGGAAAGGATCTCTCCATCGCCGGGTTCGACGATATCCCCCCGGCAGAGCTGTATTCCCTCACCACACTGCAGCAGCCGATCTATGAAATCGGGAAACAACTTACAGAAATGCTGCACAATCAACTGCAGAACATTCCGATCAAAAATCCCCACATCCTGCTTAAACCACGTCTCATCATCCGGGACTCAACCCAACCACCTGTTAACCAATAGAGGATTTTTTCAGAATCCTCAGAGTAAGGAGAAAGGAGCTGTAAAGATAGAAAAAAGACTCGTGGCACAATTTTCTGGAGCAATCTCAACTCTAAGGAGAAGATAATGTTCAAACGCAAGAAGCTATATCTGGTTTTCAGCATCCTCATTGCGGTCTCGATGCTCCTGGCATCCTGCGGCGGTGGAGGTGAAGCAGATGCCCAGGTCTCCGCACTTGAAGCGCAGATCGCTGCCCTGCAGGATCAGCTGGATGCAGCCATGGAAGAAGCCGGCAGCGAAGTCGATGAAGGGCTGACTGCGGAGATGGAAGCCCTGCAATCCCAGCTTGCTGCCATGCAGGACAGGACGGTCGTCGAATTCTGGACTACGGACAACGAGGAAGATCGGGTGCAGATGTATGAAACAGTAGCAGCCCGGTACATGGAACTCCATCCGGAAGTTGAAATCCGCATCGTCCCGATCGAGGAAGCCGGCGTTTCCCAGCGGATCTCAACCGCGGTTGCAGCGAACCGCCTGCCCGACATTGTGCGTATGGGCATCGAGCGGGTCGCCTCCTTCGCAGCAGATGGTATTCTGGATGAAGACGCTGCAGAAGCAACTATCGCCGCCATTGGTACAGATGATTTCCGGGCCGGCCCGCTACAGATGGTTACCAACCCGGAGACCGGCAAATACTCGGCAATTCCATTCGACGGCTGGATCCAGGCTATCTGGTACCGCCAGGATGTGTTCGATGAAGTCGGCCTGGCTGCCCCTATCACCTGGGAGGACATCACAACAGCCTGTGAAACACTGCCCGGCAACGACGACCTGTTGTACGGTATCGGCCTGGGCACCGATCCCGGCCAGAACTACGGCCACCAGGTTTTTGAGCAGGTGGCTATCTCCAATGACGCCTGGCCGTTCGATGCAGAAGGCAACGTCACCATGAACACGCCGGAAATGATCGCTGCGCTTGATTTCTATACCGGCCTGCAGGATTGTGCCCTGCCCGGCCCGCAGTACTGGCGCGGCAGCCGCGAAGCCTACGAATACGGCCAATCCGGCATGCTCTTCTACTCAACCTACATCATGGATGACCTTGTGGACGGCTCCGGCCTCGATGCCGGCGGTAACGTCGAGCTGGCTTATGCAGACCTCGCCGCCCGCACCGGCTTCGCCCCCGCCATGGAAGGCCCCAATGGCTCCGCTTCCTACGGCCAGCTGGTTACTCTGGGCATCATGCAGGGTGCAGACCCGGTGGCGCAGGATGTGGTCCAGTTCTTTATGACCGGCGAGAATTACCAGGATATTCTGGCTCTCGCCCCGTTCGGGAAAGTCCCGGTTCTGGAAAGCGCAGTCGAGGACTGGGGCAGCGCGAGCGACTACTTCGCCAACTACCCGCCCGAGACCCTCGCGGCTATCGCAGCCGGCTATGATTCGATGCAGCGCTGGCTCTTCCGCCCGGATTATGACGCCACACAGCGCGCCGTTGTCGGCGATATCGAAGGGCGCCTGTTGATCCCCAAAGCCATCAGCAACGTAGCTATTGAAGGCAGTATGACACCTGAGCAGGCAGCAGAATGGCTGCAGGAGCAGGTAGAAATACTCCTCGCAGAACGGGCTGAAGGGTAAACCAACCCGAGAGGGATGATGCTGACGCTTGCATCTCAAACGTGAGGGTCGATCATCCCTCTCCCTGACCCGGATCGTCTTTCGTGAAACAGACATTCAACAGCCCGTTTTTCCCAGCCGGCTGGCAGAAGGTGGTCTGATTATGACTGTATCCACGGGTAAATCAAGAAAGAAATCATGGAAATCTCTCCAGGCTCGTGAGGTCAGGCTGGCATGGAGCCTGATCTCCCCCACAGCTCTTATCGTATTCGGATTGGTATTATTCCCTGCCCTTTTCAGCATCTGGATCAGCTTCCACAAAATCGGCCTTTATAACCTCAATGATGTATTTAATGCTCCCTTTAACGGTCTGGATAATTTCCGGTCGGTGCTCTCAGACTTTGAATTCAAATGGCAGGACCTCAATCAGTGGGGAGCGGCAGTTACGACCGTTGTCTATTCCTTTGCTTCAACCATTCTTACGCTCCTCGTCGGTCTGCTTGCAGCATTGATCCTGAACAGGCCGTTCAGGGCGCGCGGGCTTGTGCGGGGTATCTTCCTGTTCCCATACGTCGCACCGGTCATCAGCGTTGCCTTCGTCTGGCGCTGGCTGCTGGACCCCCGGCCTTCAGGTGTGCTGAACCACGTCCTTTTGTCACTCAATCTTATCGAAATGCCGAAAGCCTTCCTTGCCACCAGAGGCCTTGCAATTCTCCTGGTCATCGTTTTCCAGGTCTGGCGCTACTTCCCCTTCGCCATGCTTATGATCCTGGCCCGCCTGCAGGCGATCGATGACACCCTGTATGAAGCAGCCTCTGTGGACGGTGCCAATACCTGGCAAAAGTTCTGGAGTATTACCGTCCCGCAGCTTCGATATATCCTCGGCGCTGTATTCCTCCTCCGGCTCTTGTGGACCTTCAACAAGTTCGATGATATCTGGCTGATGACCGGCGGTGGATATGGGACAAACGTGCTTCCGGTGCTGACCTACCAGTTCAGCTTCGGCACATACGACTTCGGCAAAGGTGCAGCGACCGCCATGATCATGCTGGCAGCACTCATCGTTTTCATTATCGCCTACATCCTCATCGTCATGCGCAATGTGGAAGAATAGGAGGATACCATGACAGCTGCAATATCTTCAGAAAAACGTGCCGGCCTGATCGGCCACCTGGCCGGATATCTGACCTGGCATCGCTTCCTGTTTGCTATAGGGCTCTTTTGCTTCCTGGCGATGATACTGTTCCCCTTCTACTGGATGGTAAGCTCTTCCTTTAAGTCCGGCGCGGAAATCGCCGGGCGTGCACCCGTGTATATCCCCTCAAGTCTTCGCCTGGATGCATACCGGGAACTCTTTGACCCGGCATGGGACCACTTCCAGAATTTCAGTGCAAACATCCTGAACAGCCTTCTGGTCTCCATTCCCACCGCAGTGATGGCGGTGATCCTTTCTACACTGGGTGCGTATGCAACAGCCAGGCTGAAGTTCAAGGGACGCGAATGGATGCTCAACGGCGTGCTGATAGTCTATCTCTTCCCGGCCGTGCTGCTCATCATTCCACTCTTTGCCATGCTCGCAAAGGTAAGCACCTCACTTGGATTCGAGGTTCAGGACAACCTCGTTGTCCTCATTCTCACCTACCTCGTCCAGACCCTGCCGGTTGCTCTCTATATGCTGACTAACTACTTCAGGACGATCCCGGATGAAATCGAGCAAGCCGCACTGATCGACGGCTGCACCCGCTTTGAGGTGATCTGGCGCATCACCCTGCCGCTTGCTATCCCGGCCTTGGTCACTGTGGGTATCTACACATTTATGATCGCATGGAACGAATTCCTGTATGCATTCATCTTCCTGAACGATCGTTCAGCGTTCACCATCCCGATCAAAATCAACACCATCTTTAACGACCCCAGTCCGAGGCCGCATGTAGTGATGGCTGCCTCCACAATTATGACCATTCCGGTTATTATTCTGTTTCTGGCCTTTGAACGGTTCCTGGAACAGGGCCTTACAGCTGGCGGTGTTAAAGGATAGGGTATGAGGATTGGACAGGTTTCGTTCCGGCTAGCCGGTTCGGATGGCGTCTCCCTGGAGACCGCAAAGCAAACACGTATTCTCGCTGAGTTGGGTTTTTCCAGCTGCTACTTCGCAGGTGAACTCGACCCTCCCAATGCTGCAGAGTCCCAATTGAAGGCAAATATCACCGGCTCACGGCTTGTGCCCGAAGCACATTTTACCCACCCGGAAGTTGTATGGATCACGAATCATGCCTTCGGTACGACTGTTCGCCATCCTGGGTTCGATCAAAGGCTGCAGGCACTCAGCCTGGTTATCGAAAAGGCTCTTCTCGATTTTATCAAGGACTTCAGGATTGATGTTCTGGTGGCGCAGAATATCCTGGCTATCCCGTTGAACCTCGCCCTGAGTTCTGCTTTTTTTGAGGTGATCAGGAAAACCGGGATCCCTGCCATTGCCCACCACCATGACTTCTACTGGGAACGGGAAAAGTACCGGACAAACTGTGTTGACGGACTGCTGCAGCAGCTCTTCCCTCCCGATTTACCCAACCTCCGCCATATGGTGATCAACTCGATGGCACAGCAAAAGCTCCTGCAGATGGGCTTCGAAAGTGTCGTGCTTCCGAATGTGCTGGACTTTAACACGCCTTCTCCCGGTGTGGATAACTACAACCGGGACCTGCGGGAAGAGATCGGGCTGAACGAAGATGATCTTTTCTTCCTCCAGCCAACCCGTGTTGTGCCCAGGAAAGGGATCGAGCTGGCAGTTGAACTGGTCAGCAAACTCGGGGATCCCCGGATCAAGCTGATTATCAGCCATTCTGCTGAATACAATACCATCGATTATCTGGAGGACCTGTGCGCTCTGGCAGCGCGGGCACATGTCCCGCTGGTTTACCTGCCGGCACGATTCAAACCGGTGCGCGGTACAGGGCCGCACGGTGAAAAAATCTACAGCCTTTGGGATGCATACCTTTTTTCAGACTTTGTTACCTACCCCAGCCTGTACGAAGGATTTGGCAATGCGCTGCTCGAAGCAGTTTATTTCAAAAAGCCTTTCCTCGTGAATCGCTACCAGGTTTTCGAACAGGATATCGAACCCACCGGTATAAAGGCCGTAAAAATGGACGGTGAGGTTACTGAAACCGTCGTGAATGAGGTAAAATCCCTTCTTGGCGACCGGAACAAACAGATACTTTATGCAGAGGTAAACACCAGGATCGCTCAGGAACACTTTTCCTTCAAGACAGCCGCAGCAAAACTTGAGCGCATCCTGAATTCTTTTTAGTGCAGTAAAAAATAATGGCAAAGACAGAACAGAGAATAAACCGGGCACTTAAACAGATGTATGGTTCTCAGGACTGGGAACGGGTCAGTAAAGCCATCTTCAAGCGAATGGGTCAATTTCAACAGGCTTATGGATCCGGTACGGCAAGCCCACGCGAGCTTTTTCACCAGAGCGATGTTTTTATGATCACCTATCCGGATATTCTCCGGGACAGCGAACACAAGCCGCTGGAGAATCTGCGGGCTTTCTACCAATCCGAGCTATCTTCCATTGTCAACACAATTCATATCCTGCCCTTCTTTCCCTATTCTTCCGATGACGGCTTCTCTGTTATGGATTTCTATTCTGTTGATCCCACGCTGGGCAGTTGGGAAGATATATCCCATTTAAAGGATACAGGCTGCCGTCTGATGTTCGACACCGTGATCAACCATGTTTCAACCGGGAGTGACTGGTTCTTGGGTTTCCTGAACGGGGACGAACGCTATCTGGATTACTTCATCACAGTAGACCCTGATGCCGATCTGTCCATGGTCACCCGGCCGAGGTCCCTGCCGCTGCTGACCCGTTTTGAAACTGCCGGCGGCCCGAAGTATGTCTGGACTACCTTCAGCGCAGACCAGATCGATCTGAATTTTTCCAATCCGGATACCCTGCTGGCAATACTCGATGTGATCCTTTTTTACATCCGGCAGGGTGCTGATATTATCCGGTTGGATGCCATCCCGTACCTCTGGAAAGAAATCGGGACAACCTGCATCCATCTGCCTCAGGCGCATGCCTTTGTGCAGCTGCTGCGGGCTGTTCTGGATGAACTCAAACCGGACGTCCTGGTGATTGCTGAAGCCAACGTGCCTCATGATGAAAACATCTCGTATCTTGGCGATGGCACAGACGAAGCGCACATGGTTTACCAGTTTTCCCTGCCCCCGCTGACAGCCCACGCTCTGATATCGGGTTCATCGGAATATCTGAGCAGTTGGGCAAGTAATCTGAATACTCCATCGCCAGGAACCAGCTTCCTGAATTTCACTGCGTCGCATGATGGTGTGGGGGTACGCCCTGCCGCCGGTATCCTGCCGGAAAAGGAAGTAGCGAGATTGATAAAACAGACACTCGCACACGGCGGGAAAATCTCATCGAAGACCAACCAGGATGGCAGCAAGAGCCCCTACGAGCTGAACATCAACTACTACGATCTTCTGAATGACCCGGCTTCCACAGAACCACAGGAGCTGCAGGTTAATCGTTTCCTGGCTTCCCAGGCAATCATGCTGATGGTGAAAGGTATTCCTGGTCTCTATTTCCACAGCCTGGTAGGATCGAGGAACGATTATGAAGGTGTGGCGAAAACCGGCCATGCCCGTTCCATTAACCGTGAAAAACTGCAGCTGATACCATTCCTCGAGGAACTGCAGGATCCCGGATCGCTGCGGAATGCGGTGTTCTCCCGGTATAAGTCACTGCTTGAAGTCCGCACCCGTGAGAGTTCGTTCCACCCCTCCGGTGGTCAGGAAGTCCTCGATGCCGGCCCGGCCGTGTTCGCCGTATTGCGGACAAGCCCGGATGGATCAGAGCAAATCCTTGCCATGCAGAACGTCGCCTCAGCAGAGCAGGAAGTACATATCCGGCTGCCAGAAACCGTGAATCAAAAGCAGCAGTCTGGCTGGCATGATCTGCTGTCGTTTGAGCAGTACCACCTGGAAGCCGGTGTTGTTTCCCTCAAGTTATCACCTTACCAGACAGTGTGGCTGAAGCTCTCGTCTCCAGACAATCTGAGCTTGCACTAACCTCCCTTCTTTTCCTGTCATCACCGGGTTTGATGCAGGGAACGGTCGCGACCGTTCCCTTGTATCTTATTTCCAAGAGATAATAGATCAATATTAATAACGGATAGGGCTGGGTGAATCTGTCCGTTCCC
>JAFGNH010000162.1 GCA_016927115.1 Anaerolineales bacterium | reverse complement strand
GTAGCAGCCACCAGGTTGGGGTCAAGCTGAATAGCTTCTTCGATGCTGAACACTTCCTGCGAAAACAGTTCATCAGTCGTAAAACCAACTGATTTTGGATCGATGCGTTCCAATGCAGCTGCACCGTTCGGATCCCGGGCCCCCAGATAGCTCGCACCGACAAGTCGGTCAGCCGCGCCAACCGCGTAGAACATGAATGTCGTTGGCCCATGGGCGCTGATCACATTGTAAACCGGCATACGAACTTCTACATTTTCTCCGCCCTGATCAACAACCTTAATACTTTCTGGCAGCAGCCCCTCCAGGATCAAGACCATCTGACCGTCAGCTGAAATAGCAAAGTCGATAAAGGACAGCGCATCGGAATTATCCGACTGCAGTTTCAACGCATAGCCGGGCAAAAACACAGCCGGGACTTCGTTTGATTCTGCAAAGATCGGATTTTCTACTGATGCAGCAAGCACATCTGCACCCTCGTTTACAAATACAACCTCTTCGTCTCCGAAAACGTCGCTATAGAGAGCTGTAAGCGCTCCCTGAAGGTCTGCATCTGCCTGGATTGAAAAGCGGGCATCCAAAACTCCTTCTTCTGGTATATCGACGACAGATTCTTCAGCAGGTTCTTCAACTGCACTTTCTGATTCAACAGCAGCAGGCTCTTCAGCCGGCGCTGGTTGAGCGCATGAAGCTGCTAGCACCGCTACCACCATCACTATCATCAGAACAGAAAACTTACTTCGTTTCATTGTGCTTTCCTCTCCCCCTGCAAACCGTACCCAGGGAGTTGTTATATTTGTATTATTATAAATGATACATTACATATTTCAACGGAATTACTGGTTTTTTTCCATACAGAATGGAAATCAGGGGGAATTACAGCGCCCGGTGATAATCCATATATTATAATCGATCTGGTTCGCACCTGTTTTCTATGCAGACTTTAATCCCGCTACAAGGGATTCCCAGACCGACCGAATGCAGCTTCAGCCAGGCCCCGGGAAATCGCCTGGCACGGACAGGTTCCAGAGTCTCTCCCAAATGCCGGAAATGAGTGCCAACAATCGAACCTTGCAGCAGAAGGATCCCTGGAACCCGGCCCCACATGCCCGGGGATGGTTGCCTGGGGAAGGCTGCCCGGGGAACATTTTCTCGTGTTCCCATCTAATCTCTGGTAAACTCAGGCAAGTCTCAGTACCTGACTCAATCTGTCAACCAGCTAACCATGAAAATCAGGGATCCACACACCTCATCCAATAACCAGACCCGCCTTGTGCGCACCTGCTGTCCGGCTCATAACTGCGGCGGGCGCTGTTTGCTGGTCGCTCACGTTAGCGATGGTATTATCACCCGACTCGAAGCCGATGACCGCACCTATGACGGTATCGATAATCCCCGCCTGCTGGCATGTGTGCGCGGCCACGCCTACCTGCGTCGCCAGTATCACCCCGACCGGCTCAAATACCCCCTCAAACGGACAGGAGAACGCGGTGAGGCCCGCTTCCAACGCATCTCCTGGGAGGAAGCACTAGATACTGTCGCCGGGGAAATCCAGCGTGTGCGAGAAACTTACGGCAGCAGTGCGCTCTTTGTCCCCTATGGCACCGGTTCGTACAGCAACACCAACGGCTCGCATCTTGCCCGTCGCCTGTTCAATCTCTCCGGTGGGCATCTCGGCTTCTACAACAACTACAGCTGGGCCTGCATCCAGCGCGCCACTCCTACTGTCTACGGCACCAATATCACCGGCAATCAACGCCAGGACTGGCTCAACAGCCGGTATATTCTCATGTGGGGCTGGAATCCCGCAGAAATGATCGACGATACCAACAGCGCCTGGTTCATCAAACTGGCTCGCGAGCATGGCGCGCGGGTTGTCGCTGTAGATCCCCGCAAGACCAACAGTGCAGTAGGCCTGGCGGATGAGTGGATCCCGATCCGGCCGGGCACTGATGCCGCCATGATGAGTGCCATGGCCTTTGTGATGCTGCAGGAAAATCTGCTTGCTTCAGATTTCATCGCCACACATTGCGTCGGCTTTGACCGCAATCAGATGCCGCCAGGTTGTGAAAACCAGGAAAGTTACCAGGATTACCTTCTCGGCACTCTCGATGGCACCCCCAAAACACCGGTTTGGGCTGAAACTATTACTGGCGTTCCCCGGGAAACAATCGTACATATCGCCCGTGAGTATGCCACTATAAAACCCGCGATACTATACCAGGGTTACGGCATGCAGCGCCGGGCTTACGGCGAACAGGTGGTGCGCGCCGGCTGCGTACTGGCAGCTATCACTGGAAATGTCGGTATTTCCGGCGGCTGGGCAAGCGGCCTCGCCTTCCCCCCGCCCCTTGGCGGCAACCGGGGAACCGTCTTTCCTAAAGGCGAAAATCCTGTCAATACCCGTATCCCTGTAGCAGCCTGGACAGAGGCTGTCCTCAACGGCCCAAACCTGGGGCACGCAGACGGACTGAAAGGCGATCCCCTCAAGAGTTCGATCAAGTTGATCTATGCCATCGCCACTAATGCGCTTATCAACCAGCATATGAATATCAACCGCTCTGCCGCCGTGCTGAAAGACAAAAGCCTGGTAGAGTTCATTGTTGTTCAGGACCAGTTCCTCACTCCAACAGCAAGATTCGCCGATATTGTTCTGCCTGCATGCACTTCGTTCGAAACCTGGGGCGTTCAGGACGGTTGGAAATATGCTGAAACGCTCCTTTTCATGCCCAAGCTGGTCGAACCTCTTGGTGAGAGCCGCAGCGACTTCCGCATCTGCGCTGGTATCGCAGAGCGCCTTGGCATTGGTAAAGAATTCTCCCAGGGTATGGATGAACGCCAATGGGTCGACTGGATTCTGGATCGATACCGTGAAGACCGCTTTCCAGGCCTTCCAACTGTCGACGAGTTCCTGGAAAGCAATGCTGGTGTCTTCACTCTGCCCATCGAAGAACCCGCCGTGGCTTTCACCGACTTCCGCCACGACCCGGAAAACAACCCGCTGCCAACACCATCCGGCAAGATTGAAATTTTCTCCATAGAGTTGTTGAATCTCAACCAACCCGGGGAAATTCCACCTGTCCCTAAATACATCCAGGAATGGGAGAGTCCGTTTGGGCCGGAGGCAGAGTATTACCCGCTGCAGGTGGTCGGCAGCCACGCCCTGCAGCGTGTCCACTCTACTCATGACAACAATGACTGGCTGGTGGAAGCATTTCCGCAGCGGGTATTCCTCAATCCCATCGATGCCGAAGTCCGGAAAATCCGGGACGGCGAAATGGTGCGCGTGTTTAACGACCGCGGTGAGATGGTCCTGCCCTGCCGTGTCACGCTGCGCATCATGCCCGGCGTGGTGAATATCCCCCAGGGTGCATGGTGGTCACCCGATCAGAACGGCATCGACCACGGCGGATCCACCAATGTCCTCACCGCTGAACGGTTGACACCACTTGCCTTCGGGAACGCCCAGCATACCATCATGGTACAGATTGAACGTATCGGAAAGGCCCGGCGATGAGTATCCGGTATGCCTTTCACCTCGACCTGAAAAACTGCACGGGTTGCAAAGCCTGCCAGATTGCCTGTAAAGAAAAAAACAAGCTCCCAACCGGCCTGCTCTGGCGCCGGGTTGTGGAGGTGTGCGGCGGCAGCTGGACTGCACGCGGACAGGCATGGCTCGACGATACTTTCACATACTTCCTTTCCACATCTTGCTACCATTGCGAAGACCCGATCTGCCTGGAAGTATGCCCTACCCGTGCAATCACACAGCAAGATAATGGAATCGTTACCGTCGAAACCGACCGCTGCATAGGCTGCCACTATTGTGAATGGGCCTGCCCGTACGGAGCACCGCGATTCGACCCGGTTACAGGCCTCATGAGCAAATGTGATTTCTGCATCGATCTGCTCGAACAGGGCAGGCCGCCTGCCTGTGTGGCTGCCTGCCAGATGCGGGTGCTGGATTTTGGGGATCTCACTGAACTGAAAGATAAGTTCGGCTCTGACGACCCAATGAGCGCTTTCTTCCCCCTGCCGCAACCCGGTCTCACTCACCCCGCAGCTACCTTCAAACTCCATGCCGATGTACGGACCGGCGAATCAAAAGACGCCAGTATCGCTAATGAGGAGGAAATCCAGCGTGAAAACTAAGGGATGGCCGCTGATTCTCTTCACCCTGTTGAGCCAGTGCGCAGTCGGCATGCTGCTGTCCTGGTATACAATCGAAGCGCTGGGAACCATGCCGCTGCAATCCTCTCAAATATGGATCATTCCGATGCTCATCACCCTGCTGCTCACCCTCGCGGGCAGCGCAGCTGGGCTGCACCTTCGTAGACCACAGCGTGCGGCGCTGGCCGCAGCAAACTGGCAGCATTCATGGCTCAGCCGTGAAATGGTTTTTGCCCTGCTGCTTGGCTCAGGCACTGCCATGCTCACATTGCTGCACGTCATTCAGCTTCCACTCATGCTGCTCAGGCTGGGAGTGCGATTGCTCTCACTACTCTCAGCAGGACTGCTGGCGTGGAGTATGATCCGGCTTTACGAGCTGCGAACTGTGCCTGCATGGAAGATGGACACCACTTTTCTCACTTTTTTCAATACGATCCTGCTGCTGGGTCCAGCTACCCTTCTGGCTGTGCTGGTTCTATTATCGGAAGCTGGACGCGGGGACGTTTGTACAGCGGTTCTTTTCCAGCCAATCCTGCTCTGGACTGCTGGCTTTCTCCTGTTCCAAACCATGGTTTTTTATCAGAGTATTCAGTTGTTGAGAAGTAATGGGCGCGCTGGCCGCGAAAGCTACAGAATCATGATGGAAGAGAATAAAAAGCTTGTCTATGCACGTATTGGCTTGTCTGGGGTGCTTGTAATTCTGCTGATATGCTCAGCATATAGTATTCCCGCAGGGAACTCGCTGCCAATGGTCGTGCTGCCGCTGCTGATTCTGCTCTGGATCGGGGAAGGTATTGGCCGGTACCTTTTTTACGCTTCGTATGTCCGGCAAGGGCTTTAGCCTGCTGTACTGCCTCAACTTTTCCAAAACTTCAAAATAAATTCTGGTATTTCACTGCGCTGCGTCAGTCTCACAGCGACACAATACTGTGCTTCCAGGTTAAAAATAACGGGATACCTGGCTGCAGTACCTGGTATAGTTGTCCGAATGGGCTGCGAGAAGATGTTCCTCCTCGGTGAGAACCATTAAATGCGCAGCAGCTGCATACAGTATGAGTCCTGCCCATCCAGTCCATGAAGGCCACAGCAGCACGAAACCAATCAATAACACCCCGTAATACAGAAGCTGAGGATTACGGCTGAACCGGTACATACCTCGAACCTGCAGGTTATCCACCTGCAATCCGGTGGACCGGCGCAAACCGAGGATAATGATCGAGAGTACAACACCGGCAGTCCCCAGCAGTGTAAAGAACAACCCTGCAGCAGCAGCCCCAAGCGAAACAGAAACAATAGGCCATTCCGTCGGCAGGTCCATACTCATCCAGATCCCGTGAAGCAGAAATACCAGAAATTCCAGCAAACATGTAAATATGCTCAAGCGGCCTTTCGATGCATAGTCGTTGCGCACCAATACTCTGAAGACAAAAAATGAGAAAATAAGCCACCCTAACCCTGCAGCTGCCATCCCGACCCACTTATTCATCTTATCGCTCCAATTCTGAAATCAACAGCCTGGACCGGGGTCTTCTGCAGCGGGATTCGTGTCTTCGGGCTTGATTCCGGCAGCCAGCAGCTTCGTCGCACTGAAAAATCCTTCCCCATGCAGACGTTCCTTGAGGTTCTCCCCTTGCTGAATCAGGTCGCGGGTATCGGAATTTTCTCTCAACCATTCAATGGACTCGTTGATTTTTTGTTCAATCGCCTGGATCGTTCCCGGATCATTCGACAGCGAATCATTTTCATCGATATCCATGATCACCACATCTGAAAGGCCGAGTTTCTCAGTGATCTCTATCAACTCACGGCGGGTGTACGTCTGAAAGTGCGGAATACCGCGAAGCTGGTCGACACACGCCCACCAGTGATGGACATCCACATGCACCCTGCGAGCTCCCTGCTGCAAATCACGATACATCTCCCGCAGCATAAACAATCCGCCAGGTTTGAGGACACGCATCATTTCCTGGATAGACTCCTCAGGTTCCGCCAGGTGATGAAGTGCATTGGAAATCAAAACAAGATCAAAGCTTGCTCTGGGAAATGCGAG
>JAFGNH010000161.1 GCA_016927115.1 Anaerolineales bacterium | reverse complement strand
GGTGATGACTATCTGATAAACGAACCGTTTACTGCCCATTTCAGGTGAGTCTGCCTTCCTCATCGCGGCAATTGTGACACACTACTGTTCCCGTCCGCCTGCCTGCTGCTCCAGTAAACAGCCAGAGGCTGTCTCAATGCGAAATAGCATTCAGGATCGAACTGAGTACAAACAAGACTGTAAACACAATCCACAGCGGTTTGGACACACGCAACACCGGCCACCAATAAAACATATTCGTGCTCAAATACAGCAGTAAGTAGGGGATAAGAATTGACCATTGGATGGGATTCCGCCAGGAAGCATATCCCAACTTGAATTCAACGAGATATCCAAATATCGCCCAGATCAGGTAGAGAAATCCACCTGTCCACATCCACCAGGGTGCCCCTCGCCTTAAAAGGATTACACTGACAACGGCAGCCGGAATCGCCATGACATAAAACAGCCATCCATACTGGAAGATATACTTGTCAAACGCCCATTTACGCAGCGCAAAATGAAGAATCAGCAGTGAATTAAAAGCGAACGCAGTGATCACATAAAGCCTTGCTTCTGAGGTCATCTCTGTAATCCTTGTTATCCTGGTTTGATTCCTTTGCGATCAAAGAAGTCCCTATCCCGATTATCCATATTGCCGGAGATTCGCATTCTCAGTTTATCACATGTACAAAAGCGAAAAATGCATTTTTGCCCTGTCAGCAGTCTGCTGATTTGCACCTGAAGAAGCAGCGCCTCCCTGCTTCAAAAACATGTTTTCAAAAAATACACATAGAAAGCAATCTCCCTGTACGTAATACTGCTATTCCACCGCAACCTGCCAGTGAACTGTATAATGCCCGGTCGTGCTTCTCATTGAAAAAGTACCGCCTTCCTTCCAATTCCCCGCCTCAGACATGTTCTGGGAATGAACAAAATCTACATATCCCACCAGATCATCAAAATCAAAGGGAGCAGTATCATCCTCGATGCCCCTGGCATGAAATACAAGGTCTTCATCCCACTCAAGCTCAGGAGTGAGAAGAACTGAACCCACAAAGCCGTACAAAGGATGCTCTCCCCGATTTAGCACCAGGTGCGAATCAGATCCGGCAGGAAGCCATGCCATGTAGTCATTGGCTGTGAAGATAAATTGAAATTCACCCGCCCGTCCATTCAATCCGCCTTCGCTGGTATCATGAATGTCAATCTGATAGATCAGGATATGCTTCAGGCGAATAGGGCCTCTTTCATAGATGTTGTTATCTTCATTCATCTCCCGGATTTCATTCTGAGGGTCCACTTCCGCGATAAATCCTTTAACCAGATCCATATTCGTAGTATCGTAGCTGTAGGTGATGCCCGGTGCCAGGTATCGGTCAAAGGTCTCGGAAAAGCTCGACCCTTCAACTGGCTGAACCAGCAGGCTGAAACCTTCCACTGATGCGCATCCTTCATTCCTGATCCTGACTTTCCCTATACCTTCAAAGGCATCAGCATACGATATAACCAGATCGGGCAATGCCTCATCCCAGAGAATGGGTAATGCGACCTCCTCACTGTAGAAGTACCAGCCATTTTCATCCATCAGATGCACGAACAGCTTGTCTGTGCTGGCCACACCAGGCAGCATATTAGCCAGCTCAATGCGGGCAACACCGTCGCCGTGGGCAACCCGAACCTGCCCTGCAGCAACCATCATGCTCTCTGTTTGTGCCCACGCAACTGCATAGACTTGAGTCCCATGATCTGTATAGTAAGTGTACGGCAGCTCAATCACAACAGCTCCACCTGAGCAGAGTCCTTCCACGACAGTGGGAGTTCCCAGATTATTCCCTGATCCACAAACCGGGCCGACGACCGGCTTACTATCGCTGTGAGGTGATTCAATCCGGTCTGGGCCACTCCCCCCCTTATAAGCTGTGATGGTGTAGGTTGCTATTTCATTACAGGGAGGCAGAATCCTCAAAGCATAAAACGAGTTCTCAGCCGGGACTGTCCCAACCAGGACATGATCCCGGTAGATCCTGAACCCATCGATCGATTCACGGTTACCATGCCACACCCAATGCACATAATCGTCCCCGAGGAGTTCTGTCATCCCAAGATTCTGGGGAGCAGGAATCCCATCTTTCGGAACAAATTCCGGACCATCGACCTGGTAGCTCAGCAGGAAACCATCACCACCTTCTGATTCAACAATGATATCCCTGCCATCCCAGAAGTCTGATGAATTCTCCATCTCCACCCGTCCAAGATAGCTCAGTTCAGATCCCTTCCAACCATAGCCTTCAACAATGAGATTAAAGGATCCGCCATCCTGGACAAGCAGCTGGATCCTGTTTTCACCTGCAAGGTATTCACCAATATCCCAGCTTCGTTCTCCATCCGGGGCGAAATATTCATCGTTACGTTCAGGGCAGCGCTGAACCGGCCCATCTGCTATAGAAACATATACATAGATCCGGTCATAGACCCGGTTTACTTCAAATCGGGTTGCGCTCAACTCCGCCCAACCTGATCCATCCTGCAGCTCTTCCTGGTTCAACAGCAGATCCCCCAGGAAATCAACAACTTCGGCTTCCGAAACCTGTCTGTCCGGATCAGGCGGCAGCATCGTATCAGAAGTATTCTCTAGAAAGGAGGCAGCGATCAATTCTGCCGGTTGTATTCCACCTGAATAACCCCCTGGCGGGAAAGATACCAACCCATCATCAAAAGCGTTATCCGGTTCCTGATCGAGAGGGTCCTCCTCTTCCATCATCGTATTGGGATCCTCTACATCGATCGTCAGGGAAGCCTGTCCGGTGTTATTCTCACCATTCACAGCCCGGACAAGGATTATGTACGATCCAGGTTCAACCGGCTGCCAAGCCATCGCCGTGGAAAAAACGCTTGATCCCTCCGAAGAAGTGTTCACCTCAACCAACCTGTTGTCTACCCACAATTCAACCCGGACAATTTTGTTTTCCGGATCGCTTGATGTCGAGTGAACAGGCACTACATCGCCGACCTTTACTCTCATTGCCGGTGAGGGTGTATGAATCAGAACTGAGGGGATCGATACACCCTCGTGAATCCACAGGATACTGACCACAAGGACAATCAGGCCCAGAAAGGCTGCCGCATTGAAACCCCAGATGATACGAACGATTTTCCGTTTAGTGTCCATTTTTGCATTCTCCTCATATCTGCCCAACCAAATGTTTAGCCTGTCTTACGGCACGCAGAATATGACTGTCACTTCTCCTGTGCTGCTCTGAGTCTGGTTTGTTTTCGAATCCCATGCTTTGATGTAATACTGCAGGACTGTGTTGGATCCCTCATAGGGGAAAAGGCTGGCTTGCAGCTGGTCGTGTCCAATGGTCGCCTGGTACACGTCCCCGCCTGCCTCTGTCATTGAGCGCCAAACCCAAACACCCTGAGCTGCCCCGCTGACGACCCGGAAGTACAGGTTTTGTTTTGGAACACCGGATGGATCGGTGATGGTAGCGTTGATTGTTACACTGTCCGGGCTGCAGCTCGGCGGGCGAATCGGATCCGCTGACTCGGTAATAGCACTTATCACCGGCGGCTGCGTGTCCACAGTTGCTGTTGGCTGCGCAGTCGGAGTAGATGTAGAGGTTGGGACCTGCACTGCCTCCTGCACACTTCGATCTACCGGCCCTGCAGTTGATTCAATATGGAGGTAGTAGGATGTGGTGGTATTCGGACATATCTGTTTGCTGCCGTTAAGCGCAACGTTTACCCCATCCAGAGTTACTGCGTCCGCATTCGCAACATTCCACCGCAGCATAGTACAGGTGCCCTGCATAATGGAAGCGTTGTCCGCCTGAAAGCTTACCTCTACAGAAGAAGGTATGGTGCCTGTCGCCGTTTGAGCAGCTTCTTGTGATGGTGTTGCTGTTTCTGTTGCTTCACCCGGATCCGGTGTCACCGATACAACTGGTTCCGACTGCACGTCACCGGCCACCTTTACATTCACGACTGCAGGATAGCTGAGAACACCGTCTGCACTTACCGCCCTCATCTGCAGGGCATAATCACCCGGGTCTGCGGACCATTCGGTGCTGAACTCTACAAATTTCCCGTCTGCAGCATTGAACGACTGGCTGCGGATTTGCACACCGTTAACCAGCAGCTGCATCTCCACCATACCTTCTTCAGCATAAGCATGCGCAAGAACTTCCACCATTTCACCTGCCTGGATCACGCTGCCATCCAGCGGAGCATCAATCCATACGCCTGGACCGGATGGTATAGACTGCATGCATGCAGCAAGCAGCAGAACTGCTGAAAATGCAGTTGTCAATGTTATCCTTGCAGATATCCGCCTCTTAATAAACATGTTGTTCTCCTCCTGAAGAGCCCTTTGAGGTCGAAGTACCCCGAACATACCCCATATGCTCTAGTACGATCATCCTATCTGATATGCGAATAAGTCTGAATCCAGGGGTGGAAAGCAATTGGTGTTACTCTCTGGAGAAGATTAGATACCGGAAAAAACATCTGATATGAAAGATCATTGAAATGAAAACTGCCCGGATCTTCTTCCAACCGACCCTGACCAATCATGAAGAGATTCCGTGATACATAATCTGTTTTCAATAATGAAGGAATTATAGATAATTTCCATTTCCCGCGCCAATGGACCAGATTTCCCTGAAACCCACGGCTTACACGGGGATGATTGCCCGGGAAATAACATAAAACAGCAGGACTGTTCTTTCGCGAGCAGCCCTGCTTTTATTTTCCTGCCTTATTCTTGAGTTTACTCTGCAAAAAAGACCACATCTGCCGGCATGCCGGGCTTGAGCAGATTTTCAGGATCGGTAACATCCAGCTTTACCGCATATACCGTTGTGCGGCGGTCTTCTTCGGTCTGCACATTGCGAGGCGTATACTCGGCTTCATCAGCGATCCGCACGACACTGGCCTCAAAGGTAATATCCGGGAAGGAATCGACGGTTACCTGTGCTCTGTCATTCAGGCCCACCCGGCCATACTGATCTTCCGGCAGGTAGACGGTAATAGTCATCTCTTCCATACGGCCGATCATAAAAGCTGCCATACCGGGCTGCAGCAATTCTCCCTGCTCTACACCCCGGGTGAGCACAGTACCGGACACAGGAGCTGTGATAGACAGCTTCGCCTGCTGTAGTTTCACGGTTTCCATTGCGGCTTCTGCCTGGGCGACCAGCTTCTCAGCAGCATTCACCGCTGCCTCCGCCTGCTCTGTACCAAGCTTTGCCTGATCCAGCAATGCCTCCGCCTGCCTCATACCCGCAGCCGCCAGCTGCACCGGCAGTGCCTGCTCGCCGGTCCGCAGCTGCTGCAGCAGATCCAACGCAGTCTCCACACGTTCCTGTGAGACTGCCAGCCGGGCTCGTGCCTCAAGCACATCCTTTGCCGATTGATCAGAAAGGAGTCGGTCATAATCCTTCTGTGCATTATCCAGCTCCGCATCAGCCGAGTCATACAACACCCTGATATAGTCTTCCATCACATCACGATCCTGCTGATCGAGCCGGCGATCGCGCAGTTCTTCCGCAACAAGAAAGGCTGCCCGAGCCTGGGCAAGTCTCTCCTCAGCAGCAACGATATCGGCATTACTGGCATCCTGGATCACACGGTCATAGTTGGCCTGCTCCACGGCCAGGCTGTCCTGGGCAGCTTCAAGTTCAGCAACCGCAGCTGCGATCTCTTCACCCTGGTTGAAATACCACGGCGGAAGATCGAATGCAGCCGGGTCGGTTCCCACCCAGGCATCTGTGCGGTTGGAAGCTGCCGCCTCACGGGCAAACGCCAGCTGGGCTTCATACTCGATCTGAGCCATCTCAAGCCCGGCTTCGGCGGACTTCTCAGCTGCAGCTGCTGCGGTCGATGCAAGCTGCGCTGATTCGAGCTGGGCACGGGAAGCATCGAGCCCCGCTTCCATCTGAGATAGAGCCGCATCAAGAAGCTCGTCTTCCATCAGCAAGAGTGGATCCCCCTCAACCACCATGTCGCCTTCTGAAGCAAACACCTCACTGACCCGCCCGCCGGTTTCGGCAGATACCACCACCTCAACAACCTCAATCACACCGGAAGCATGCAGGGCTTCCGTGTCCTCAGCCATCAGCGAATCACAGCCGGCGGCAGCAGTCAGCAGCAGAATCAGAACCACCAACAGCAGGATTTCCCTTTTGCCTTTCATGTTCACCTCCAGAAGTGCCAACTTTCCAGCAGCCCTGACATCGCATTCCTCAACGCATGCTGGCAATGAATACATCCTCAAGTGTGGGTTCAACCGGCTCCACCATATCAAATCCCACACCAGCTTTTTTCAACGCTTTACGGATCAGCTTTTGATAATTATTCTTATCAGGCGTTACAATGCGTACCGAAGCGCCGTACAGGTCCATCTCCAGGGGCAGCTGCTCTGCCGTTCGCAGCTGCTGCATCACTTTCAAAACCTCACCTGCCTGATCGCTTACCACTTCCAGTACCTGGCCCTGGACAGCCTGCTGTTTGATTTGCCCTGGAGATCCCTGAGCGATCACTTCACCACGCTGGATAAATGCCAGTCGGTGGCAGTGTTCGGCTTCATCCATGTAATGTGTGGTTACAAACACTGTCACACCACCAGCAGCCAGTTTGTACAGCAGATCCCAGAATTCCCGTCTTGAAACAGGATCCACCCCCGCTGTCGGTTCATCGAGGAAGATTATTTCAGGCTGGTGAAGAATGGCCGCGCCAAGAGCCAGTCGCTGCCGCCAACCGCCTGCCAGCTCGGCTGTCTTGCTGCGTTCACGCCCCCGCAAGCCAGCCATATCCAGAGCAGCGTTTATCCGCTCCGCCAGCTTATTTTTTTCCAGGCCATAGGCAGCTCCATAAAACTGGAGATTCTGGATAACCGTCAGATCATTGTACAGACTGAAGCGTTGGGCCATATATCCGACGCGCGGCCTGATAGCTTCGGGTTTTTTCTGTACATCGATTCCCAATACCGATGCAGACCCTGTGCTCGGCTGCAGCAGCCCCAGTATCATCCGAATAGAAGTTGTTTTACCGGCGCCGTTAGGACCCAGAAATCCAAAGATCTCTCCCGGGAAAATATCAAGCGACAGATTACGAACCGCTACAAAATTACCAAAAGACTTGCCAAGGTCGCGCGTGGTGACAACCGCAGTATGCTCACCTGAAGCATGTCTCTGCGGAATAATTTTATTGCCGGTCTTTCTGCTGTTTTTCTCTTCCACAACCTACCTCGTATCCTTCGGCTAATCAAGCGCCCGGCGCACATAGCGGATGGAAAAACCACCTACGGCCAGTCCCAGCAGGACCAGTGCAAGTATATGCGGCCACAAGACTGCCAGGCCGCTTGCTTTTAACAGGATCCCGCGCAGGATTTCCAGCCAGTGGTGTGCCGGGACAAAATTAGCCGCCAGCTGCAATACCTGCGGCATGGACTCGACAGGAGCTGCATACCCGGTGAACATAAAATCAGCCATTCCCACCATCATTACCAGCAAAAATGCCTGGTGCTGGGAACGTGAAATCACGGAAATTACCAGACCTTTGCATAATTCCACCAGCAGGTAGATCAGTGCCAGCGCGAGCAGGAGCAATAGTGAGCCGCGCACCGGCACGCCAAACGCAAAATGCACCATCCCCAGCATCAGCAGAAAATCAGTGAACCCAACCAGCACAACCGGGATGGATTTTCCGATAATCAGTTCCATTGAGGAGAAAGGCATTACCAGCAGCTGCTCCAATGTTCCCAGCTCCCTCTCCCGGGAAAAGGATAGCGCCGCAAACAGCAGTACCGTAAATTCAAGCATCAGGCCCAGTTCAGCCGGGGTGGTATACAAAGCTTCACTCAGTGACTCGTTGAACCACACCCGCAGTCGGGGCTCAAAACCCGAAAGCTCTTCTTCCGGCACCGCAAGCGTCTTCAGAAGGATCTCATCCCCCACATTACGTACCACGCCTTCAATCGCACGCAGCGCCGAGGTTGCCGGGATGCTCTCCGCACCATTTAAGAGGACAGCGACTTCCGGCTGCAGCAGCGGATCAAGTAAATTCTCAGCATAATCCGGGGGTAGAATGACGGCAGCTGTGACAGCACCGCGGCGCATGAGATCATAGACTTCTTCCAGTTCCAATACCTCATCCGCTGTCTGGAAAGTACCCGTATTCTCAAGCCGGGAGATAAAAACCCTGCTGGCTGCGCTCCTGTCTTGATCCAGTACCGCCAGCGGCAAATTTGTTATCGGACGGGATGTCGCCCAACCCACCAGCAACAGTTCCATCGCTCCACCCACAAGCATGAACACCGGCATCCACCAGTCGTTGATCAGGTGGATGAATTCTTTTTTAGCCAGACTCCAGATCCGTGTATTCATAGAACCCTCAGGCCAGCCGTTTCTTGAAGAAAAATGCCGCGATACTTGTAAAAGCCACGCCCAGAAACGCCATCATCACGACATACGGCCACAACACGTCCAACCCCACGGCTGTCAGAAAGGAGCCGCGTGTGATAATGGCATAATGCGTTCCCGGCAGCCCCAGGGCTTCCATCCGCATCATTTCAGGCATCGATGCAATCGGGAAGAAGATCCCGGTCATAAAAAAGCCGGGGAAAAATATCAATAAAAACGACAACGCAAGCGCAGCAGCCTGCGTGCGCATGAAGACACCAACAACCACTCCCAGACTCAGAATGGAGAACAGAAAAACTGCCGAAAGTACAAAAAACAACAGAAAGTTTCCATTGAAGGGGACTTTAAACCAAAGTACGGCAAGAAGCGGCAGAAATAGAACATTCGCCATACCCACCAGCACGTACGGCAGCATTTTACCAATCAAAAGCTCAGTGCGCTTCACTGGAGATGCCAGCAGCTGTTCCAGCGTGCCATGCTCACGCTCATGGGCCAGCGTGAGCGCTACCGACAGTGCCGGAAACCCCATAACCATCGACAGCAGGCCGGGGATTACATCAACGCGCGGCTTCAAACCAGGGTTGTACCAGGCACGCACACGCAGATCAACCGGCTGCAAAGACTCAGCCGACAACCCCATCGACTGCAGCTGTTCCGCCAGGGCAGCATAGATAAATTCCTCCGCACGCCATCCGACATGTTCAACAGCAAATGCGCCGCTCTCCGGTTCTGTGCCATCGATGATAATCAGGACAGGCATGCCCTTCATCGCCAACAGGTCACTGGAGAAGGAAGGGTCAATCACCACAGCTGCTTTAACCTTTCCCTGCTGCAGCAGCGATTCCACTTCATCCATACTCCATACACGAGCCGCCAGCTCCAGGTCCTCCCCGGCTGTTATCCGTTCCACAAACTGGCGTGAGAGAGAGCTCTGATCCATATCCAGCACTGCGATCGGGACCCGGCTGATATCGGTCGTCACTGCGTACGCCATCAGGAACAGCAGAATTGTCGGTGCCAGCAGCACCAGAATAAAGGTTGCTCTGTCCCGAAGAATGTGGTGGATCTCTTTCCTGGTCACTGCAGCTATGGTTCGGAAAGACATTCAGCCCTCCTGTGTGCTTTCGGTGACCGATTTCGTTTCACTATCGGCTTCCATACTGCGAATGGTAGAGATAAACACCTCTTCCATGCGAACCGGTGCAGTTCTGATGCTCCGAAGAGATATTCCATGTTTTCGATAATACTTTTCAACTGCACCCAACCGCTTCTCCGCAGAATCGACCAGAATGTGCAGAGCATCTCCGTATGTCTGCATTTCCAGAACTCCCGGCAGGTTCAGCAGAAGGTCACGAGCCTGCTCCCACTTTTCCGGATAGATCTTGATAACTTCAGCGTGCAGATTCTGTTTGATACGCTGAGGGGAATCACATGCCACAAAGCGGCCCTTTATCATCAGCCCGACCCTGGAACACCGGTCAGCTTCATCCATGTAAGGAGTGCTTACCACAATCGTGGTGCCCCGCAAATGAAGATCGGTCAGGATGCGCCAGAATTCCCTGCGGGAAATGGGATCCACACCGGTTGTGGGTTCGTCGAGCAGCAGGATCTTCGGCTGGTGAATTAGTGTGCAAGCCAGCGCCAACTTTTTCTGCATGCCGCCTGAAAGATGCTCTGCTCTGCGCTGACGGAAAGTCTCCAGGCCGGCAAAGGTCAGCAGTTCATCCATCCGGGCAGGAATCAGCTCGCGGGCCACATGGTAGATATCAGCAAAAAAGCGCAGGTTTTCTTCCACGGTCAGGTTTGCATACAGGCTGAATCGCTGCGCCATATACCCTATCTGCAGCTTGATCTTCTCGGCCTGCGTTGCCAGATCAAGCCCGTTCACTGTACCACCGCCAGAAGAAATACCAAGCAGTCCTGCCAGCAGCCGTAAAGTGGTCGTCTTCCCTGCGCCATCCGGCCCCACAAGGCCGAACAGGTCGCCGCGGTAGATCTCCACAGTCAGATCCTGAACCGCATGTGTATGTTTGAAATCCCGCCCGATCTGCTCAAGGCGGATCACAGCATCTGGACCGGACATTTACTTTTTCGCCACCCGAACAATCCACAGCACAGCCAGAGCACCGAGAGCGGGTTCCAGTGCAACACCGAGATTTCTCATTGCGGTGCTGAATCCCATCGCAGGAATCACGTACCAGTCCAGTATACCGATCGCCACAGCTGAAATCACTGCGACAATATAGTCACCCTGCACACCGATCGGCCGGTTACCCTTCCAGATAATACCTGCCAGGAAACCAATCAGCAGCCCTACAACCACCATCGCAGCCACAAGTATCAGAATAGCCATCATATTCTCCTTCCTGATATCCCCGGCAGGTCAGCATTCAGATTCACCTGCTTACACTGTCGGTATCTCCCACCAGCCTGATCTTTCCCCAGACCGGCAAACGCGCGCTCGGCAGGCCTCAACCAGTTAATCCGGCCTGTTCAACTCTGATACCATCCAATATCAATTGGACACCTGCGATGATATTCTTTTGCAGGTCCACCTGCTCGGGTACAGCCGCCCACAACACAATCATGCCTTCAAAAACAGCTCCCATCGCAATTACAACCTCATCCACATCAACCGGGCGGAACTCACCGCTGTCGACACCCTGCTTGATGATGGGTGCCATAACTGCGAACATCTCCTTATAGTAGCTGCCCAGGCGATCCCGGATCTTCTTCTGGCGTTGAATCAGCCCCCAGTATTCAAACATAATGGGCAGCATCGGCTCCATACTGACCAGGTCATCCACTGCGTATTTCATTATGCAAACCAGTTTCTCCTCTGCAGAAAGTGGTTGGGTGTTTAATTCCTGTAAGACCGAGAATTCACCTGAAACCATGGCATCCAGAATTCCCATGATAATGTCTTCCTTGCTGTCAAAATACCAGTACAGACTGCCTTTACTCAGGCTGGCCTGTTCAGCAATATCATCCATCCTGGCGCCGGCAAATCCTGCCCGTGTGAATACCTCTGCAGCCGCTTCCAGGATCTGCGCCCTCCGTTCCTCAGAGACATCCCGTTTTGGTCCCATCCTCACCTCAGTTCAATATACTGACCGGTCAGTCAGTTATAAGATATATCCTAAATTCGCTGATGTCAAGGATAATCGTGGTGGGAATCCAGTAGTATTATGTGTCAGCATGAAGAAGGCCATTTTTCGCTGTGAGAGGATGCCTGGCGCGACATATCTAAGTGATCCCCGCTGAATCGAGGCAGCATCCTGCAGCAACAGACCCTGGGGAATCCAACCAGAAACATGGGGCTCAACGCCACCCCTCACACAATCTCAACTCCCAATTTAGGGGCAATTATCGATCAGTTTTTTTTATGAGCTTGTCAAAAAGAGACCTGTCCAGAAGCATCGGTGTATACCGGATGCCGTCCTTGATCATTTCCTGCCCCTTTGCTTTGAATCCAACATGACTGTAGAAAGAAACTGAATTCGGGGAAGCATTGACCGTTACGCATTCCAATCCGGGATTGGAGGCACGACAAAAATCAACCGCTGCCTGAAGCAGCCGGCGTCCTGTACCCTGTGATTGAAATGGACGATCCACAAAAAGCAGCGAGATATGCCGTTTTTCACGCACCGCTGTCATCCCGGCAATCGTTTTCCCGCTATCTGCCACAAGAATCTCCATCGATTCAGCAAGAAGTCTGGCCAGGTTTTCCGGCTGTACAAACTCAAGAAAAGTGCTAACCCCCTCTTTGTTGTAAAGCGGTGCTATCTCCGCATGGAACACCCTGTGAACCAGTTCATAGGCAGCCACTTCTTCACCGTGCCGTATTGGACGAATTCCATAGTACTCTTCCATCTGATCACCTCAAATGAAGGTTCCGTGCTGCTTTCATAAATCGGTCAGATAATTCCCATGTCCGGCGCTTTTTCTCCTGAGAATGCCGGGATCAGGTATAGGAACGAGGTTCACGCTTTACCAGCAAGCGTACGATCCACCATAATGATCGAACTTTTAGCCTGGAATGAGCGATCTGGTAGCCCACCACAGCAATCAGCCAGCGAAGGGACAGATAACGCCCCATCGGTGAGAAAAAGATGCGCCTGCGGTAGTCGCGGAAATGGAAACGCCCACGCGCAAACGCGACAGCCAACTGGTCGGCAGCAACCTTGCCATAGGCCAGTGCCAGTGAAATGCCCTCTCCAAAAAGCGGGTCTACCCCTGCAGCATCCCCCACCAGCAGCAGGCGCTCCGCAGCCAGTATATTCCCCGGAGAAAACAGGTGAATGGGAGAGCCTTCAACCGGGCCTACCCCATTTGTAAACGGGTCTGTGTCCAGTTCCATATCCAAAACCGACCGCAGGTTTACCCGCTCCTTTCGATACAGCCGGGCGTCATAAACGCCAAAATTATAGACTGGCCTGCCGGCTTTCCTTGCAGGGAAACGCCAGAAGTAGCCCTGAACATCATCCAGAGCTGGGTCAAAGCGGAACACAATCTGCGCACGTTCCCCCTTCTCCACCGTCGCTTTTTGAGGTGCGGAAAACACTTCCAGGACACTGGCCGAATGGGAGTCACGGTGAAGGTCCATCCAGCGACGCGTTTTTCCGGTTGATCCGTCTGCTCCGACCACAACAGCAGCCAGATAATCACCGCACGTCGAGAGCACCAGCATCCCATCCTCCTTGCGTTCGATGCCGGTCACTTTGCAATTCTCCCTGATACGGATCCCGCGCGCACGTGCCTCCTGAGCCAGCCAGGCATCAAACTCGGGCCGGTGCACCACCGCTACCGCCGGTTCAGCTGTAAAATCGACCTCCAGGTCGAGATAGGAAATTTTCACACTTCGCACACGTTCATGAGGGACGGCAAGGGTGAGCCCCAGTTGGTGGAGCTGGCCCAGGCCAAACGGCGTGATACCGCCTCCGCACAGCTTCTGCCGGGGATGTGCTTCCTTTTCAAGCACAATGATCCTTGCCGCCCAGTCGGAATCCCGCTGTACAAGGTGTAGAGCGGTCGCCAGACCGGCTGGCCCTGCTCCGACAATGACAACATCCACCTTCTGCATCCAATCATTATAACCATCTCTTCCGCTTGATTCCACTTTACGAACCGCAACTGAGAGATTCAGCCAGGGCTGGCTATGGATGGAAGAATAGAACCCACGGACCGACACCCGGTAAAGAGCAAATTTATGACATAATTTACTCCGACATGGCCCTGCATGGCCATGGGAAATCATATTACGCAATGGTGCGGTGGAGCAACCATGGTTGCATTGCTATGGCTTGGGGGATGTTCAGGACACCTTCCCGGGGTTTGTACGGGCAGGTTCCAGGACCTCGTTTACTGCACGATTCGTTTGCCTCTATTAGGCCCGGTTTTCGAG
>JAFGNH010000160.1 GCA_016927115.1 Anaerolineales bacterium | reverse complement strand
GTTGATCAATTCCAGTGCGTCGAGAATCTGGCCGCAGTTGTCGCATTGATCGCCGCGTGCATCCTTAAAACCGCAGTGCGGGCAGGTACCCTCAACATAACGGTCCGGCAAATAACGGCCTTCGTTCTCGGAATACAGCTGCTTCTGGATTTCACGGTAGAGATACCCCTTCCGGTGCAGCTCCAGAAAGATATCCTGGGCCACCCGGTAGTGGTTTTCCGTGTCGGTATGGGTGAAAAGGTCGTAGCTGATCCCGATCTGCTGCTGGGTTCTCAGGAAACTCTGGTGATACTTTTCAAACAACTCGCGGGCGGAAATTCCCTGCTGGTCTGCCGCCACTGTTATCGGTGTGCCATGAGCGTCTGATCCTGAAACCATCAGGACATCCCTGTGATTCAACCTCTGAAAACGGACAAAAATATCTGCCGGGAGATAGGCCCCAGCCAGGTGCCCGACGTGCATATCACCATTCGCATAAGGCCAGGCTACGGATAAATGAACTTTTTTTGACATAATTCCCTCACTGAACAATAGTAAAACTGCTTCCCTCTGCCAATACCTGCGGAAATAGAAACCGCCAGCGTCTTGCTGGCGGGATAAAGGCTACCGTGCCGGGTTACAAGCGGCCGGGAACGTTCCGACCGGTCTCAGACCTTCGGCAGCGGCAGCCTGCACATGACCATTTTTGATTGATAGTACGGCATGCGGTTCCTTCTATATCAAAGCTACATGTATTCTAGCCGCTGATCCGACGTTGTCAAGCCCTGGTACTATCCGGCAGGGTAACGGGAATTTCCCTGGCAGCAGGATAGTATGTTCCCGCGCACAGGCTGTTTTAGCGGGAATCTCCGGAACCCGCCCCTGTATGCCTCACCCTCTCTACAATCTCCGCAACAAGGTCATAACGGTGAAATGGCGGCATGAGGTACAGGCCCTGCACCTGGTTGCGCAGAAGTGCGATCAGATCCAGCGAAAGGTCAACCCCTGCCTGTGGTGAAGTCTCTCCGGCTTCCGAAATCCTTTGTTTGACCGCATCCGGAATTTGAATGCCTGGAACTTCCTGATCCAGATACTCAGCGTGCCTGCGGCTGTACAGAGGCAAAACACCGGCCAGGATCGGCAGTGTCAGCGTACCATATGCCTGCTGATATGCTTCCCTGAACCGTGTGAATATGTCTGGATCAAAAACCGGCTGGGTGAGAGCGAAGTCAGCCCCGGCTTCTATCTTACGATGCAGAGTGCGCACTTCGCGGGCAAGATCAAAAGCCCCGGGGTTAAGCGCAGTGCCGGCAAAAAAGGAAGTGCGCCCATCAAGATATGCACCAGAATAATCCAAACCGTTGTTGAACTGCTGTTTGATCAGCCGGATCAGGCCCGACGGCACCACATCATAACCATCCTGAGCATCCGGTACATCACCGATCGCTGTCGGATCACCCATCACCACGAACAGGTTGCGCAAGCCGAGGGCATGGGTAGCCAGAAGGTCCCCCTGGATCCGCAGCAGGTTGCGGCCGCGTGTGGGGAAGTGCAGCACGGTTTCCACATGCACCTGCTCCTCAATCAACCGGCACGCAGCCCAGGGGCTCATCCGCATCCTCGCCAGCGGGCTGTCCGCCACATTGATCACATCTGCACCCGCTTCCGCCAGCATGTGCGCGCCTGTCAGCAGCTTATGCGCCGAATACCCGCGCGGCGGATCCATCTCAACCGAGATAACAAACTCACCCGCACCCAGCTTCTGTGCCAGCCTTGTACGCGGTTCTTCAGGTTGTTCCACTCGTTCATTCAGAATCTGAACCCAGGCAAAGCTTTCTGTACTGTCTTCCGATTGATCCCGATCCAATGCATCCCGCATTGCACGGATATGTGCCGGTGTTGTGCCGCAGCAGCCGCCGATGACCTGTGCACCTGCGCGGCGGAAAGCACTCGCATAACCCGCAAAATACTCCGGGGTGGCATGGTACATCATCCTCCCGCCGGACATTTCCGGCCAGCCCGCATTCGGTGCAAGAACCATCAACGCTGCCGGCTCCACTGCACGCATACGTCCCAGGATTTCCAGCAGCTGTGCCGGACCCGCCGAGCAGTTCGCACCGATACAATCTGCGCCTGTGAGTATCAGCTCCGCTGCCACCTGCTCCGGCGTGTTGCCAAACGGGGTTCGCTGATCCCTGGCGAAAGTCATCGATACCAGCACGGGCAGATCGCCGGCTGCTTTCGCTGCACGAACGGCTTCCCGGGCCTCATACAGGTCTACCTGCGTTTCTATCCACAGCAGGTCGACACCTGCATCTACAAGCGTTTTTATCTGCTCAAAATAGATATCATGCGCTTCTCCGGCACTCAACCTGCCGAAGGGAGCAAGATTGACTCCCAGCGGCCCCACACTGCCGGCGAGAAGGATATCACGGCCAGAAAAAGCAATTTCCTTTCTCGCAATCTCCACACCGGCCTGGTTGATCTCGGCGACCTTATCCTGCAGCCGGAAAGCCGCCAGTTTGGCCCTGTTGGCTCCAAACGTATTCGTCTCGAGGATATCAACACCGGCCTCGAGGTAGCTCCGGTGCACCCGTCCAACCTGCTCCGGCTGTGTGATGTTCACAAAATCGAAGCTGGTTTCTGGAGTGATGCCTGCGGCCAGGAGCATGGTCCCCATAGCACCATCTGCCAGTTTCACCGCACCTGAACGCAGGTCTTCCAGAAATACTCTACCTGTACTCACAACCAAATCCTTAATTTCTTGATTCCGCATCGCTCGTTATTGTACATGCTCTCACTGAGCGGTTCAGCCATCTCAGGCATCTTTGTTTTTCGTGCGCATCAACGAAAATCCCTGAAAACAAGGTTCACGACCTTCCGCCGACATTGAAATATTTCGCGTCAGGATGATGAATTACCATCGCTGCCGTCGACTGCTCTGGCACAAGCTGATAGGCACTGGTCAGCTGCATGCCCAGCTTTTCCTCAGCAGGCAGCAGCTGGAACACCTTCCGGTGGTCTTCGAGCTCAGGTACAGCCGGATACCCCCATGAATAACGTTTACCGCGCTCCTCTTCCAGTTTTAGTTCACGACGTATATGGCGGTGAAGATATTCCGCCGCCGCTTCCGCCGTCTGCACTGCCAGGCCGTGAGCATAATACGCATCGGAGTATTCATCTGCATCCTGCAGGGAATCAAACCGGTTGGTCGCTTCCTGTCCCACAGTCACTACCTGCAGGGCTACGACGTCCACCTCTTCAGAGCCGGTCTCGAGGAAATAGTCTGCCAGGCAGAGGAACTCGCCGCTGTCCTGTCGCGGGAAGGAGAAGCGGGTCAACTCAAGGCGTTTTCCCTGCCCCAGTTTTTCCGGGTCATAGACGACCAGGTTATTACCGTCAGCCAGTACCGGCCAGTAACCGTATACACCCTGTGGTTTCAGCCAACCGGACTGTAACGCCTCGCGCTGCATCTCCACCAGCCTCTTCTCATACTCTGCAGATAGTTCTTCCCAGGCTTCACCTCGGGTATTGCGTGCACCCCAGGAGAGACGGAAAAGCTCCTTCTTTGAAAGGTGCTGGAAAACCATCTCCAACGGCATTTCCGCAACCAGCTTCGGCCCCCACATGGGAGGCTGTGGTATCGACGGTGCGGGTGCTGTCCGCCGTTTTGAGGAAACCACCGCAGCAGCAGCTTCCTCCGATCCGGATGAACGCTGTGCGGCCTGCAGCCTCTCCTGTACCAGCTGTTCCCTCTTCTCCGGGACCTGCAGCTGATTCATCACATCCAGCCCTTCAAACGCATCACGGCAGTAAAACACACCCGGCATGTACGGCGAGCCATCCTCGGTAATCAGGATCCGCTGACCGAAGCGCCGGTTTATAGCCGCACCCCCGATCAGTACCGGGTACTGAAGTTCCCTGCGCTGCAGTTCGTTCACAATAAGCTGCATCTGCTTGCTGGTACTCACCAGCAGTGCACTCAATCCGATTACATCCGCTTCTTCTTCTATTGCCTTATCGATAATCACATTCGCAGGCACCTGTTTGCCAAGATCGACAACACGGTAGCCGTTGTTCGACAGGATCGTTTTGACCAGGTTCTTGCCGATATCATGCACATCGCCAAAAACGGTTGCCAGCACAATCGTTCCCTTCGTCGAACCGGCGGATTTTTCAAGATACAACTCCACCTGCGACACTGCCAGCTTCATTACCTCGGCTGACTGCAGCACGAACGGCAGAATCAATTCTCCGGCACCAAACTTATCCCCCACTTCCTTCATGGCTGGAAGCAGCACTTCGTTGAGAATTTCCAATGCTGCATCCGAACGTTTTGCAGCTGGTCTGGCCTGGATGATCTCCTCGATGTCCTCCACCACACCTTCCCTATGGCGGGTGAGGATTCGCCAGTGCAATCTTTCCTGCGGGTTTTTGTTTGCTGTTGGATCTTCTGCAGCTGAATCCTCGCTGAAATCGACTTCCTCGAAATGTTCGATCACCCGGATCAGTGCGTCCGGCCGGCGGTTGAAGATCAGATCTTCAGCTAATTCGCGTTCCTCTTCAGTGATTTCCGAATACGGCCGGATTGTTGCCGGATTGACAATCGCCATATCCAGGCCGGCTTTCACACAGTGATACAGCATCACGCTGTTGATCACAAAACGAGCTGCCGGTTTGAGGCCGAAGGATACATTGGAAACACCCAGCGAGGTAAGCACCCCGGGCAGCGCTTCCTTTACCTGCCGGATACCATCCATCGTTTCTTTCGCTGAGTTCAGATACTCGGGATCGCCTGTCGCCAGGGTGAAAGTGAGCATGTCGAAAACCAGGCCCGATGGTTGCAGCCCGATTTCCCCGACAGCGATCTGGTATATTCGACGGGCAATCTCGAGCTTTCGGTTTACCGTTTTCGCCATACCCTCTTCATCTATAGTAAGTAAAATCACCGCTGCCCCGTATTCATGTACCAGCGAAAGCACCTTTTTCAGACGGTCAGGGCCGGATTCAAGATGCGTGGAGTTAACCAGGCACCGCCCTGGCGCAGTCTGCAGCGCCTCTTCCATCACATCGATATCAGTAGTATCGATCACCAGAGGAGCATCCACTTCCAGGGCAAGACGGTGGACCACCTCATGCATGGTTTCGCGTTCGTCGTCGCGTTCAGTCAGCGCGACACACACATCCAGGCCGTGTGCACCATTATCCATCTGCGTACGCCCGAGCCCGATCAATGCATCAAAGTTTTTCTCCATCACCAGCCGTTTCGCCATACGGGATCCCTGGGTATTGATCCGTTCACCGATCAAAAAGGGCGCCGGCTCCTGCTGCATGTCTGCAGCGTGCATGGCGGAACTCAACCGCGGCGCGGTTTCCTGCGGGCGTGCCGGATGCGGAAAACCACCTATCGAGTCCGCCAGTAGGCGGATGTGCTCCGGTGTGGTTCCGCAACATCCACCAACAACACTTATGCCATACTTTTTCACAAACTCGACGAGGTCCTCGGCAAAGGGACGCGGTTCCAGCGGATATACAGGTTCGCCATCTATATTCAAAGGGAGCCCGGCATTGGGAATACACGATACCGGCAGCAGGCTGTTTTCGCCCAGATAGCGGATCGGTTCCCGCATATGCTCCGGACCTGTTGAACAGTTCAAACCAATAACATCAATACCTAGTGTTTCAAGCGCAGCCAGGGCCGCATCTATGCCGGTTCCCAGAAGCATACGCCCGGCGGTATCGAGTGTGACCTGGGCCTGCAGCGGTACGGAAATCCCGGTATCGTCATACGCCTGGCGAATGCCCAGTACAGCTGCTTTCACCTCAAGCAGGTCCTGGCTCGTTTCGATCAGCAGGACATCGACGCCCCCCTGCAGCAAACCCTGTGCCTGCTTCCGGTAGATTTCGGTCAGTTCCTCGAATGTGATATTGCTCAGGTCTGGATCGTTTGCAGAGATAAGTTTTCCTGAAGGCCCTATTGAGCCGGCCACAAAGCGCGGCTTTTCTATCGTGCTGTATTCTTCTGCCAGAGAGCGGGCAAGACCGGCAGCTTCACGGTTAATTTCGACCACTTTTTCATCGAGGCCGTATTCCGCCAGGGTGACAGGATTGGACCGGAATGTGTTGGTTTCGATAACATCCGCTCCAGCTTCAAGGAAGGACCTGTGAACGTCTGCTACCACTTCAGGACGTGTGAGTACAAGCACATCGTTGCACCCCAGGTATTGTTCTCCGCCGAAGTCCTCTGCCGCGAGATTCTTCGCCTGCAGGCTGGTCCCCATCGCGCCATCAAAAACCAGCACCCGTTTCTCCAGTGCATCAAGATAGCTCCGATTAGTATAGACTTTTTGATCCATCCTCAGCCTCCCTGCTTTGGGGTTTTCAGCGTCAAACGGTTTAAGACAAGAATGCCTCCGGCAAGAGGCATTGGTACGCGAACAGTTCCTCGATCCATCTCCCAGGAGTAAAGTACTCCTGCCGGAATTGGCACCTTCCGCCAGAACATCGCTGCTCTGTCCGGGGTTGCCGAGGGTTCAGCGGGCCGGTCCCTCCACCTCTCTTGATGATTCATAGTTTGAAACACTGAATCTATTTTGATCTGTGCAAACACATTATTTCCGAAATAGTCCACACAGAACGTATCAAAAAGTGTAACAGATGGTTGTTTAAGCTGTCAACGCATTGGAACCGGGCTTCATGATGCAAACAGGCACCCTGGTGTAATTATTGATTCCAGGCAGCTAATCACAGGTCCAGAACAGCCTGACCATGATGGCGGGAAGGCACACACCAAAAACAACAATCTACTATTCTTCCTGCTTTAGTTGAAAGCTGCATCGGAATGTGGCAAAATCCATAAAGATTAACCCGACTTTTCCAGACTGCATCCTGCTTTTATTCAGAGGGGACAGAAGCGAGCTTGTTTGCGAATTTTGGCTGATGCGATGGCAGCGCCGGATTTCTGCTTTTCCGCCCAGGAGGGTATGGAGCACCTGATCCAGTCTGTGCTGCCAGGAAAAAGAATGGACACAAATATACTGAATCCGAATAAACAGACCAGGCTTACTCTACTGGAGTGGTTAAGCTTCCTTTCGCGCTTGATCTGGCTGCTGTCACTGGTTATCGCAACATCACTCTCAGGTATCCTGGACATCAAACTGGCTTTCATCTACTTAGCCTGGGCCAGTTATGCTGTGCTGCTGCTATTCCTGCGGCCAATGATCCATGGAAACAACGCCATGGACTGGTTGATTTGTATTATCGATATCATCCTGGCACTGGTTCTGATCACCCTCAGTGGTGGCCTGAGCAGTCCGCTTTGGTCCTCCCTGCTTGTTGGAACCACCATCATTGCCCTGATGCACGGCACGGTTGCTGGAGGGCTGCTGGCGGCAGGCGGGCTGCTGGCGGCAGGAGGTATTAATCTCGCGCTTGAATCAAGCGGATTCTGGCCGCTGCTGGCCTGGAGCATGTACATTGCGCCGATTCTTCTCAGCGCAATTCTACTCGGGAAACTTCTCGAGCAGATTCTGGCTTTCCTCGACCAGCCTGTACAGCCGTTTATCTCCTCCCCGGTACAGGTACGGCATCAGCTGCAGAACGCCAATTCACTCTTCCACCTTGCAGCAGAGTTGAACGCTTCCCTGAACTACGATCGCGTGATCGAAACCTCACTTGAATTAAGTGCAAACGCTCTGGCCGGGGAATACCCCGTTGACGATCACCTGATTGGCGCAGTAATCTTATTCGAACATGATTTGCTCATCATCAAGGCCGACCGCGGGCTCACCCGTGCAGATCGGCGGATCACCTTTCCGGCCAGGAAAGGGTTGCTTGCCAAAGCGATTAATTCCGGCGATCCATGCCTGGTGGATAACCCGAAGCATGATCCGGAACTCCAGCAACTTGTCGCCCTCCATGCCTGCCAGCAGGCACTGGCAATTCCACTGGCAATTGGAATGGAAACATACGGTGTCCTGCTGATCGCCCATCCCATGCCCGGCTATTTTTCCCTTGACAGAATAGAGCTCATGGAAGCCGTGGGGCAGCAGGTTATCGTCGCCCTGCAGAATGCCCGTCTCTACCATGATCTGGAACAGGAAAAAGAACGGATCATGAGAATCGAGGAGGAAGCACGCAAGAAGCTGGCGCGCGACCTGCATGACGGTCCAACCCAATCCATCGCCGCGATCGCCATGCGGGTCAACTTTGCCCGGCGGCTCTTCGATCGGGATGCCGACAACGCCATTGCCGAACTGGAGAAAGTGGAGGATCTCGCCAGGAAAACCACCCGGGAGATCCGCCATATGCTTTTTACTCTACGCCCGCTCATCCTCGAATCCCAGGGACTGGTTGCAGCACTGCTGCAGCTCGCAGAGAAGCTGGATAATTCCGGAAAGCAGCACATTTTCATCGATATCCCCCGGGAGCTTGCTGAAGAAATGGATTTGAAAAAACAGGGGGTTCTGTTCTATATCGCTGAAGAAGCAGTGCACAACGCGGTCAAACATGCCGAAGCCGAACACATCTTCGTCAGAATGCGCTCAGATGGCGAATTTTACACCATGGAAATCGAAGACGATGGTGTGGGCTTCAACATCGGTGCAGTGGACAGGGATTATCACCAGCGCGGCAGCCTCGGCCTTGTCAACATGCGGGAAAGGGCTGAATTGCTCAACGGCCTGCTCAACATCCAATCCCGTGAAGGACATGGCACCCACATTATCGTTACTTTCCCTATAACCGAGGAAGCGGCTGAGGACCTGCACAAGCCCGGCCTTTCCCCTCCCGCTTCACATCAGGAGTAGACTGTTGTGATACCATCCAGTATAGAATGAAGATATACCAGTGGTTTTTTCTATCAGATGCAACCTTACAACAGTTTTCGCATCAAATATGGAGTTGGACAACAGCGAGGTCTCTATGAAAAAAGAAAAAGTAATTATCATCGGATCCGGCCCTGCCGGACTTACCGCAGCTATCTATACAGCCCGCGCAGGACTGGAACCACTGGTTTTTTCCGGCAGCCAGCTGGGCGGCCAGATTTCGATTACCAGCGATGTGGAAAACTACCCGGGTTTCCCCGAGGGGACAACCGGGCCGGAACTCGTTACCTTCATGCAGCAGCAGGCAGAGCGTTTCGGTGCACGCATCGAATATGATGAGGTAACCGGTGTGGATTTCCGAAATGGTTCTCCCTTCACATTGGAATCCTACAGCGGTGTCTACCAGGCGGATGCAGTTATCATTGCTACCGGTGCTTCACATCGCATGCTCGATGTTCCCGGAGAGAAAGAACTGGTCGGGAAAGGTGTGTCCTACTGTGCAACCTGTGATGGGTTCTTCTTCCGCGATAAGGACGTGGTCGTAGTCGGCGGCGGCGACAGTGCTCTCGAGGAGGCCATCTTCCTCACACGTTTCGCCAACAGCATACGGATCATTCACCGGCGGGATGAGCTGCGTGCAGGTGAACATCTCAAGAATAAGGCAATGGCAAATGAAAAAATCAGCTTCATCTGGGACAGCGTGGTCACGGAGATCAATGGTGAAGCCAAGGTTGAAGCTGTACAGCTGAAGAATGTTAAAACCGGTGAGATGTCCTCGCTGACCATCGACGGTGTTTTCGTCTTTATCGGACATACCCCGAACAGTCAAATGTTCAAAGGCCAGCTTGAATTGGATGAGAAGGGATATCTGGTCACAGACAGAAAGATGCAGACAAGTGTGGAAGGCGTTTTTGCCGCTGGTGAAATCCAGGACAGCTTGTTCCGCCAGATCGCCTCATCTGTAGGGCAGGGAACATCGGCAGCCCTGTCGGCCGAGCGCTGGCTGGAAGACCAGAAGTAGAATTAGCCGTAAGAAGGATTATCAAATGTGAATCAATCGCTGCCTCGGGAATGAGGCAGCGGTTTTTTACATGTTTTCCCGGCAAAGACTGAACGCCCTGAAAGTATCACACATACACACAGCTCCCATCATATTTTGTCCTACAAGGATTGCACCGCCCATGGTTGTAACACCCCCGGTTTGTTTTCCCTTCTTCTGTCATCCCGAGCTTGCGAGGAGCCCCCCTTCTTTTCCTGTCATTCCATACAAGCGCGGGAACTCCCTTCTTTTTCTGTCATCCTGAGCGTGCGAAGGACCTCTCATGTGCGTTGGTTACTATGATGAGTCAACGGAGTACCTTGGCACCGTGGTTGAAGGATGCAGAAGGTTTATATTTACCATTGCGTCTCACAAGCCAGATTATCGCTGTAGTGTTCCTTCGAACGCTCAGGATGATAGAGGGGGAAACCCTCTCACTTTCTGCCATGCCGAGCTTGCGAGTGGACTCTGAAACACATTAAAAAAAAAGAACAGAGGCGGGTGTTTTCACCTGCCCCTGTCTTGTTAGCTTCTGAACCGGTATGCCGTATAGGTCGACCCGGTTGGAATCCTACTTGTGCTCTACGATCTCCTGCTTCATCCGCTTGATCAGGTCTTCGACAGCAACTGCACCCAGGTCCTCGCCAGAGCGCAGACGCACAGCAGCTGCATTCGCCTCCTGCTCGCGATCACCCACAACCAGCATATAGGGGATCTTCTGCATCTGGGCGTCGCGGATCTTGGCGTTCATGCGGTCACTCCGATCATCCACTTCTACCCGTATTCCGGCTTCCTTGAGCTGCGCATACAGCTTGTCTGCGAACTCAAGATGCCGGTCTGCTATCGGGATAATCTTTGCCTGTACCGGGGCCAGCCACAATGGGAATGCCCCACCGTAATGCTCGATCAACACACCGAAGAAGCGCTCCATCGAACCGAGGAGTGCCCGGTGGATCATGTACGGGCGGTGCTCCTCGCCATCCTCACCGATGTACGTGAGGTTGAACCGTTCAGAAAGGTTGAAGTCAAACTGGATCGTCGAAAGCTGCCAGATACGGCCGATGGCATCGCTTACCTTGAGGTCGATCTTCGGGCCATAGAAGGCCGCGTCGCCCTCTTCTACCTTGTAGGGTACGCCGGCACGTTCAAGTGCATCGCGCAATCCTTCGGTGGGTGCCTCCCAATCCTCGGGCTTTCCCGCATATTTCTCCGGATTGCGGGTGGCAAGATAAGCATGGATTTCTTCGAAACCAAAAGCCCGCAGCATATCCAGGCTGAACGCCAGCACCTTGTCGATCTCCTCCGGCATCTGGTCCGGCCGGCAGAAAATATGAGCATCATCCTGGGTGAACCCGCGCACGCGCATCAAACCATGCAGTACGCCGCTTCGCTCGTAGCGGTATACCGTTCCCCACTCCGCGTAACGGATCGGCAGTTCGCGGTAAGAGCGCCGCTGCGATTTATAGATGGATAGATGGAACGGGCAGTTCATCGGTTTCAGATAATACTCCTGCCCTTCGATATCCAGAGGAGAGTACATGTTCTCCTTGTAGAAGCCCAGGTGTCCGCTGATTTCCCATAGTCTCGCTTTACCGATATGCGGAGAATACACAAACTCGTACCCGCCCTTATCATGCTGCTCACGGCAGTAGTTTTCCATGATCATACGGATGCGGCCGCCCTTTGGATGCCACAGGATCAGGCCTGCGCCGACATCGTCATCATAGCTGAACAGGTCGAGCTGCTTGCCCAATACACGGTGGTCCCGCTTTTTGGCCTCCTCCATCTTCCACATGTACTGTTTGAGTTCCTTGGGATTGGGCCAGGCGGTGCCGTAGATACGCTGCAGCATCGGGCGTTTTTCATCACCCCGCCAGTAAGCTCCTGCCACATTCAGCAGCTTGACCGCTTTAGGATTAATCTTCCGGGTGTTCTCGACATGCGGGCCCCGGCAGAGATCAACGAACGTATCGTGTTCGTAGATCGATATTTCCGGCTTTTCATCGATTGGGTCACCGTATTCGTCGACACCGCCCTGTTCAAGACCTTCAATCAACTCGATCTTATAGGGCTGATCCTTGAACAGTTCTTTCGCTTGCTCTGCAGAGAGAACCTTCTTCTCAAACTCAAACCCGCCGGAGATAATTTCCCGCATGCGGTTTTCAATTTTTTCCAGATCCTCAGGCGTCAGCGGTCGCGGCAGATCAAAATCGTAATAGAAACCGTCCTCGATCGGCGGGCCGATTGCGACTTTGGCAGTGCCGGGGAACATTTCCATCACCGCCTGCGCCATAATGTGCGCAGTTGAATGGCGGATCCTGTACAGATCTGATTCTACGTATGGTACTTCTTTCCCGGCCATGTTTACCTCCTGAAATACACTTTATGATGATTTAAACAAATAGCTCTCACCCAACTGGGGCGAGAGCTTTAACTCACACGGTTCCACCCAGATTAGCCGGTTTACGCCAGCTATCTCTTGCAGCCGGTAACGGGGCTGAAACGGTCACCATACTCAGCTTTGATGCTTTTCCGGATCCTGCTCACGGGTGGTTTTCACCGGTACTCAGCGGGGGAGACTTTCAGTCGGAGATCTCCCTTTCCTGTCGTTGAGTAGGCCGGTTACTCGTCCCGGTCATCGCCTGGTATTAGGTAAATTATAACAGGAATCTTCAGGAAATATACGGAGTGTTTGGAGTAATAACCTTATGTACCCACCCCTAAATCCCCTCCAGGGAGGGGACTTCGCGCATCCTCCATAGCTTCATTTTCTCAAATAAAAACGAATTCTTTTCGATTCCAATAGGGCCACTTTTTGGCCAAGCCCGGATCCCCTCCACGGAGAGTGCGGTATTTGTCAAGTATAAGAGTAAAGGAATGAATCAGGGAATCATAGACGCGATAAGACAGACCCGACCTGAGT
>JAFGNH010000159.1 GCA_016927115.1 Anaerolineales bacterium | reverse complement strand
TGTGCCTCCTTTGTTTCTGACAAACTTATGGAAGCACGGGATGACTATTTCTGCAATTCTTTTTACACCACTTTATGAGACATTATCCTCATTTCTGAATAAAACCATGGTAATACTTGTTTTTTTATGGAAAATCCAGCATACTGGTCAGAATAAATTGGGGGATGGGGAAGCGGACACCGTTACTATATCCACAGATTCAGACTCAGTTTGACCATACGATTAAACAGCAGACAGAATTGATGTTAAAACCGTAAATTCAGAATGGCACGAATTTCGGATAGCGCTGAGATATAAAATATTTCTATAGGTACGGTCTATCGGGATTCTGCGGGAAGGAAGGGTTACTCGTTAACAATTTTTTTTCGGGGTCGTGAGGGAAACCAGCATTAGCTTTATTCTTCCACTTCCTGAAACATGCAAATATAACTGGAAATCGTTCAGGACCATTCAAGCCGTGAATTTAAGCTGGGGGCTTCAGTAAGCTCTTTTCTGCCTGGATGAGTGTATAAGGAAAAAAACATGTCTATTCGTCCTGCAACTGAACAGGCATATCGACCATGAATTGGACTGGTACGTCTGCTGGCAATGCATGAACTCGTCACCCGCATTGCTGGGCGAACCGGGCTGAACCATGGTGAAACCCGCAATGTTCTCAGCGGATAAAAGGATGCGATTTTCCAGCCTGTCTGGCCGATAAATCATAATTGGGGGTATTTATGAAAAATGAGGAGAAGAATCTGCTCCAGAGAGTGATCACTAGAGCGGTGATCGGTTGTGCCGTTGAGGTTATCAATGAGCTCGGTTCAGGGTTCCTGGAATCTGTCTATGAAAAAGCCATGCTGCTGGCATTACATCAGAAAGGCATCTCTGCTGTTCCGCAGATGCCGGTTACTGTATGGTTCAGAGGTGTATCCGTAGGGGAATTCTATACGGATATTCTTGTGGAGAAGGAAGTGATGGTTGAATTAAGAGCAGTAAATGAGATAACCCCTATACATGAAACTCAAATTATTAATTTCCTCAAAGCGACCGGGATCGAGGTGGGACTTCTGATCAACTTTGGTACTCCAAAGCTGCAATATAAACGATATACAAGGAGGAAGTAGTTAGAGGGGTACGCAGTATAGGCAGGATAGTTGAGTATTTTCTTTTCCCGTTCATACTGTCAAAATGTGTGCAAATCTCTTTTTCTACTGCCCTTCCTATTCACTCCTTCCTGGGAGCCATCAACAGCAGACCAGCCAGAGTATTAAACGCTGCACCGGCAAGGAAAGTACGCCCATCCCAGGTGAGGAAATAATCAAGTATCTTTTTCATGAACGTTGGAGCTTTTTCAAAACGCAGCAGCAACAAAAAAACTGTGCCCTAGAAGCGCAGAAAACATACCATCAAGAAAAATAATAAAAAAAAACTGTTGCATGGCGAATCCTTTCTCCGATATCATGAGTGAAAATAATCCAGAAAAAACTAACCTTTTTGTATGGGATAATGGAGAATAATTGTTGCTACCACCCGAGATTGCATGAAAGTTGCAGAGGTAATCGTGAAATACTAAGATAATTGTACATGATGAGAATTGTTACCGGAACCTTGTCTATTATCCCAGGGATTTTTAATTGGAGTAAATACAGGAGCGACCAATGAAAAGCAGGAAGATAGTTCTGCATTTCATCGAAGAAAAATCATGGTTGGAACCGCGAGGAAAAGTAAAAACACTTATTGCTATCGGGATTTTCCTGGTAATGATATTTTCTACAAGGCTTGTGTTCATTACAGGGGGGATTAAATATGTATATGCCCATATTATGTATATACCCATTCTATTGGCAGCTTATTTTTTTCAGATGCCCGGAGGTGTTATTGCGGGTTTGATAGGGGGATTGGCTTTAGGACCATGGATGCCGATCGATATCAACACCGGTGAATATCAGGAAACTGTGAACTGGATAATAAGGCTGGGTATCTTCACCATAGTTGGAGGAACTGCCGGTTTGATGAACAAGCTTATTCTTAACCAGGTATCTCAGTTTCGCTGGCTTTCCACACATGATGCTGACTCAGGCCTTCCCAATCGCAATCATATGATTCAATTTCTTAACCAACGGATTATGGAAAGCAGGCGGGATAATAGTTTTGCCATCCTTACTTTGCTTCTTAGCAATCACGCAAGTATCACCAATTTGATAGGGGTGGAAGGTATCAGCCTGCTGACCGAACAAGTCTCAAAACGGGTGGAGCGGCAGTTTCAATATGCTTCACTACATCAATTGTTTCCTTATATCCTGTGTGTTGTTCTCCCGCTTGAAAAGAATGAAGATGAGTTGCAGAACGTCCTGAATATGATGCTTGAGCTATTGCAGAAGCCATTTTATATAAAAGAAATAAGTATATACGTTGACTTGAATATCGGTGCTGCAATATACCCTATTCATGCCGAAAATTCAGTTGTACTTCTAAGGAAGGCTCAAATAGCTGCTCATATCGCCAATGAGAAGGATGAATCATTCTGGATCTATCAGGCTGATGCGGATAAGCACATGCAGGAATGCCAGATACTGCTCGGTGATATACAGGATGCTATGCATGAAAACCAGCTCCATTTACATTACCAACCGATCATTGATCTGCGCGATGGAACAATCTATGGCATCGAGGCATTGCTTCGCTGGAACCATCCTCAACGAGGTGACATACCCCCGTTGGATTTTTTACCATTTCTGGAACGAACTGCCTTGATAAAGAAATTGAACTCATGGGTAATCTCGAATTCGATTGCGGATTTTAATACGCTTTCAGAAAAAGGATTTGCAGGACGAGTGGCGATAAACATCTCTGCCCGCACACTTATGAACAATCAATGGATGGATAACCTGGATGAAGATTTTTACCAGAAGAATATCCATCCAGATAAGGTTGTTTTTGAGATTACTGAGTCAATGCTTATTGGTGATACGGATATTGCATTGAAGCAGCTGGAGTATATCAAGCGTTTAGGCTGCATGCTGGCACTCGATGATTTTGGTACAGGATATTCATCCCTGGAGTATATTCGCCGGTTGCCAATAGATTACCTGAAGGTGGACCGAAGATTTACCAGGAACCTCCTCTCTTCAGCTGCTGATCAGGAGATTATGAAAGCTGCTGTCGCGCTTTCTGATGCGATGGGAAAAGACCTTGTAATTGAAGGTGTCGAGACCGAGGAAGTTTGTTCATGGCTGAAAGATGCGGGATGTGAATTTGCCCAGGGTTACTATTTTTGCAGGCCAAAAGCGCTGGATGAAATATCCGATTACATGGGGTTGAGTTGAGGTTTTTATATTTACAGGCTCCTTGCGGAGGGAAAAGTTGCAATTAATGGATAACGAAGGCTGTCGAAAAGGGAGTTTGCTTTGTCCCCACATGTGGACTGGGAAAAAAACGGACGGCACTCTGAAACCTTTGGAGGGGGTGAACAAAGCGCCGCTGCTTTCTGGTTGATAAAAGCACCGCTCCGTGTTAGACTCTACCCGTTAACACACTTGAATATAGTGTGCTTTCCGCTTCTGCGGCGGGCCGCCTGGCGCGACCAAAGAGGCAATCCCATGGAAAGGAGGTTCGCTCATGCGTAACTACGAGCTCGCTTATATTGCAGACCCTGATCTGGATGAACAATCACTCTCAGGTCTTCAAGAGAAGATTGCAGGTTGGATAGAAGCTGAAGGCGGCAAGGTACTTAAGGTTAACCGTTGGGGCCGACGACGACTGGCTTATCAGATCAATAAAAAGCAAGACGGCTTTTATACATTTATAAAAGTTGAGTTGCCGCCAACAGCAGGCCAGACTCTTGAGCAAAATCTAAGGATTAATGAAGATATCATGCGATTTATGCTCATCCTGGAAGAGCCGGCGGAAGAAATCCCGGCTGATGAAAAACCTGCAGAAGTAAAGCCTGCGGAAGTAAAGCCGGCAGAAGAAAAGACCGCGGAAGAAGAGCCTGCGGAAGATAAAACTGCAGAAGAAATGCCTGCTGAAGAAGAACCGGAAGCCGAATAGCGTTTGGTTTCAGGGAGGATAGGAATGGGACGCGGCTTGAATAAGGTTATGGTTATCGGTAATCTGGGACGTGATCCTGAAATGCGTTATACACCATCAGGCAAGCCGGTTACCACATTCAGTGTGGCAACCTCCAGAATCTGGCATTCTACCGATGGCGAAAAGCATGAGGAGACCGAATGGTTTAATGTGGTCGCTTGGGGCAGCCTTGCCGAAATATGCAATCAAAACCTGAAAAAAGGCTCGCAGGTATATGTGGAAGGAAGGCTTCAAACACGACGATGGGAAGATGGTACAGGTAAGAAGCATTTTGCTACGGAATTGGTCGCACAGGAAATTATACAGCTGGGCGATGCCGATCAAACCAACGTCCATGAAGGAGACCACATATCCTTCGAAAACCAGCAGCAAGCATACTGACATTCAGCCAGGACAGTTCCTGCCTCGAGAAATAATAGTGGAATCAAGGGAGGTATACCTTGTCAGAAGACAGAAATTCACAAAGAAAGTTCAGACCTCGCAAAGGAGGTCCCAGGCGATTTACACGCCGAAATCGGACCTGCCAGTTTTGTGGCGGCAAGGTCACACATATTGACTATAAAGATACAGATCTGCTGCGGCGGATGATCAATGAGATGGGCAAGATTCGTTCAAGACGTGAAACCGGGACCTGTGCCAAGCATCAACGTTTGGTAGCACGATCGGTCAAACGTGCTCGTCACATGGCGTTGCTGCCGTTTACTTCTGAACCGTATCACTAAACTTTATACTCAATGGTAAGGATGCCGGGCATGGAAAAGATTTCTGTGCCCGGTTGACACATAAAGCATTCTTATCGCAGGGAAAGCGCAGAGGAAAACTATATGGCAGCAAAGATTAGAAAAAACAAGTTTCTCGCCAGAGCAGAACGCGAACGACGACAGAGTCAATGGATTCTTATCGGAACTATCATTACCGGTGTTGCGGTGCTGGTACTCGTCGGATATGCGCTGGTTTATGAATTCACCCTTAAGCCAAATCAGGCTGTTTTAACAGTTAATGGCGAAAAAATATCTGCAGACGGATTCCGCGCTGAATTTTTATTGCGCTATGACGGAGAATCAGACCCACAAACGGTGGCGAGTTCAGTTCTGAATACACTTACAAACCAGCTGTTAACGGTGCAGGAAGCGGAAGCACGCGGTTTTGAAATTACGGATCAAGATGTGCAGGATACTATCTACAGCTACTTCGGTTTTTATCCGGAAGGTACTCCCACCCCGTATCCTTCGAGGACACCCGATCCCGATGCAGAACCAACTGCTGCGGTTGAAGTTGATGAAGAAGATGCAGGAGATGCAGCAGAACCAACACCAGCCCCAACCCCTACAGCTTATACTCTTGAAATGTTCGATGAGAATTATCAGCTCTTTCTGGATCAATGGGCATCACAGGGTATTGCTGAGGAAGACATACTTGAATCCGTCAGGCGAGGCTTGTACATGGACCGCCTGCTGAATGAATTCCGGGCAGAAATCCCGAAAGCTGAAGACCAGGTATGGGCTCGCCATATTCTGGTGGCGACCGAAGCGGAGGCTCAGGAATTATTGGACCGATTGGATGAGGACGAAAGCTGGGAGGATCTGGCTCTGGAATTTTCGCTGGATACATCCAACTCTGCCAATGGCGGTGACCTCGGCTGGTTTACCCGGGACCGCATGGTCACTGAATTCGCGGACGCAGCATTTGCATTGGAAATTGGCGAAATCAGTGGACCTGTAGAGACCCAGTACGGCTGGCACCTGATTGAAGTCCTCGGACATCAGGAGCAAGTGCTTGACCAGTACTCATTTGAATATCGGGTTCAGGCGGCGTATCAGGAATTCCTGAACACAGCGCTGGAAGAAGCAGAAGTTGAGATTAATCAGGAAATGGTAAACGAAGTGCTCTATTCGATCTTTCCTGGTCTTGCTCAATGATTGAAGTTTCACCCTCCTGCTCCTGGTAATAACATTTGCAGGTGCGAAGATGACGACAGAGTATTATTGTCGTCATCTTTTTCTTTTATTTATGTGCAGATACCCTTGATGATTGGGTGTCCTATGCATATACTGGATTTACAAAAGCATGATGGATATTGATAGTCTTCTGAACATTCTTGAAAACAAGATCAAGCCCGATGAACGCGAGCGTATATTACGCGCGTATCGGAAGGCTGAGGAACTGCATGCAGAGCAAACCAGAGCGTCTGGGGAGCCCTACATACAGCACTGCCTGGCTGTAGCGGCAATTCTGGCGGAATTGGGGCTGCCATCGCCTGCTATCATTGCAGGACTGCTGCATGACACCGTTGAAGATACGTTCATGACAATGGACGATCTAAAGAAAGAATTTGGCGAGGAAGTGGCGCTACTGGTAGATGGTGTGACAAAGCTCACACAACTGCCTCGAGTGAGCGGCAGAGCAGGCGGGAGCAAGTCGATTGTTCTGGCCACTGAGAGTGAACTCGCCAAAGAGACACTGCGAAAGACATTCCTTGCGATGGGGGATGATGTCCGTGTAGTTGTCATCAAGCTGGCGGACCGACTGCACAACATGCGCACGCTCCGCCATCTCCCCCGAGAAAAGCAGGAGCGCATAGCTCGAGAGACTCTTGAAATCTTTGCTCCACTCGCAAACAGGCTTGGTATCTGGCAGATCAAATGGGAACTGGAAGATCTGAGCTTCCGGTATGCGATGCCGGAGGAATACCGGCGTATCGCTGCATTTGTTGATGAACGGCGGGTTGACCGCGAAAGTGTGATGAACAACATCATAGACCACCTCAAGCATATTCTTTCCGAAGAGGGAATTACTGCTGAGATCAAAGGACGTCCAAAACATCTTTACTCAATCTACAAAAAAATGGAACGAAAAAATGTTCCTTTTGATCAGGTATTTGATGTCCGGGGTATCCGGATCATTGTAGAATCAGAGCACGACTGTTACGTGTCTCTTGGCGTTATCCACAGCCAATGGCAGCCGATGCCGGGAGCTTTTGATGATTATATTGCCACCCCCAAGGACAATTACTATCAATCACTGCATACAGCTGTAATGTACGAGGATGGCCGCCCTCTGGAAGTTCAAATCCGTACTCCTGAGATGGATGAACGGGCCGAGTATGGTATTGCCGCACATTGGCGTTATAAAGAGGGACGCAGACGGGATGATGCGTATGAACGTAAGATCCTATGGCTGCGTCGCCTGATGGAATGGCGACAGGATGTTGACGACGCCAGCGATTTTGTCGATGCGATGAAAACGGATGTTTTTACAGATAGGGTGTATGTTTTCACTCCCCGTGGAGATATTTTTGACCTGCCATCCGGATCTACTCCTATTGACTTCGCTTATCATATTCATACAGATATCGGCCACCGCTGCCGCGGTGCAAAATTAGATGGCAAGCTGGTTTCACTGGACCATAAAATAAAAACCGGTGATGTCCTTGAGATCCTGACTACAAAACGCGGGGGGCCCAGCCGGGACTGGTTAAATCCCAGCCTGGAAATGGTTGCGAGCCAACGGGCACGCAGTAAGATACGGCAGTGGTTTAAAAGGCAGGACCGGGAACAGAATATTTCTCATGGCAGGCTTCTTCTTGAACGTGAACTTCGTCGCCTGGGCATGGAAGCACACAGTTATGAGAATATTGCCAAGGAGATGGATTACTCCAGCGTGGACGATCTGCTCGCAGCAATTGGATGCGGGGATACGCATCTTGGAAAAATCATTCCTCGACTGGATAAAGAGGAAGAGGATCATGATGAGTTTACTATCCCGACGACTGCTGAATTTTTAAATGAGCCGCTTGGATCTGAAGAAGTAACAATTTTGGGAGTATCAGGATTGCTGACACAGCTTGCACGCTGCTGTAATCCTGTTCCAGGCGATCAGATAATTGGTTACGTGACTCGAGGGCGAGGAGTGACGGTTCATAGACTGGACTGTCCCAATATCCTGCGTATTCGGGATAAAGAACGGCTCGTTCAGGTATCATGGGGGCAGCAGATGCAACGCTACCCTGTTTCGATACGTATCCGGGCTTACGATCGTGATGGCTTGATGAAAGATGTTTCTACGCTGTTGTTGAATGAATCGATAAGCATTTCTACACTTAATGTGGCAACAAAGAACAGTCTGGCGACTTTTGACATGGTTATGAGCATCATGGATATTAACCAGCTAAGCCGAGTCCTGAACAAGATTGAAGCGTTGCCAAACGTACTGGAAGCACGGAGAATACGGCCCGGCTAGCGGTATTCGATATTTATATAGCTTCTATCACCAGAACTACTGGTGCAAGCCCTCGATTTTCTTATAGAATATTTATGGCGAGCGGTTCTTGAGTACGGTAGGATCGGATTTGACAGGTTGAATAATTGTGGAGGAAAGGAAAATGCCCCGAGTTGTTTGTCGCTATATCGATTGTGTTTATCTTGAGAATGGTGTTTGCTCCTCAGAAAATATCATGATTGACCCTGATGAAGGTTGTTTGACCTATGCGGGGGTCAACGATCTTGCAGTTGAAGATCCGTGGGATGATGATCTGGAGGGGTATGAGGCGCCCGACGACGACGATGAAGATGATGATGATCAAGGACTACTATTCGATGAAGATGATGATGAGGACGATTGGATGGATTAAGCAGGTATGAGAAATATGTTTCAAGATCCTGTATTATACATCCGCTCACTCGGGCAAACAGAATTATTCAAAAAAAAAGATCTGAACAAAGAACAAAGATGGGCATACCATTACCCATCTTTGTTTCGGTTATCTGGATTCAAGCAGAACTTAAAACACGGCTGCAGCTGAAATAGAGCTAGCTTTTTACCCGGTGTTTAAGTGTTCGGGAAAGAATATCCTCAAGTTCATCTGAAGACTTCTTCGCGGGGGTGGAGGAGGGAGCAGCATCCATTGGCGCTGGATCGGCGTCGGATTCCTGAAGAGCTTTCCTCAATGCAATTTCCATCGCAGTAGCAACCGGCTCTTCCTCAACCTCATCCTGTTCTTCTTCAGTATCAAGTGCTTCAGATTGTTTCATACTCAGGCGGATCTGGTGCTTTTTACGATCCACATCGAGGATGGTTACATCGATTTCCTGATCAACGCTTACAAGCTCAGATGGATCCCGGACATACTCATCACTGAGTTCGCTCACATGGACAAGCCCGGGCCGTTCGGCGCCGATATCCACGAAGGCTCCGAATGATTCTATCCTGATGACAGTACCCTTAACCTTCATACCTGATTTGACGGCTTTCCAGGGCAAAAGAACTGGCTTGATCATGGACAGTTCAAGGCGGCCAGTGGCAGGATCTACCTTCCGCACCCAGACTTCAACTTCCTGGCCTGATTCGACCACGTCTTCTACACGATTCACATGCCCGCGCTGCAGCATCGAAATGTGAACCAGACCATCGGCTTCCGCACCCACATCAACAAAGGCACCGAATAGCTCGGTTTTTCGTACAATACCTTTGAGCTGCATTTTTGGCTGCAGGTCTTTTAAAGTAATCTTAGTGAGTTCTGTTTGACTATCCACAATACACCTTCCTGATCCATCACATTACAGAGTCGCGGCGGGATTATACCATGACAGTATGGATTATGGTTCAATAATCTCTTCCGCGCTGGAATCAACCGCTTCCGGAATAGTATTCCTGGCAACCAGGTACCATTCCTGAACAGCATGGAATCGATAACTGGGATCAAAAAGCGGGCCAATCGTTATACCCTGCACTGTAGTATCTACCACATAGCTTTCAACGGGGAAGAACAGTGGCAGTCCAGGTAATAAGTCATTAAACCGATACAGGAACCTTTTGTAAAGGGCCGAACGGCGAAGTACATCCGGTGTGGTTCTGGCTTGTTCAAGCCAGATGCTGATATTCCGATCCGAAAAATTGCTGTAATTCTGCCCGGTATCCAGTTCTGCATCATGCCAGAATGGATACGGATCGGGATCGGGGGAATTATTAAAATTGTAGTTGACAAGGGCTGCCTGGTATGTGCGGGGCTCCAGATAGTCCGACACCATCTCTTCGGAAGATAGAGCGTTAAGTTCAATGCGTATCCCAATGGAGGCCCATTCAAGCTGTATCATTTCGGCAATTTGTTGGGACTGAGAGTCATCCGCATGGATGAGTGTAAAAGTGAGCGTCTGATCTTCTTTGCCGCGGACATATTCCTCGGTGCCTTGTGCTGCACCGGCCGGAAGATCCCATTCTTCGGCATCCAGCAGGCGGTTGGCTTCATCGGGATCGAATTCCCATCCCGATGGAGGATCCATTGCAGCCCAGGTACCGTCCAGAAACAGGCTGTTTGCAGGAACAGCTTGTCCTTGAAAAACCTCATCAATCATGTGCTGTCGGTTTAGAGCGAGCATCATAGCCTGGCGGACAACTTTTTCATTAAGAAAAGTCTTCTTTGGATGATCCAGGTTAAAGAGGACCATATAAAGAGATGGAACTGGGGCACTGTGGAGATTCAGAGAAGGGGCATCAAGGATTTCCTGGAGATATTCAAGCTCAATACCCATAAGACCCTGCGCTTCTCCTGTGAGTACAGCATTAACTGCGCCTTCAGTGTTGTCGAAAAAGTAAAACTCAAACCGCTGAAGAAAAGGAACTTCGCTGTAGTAATCTTCATTAACAACGAGGCTGATACCCTGGATCTCATTTTCCTCAATAAGAAAATGGTCGAATTTATATGGGCCTGTTCCGATAGGATTCAGGTTGAATGGATGGTCGATCAAATCCGATGCACTCACACCGCGAAGAAGATGGTCGGGGAGCAAGCCAATGGAAAGGTAATCAAGAAAGGGAGCAAAAGGTTCAGGCAGGCCAAATTGGACAATGTTAGTATCTATTTTCGTGATTGTTATATCAGACCAGAAATCTTTCAAATAGGAAGGGCCGCTGTAATCCTCATCCATAAATTTTGAGTATGTAAAGATAACATCATCTGCTGTGACTGGCTGGCCATCATGCCAGAGAGCATTTTCGCGAAGATAGAATGTATAGAGTGTGGAATCTGCTGATACTGCCCAACCCTCGGCAAGATCGGGCTGAGGTATTGCACTGGAGTTAAATTTAAGCAAACCACTGAAAAGAAGTGCATCAATATCCCTGTCAACCTGATTATTAAAATCGAGCAGGGGATTCAAACGGATGCAGCTGCCGATTTCAGCTTCAATAAACGCACCCCCCGAGACTGGTTGCGGCGTGGATATTTCCTGCTCACCATCACGAAGGATGAGGAAAAGTATCCCGGCAATCAGAATCAATCCGAGAAGTGCAATAAGGATCTGCCAGCGGTATTTTTGCATCAGAGACCGTTAGAAGTATGCAATATTCTTAGGCTTCAATTAGCCAGCATTACGTTAATCAGTGCGAGCAGGAAAAAGACCACACTGAGTCCAATAGTGACATTGAAAAGCAGCTTTTCAATCCCACGACGAACATGGTAACCGCCTCCACCAAAATCACCACCTGTAAGGCCTCCCAATCCGGCACCACGACTCTGCAGAATTATGATTGCAATCAGTGCGATTGAGAGAATAATCAACGCAATATTCAAATAAGTGTCCACTATCTATTCCTCCTCGGTCCGTCGGGCGGACGGATTATAGCAGATGGTCTGAATCCATTCAAGCAGTAGGTTTTGTTTGTTTCCCCTTTTGTATTCGCAGATAAGCATCGATAAAACCATCCAGGTCGCCATCAAGGACGGCTGTTGTGTTACCCATTTCAAAATTCGTACGGTGATCCTTGACCATTTGATAGGGATGGAGAACATAAGAACGGATCTGGCTGCCCCATTCAGCAGAGACGTGTTCGCCCTTTAATTTGGCGAGTTCTTCTTCCTGATCCTGCCGTTTCAGATCCAGCAGCCGGGCGCGCAACACGCGCATAGCATTCTCTTTATTCTGCGATTGGGAACGTTCATTCTGGCAGGTCACAACAAGCCCGGAAGGGATGTGGGTGATTCGAATGGCGGTTTCGTTTTTCTGTACGTTCTGTCCGCCTGCGCCTGCAGAGCGGTAGGTGTCAATACGGATATCGGAAGGATGTATTTCAACGTCAGAATTTGAATCAACCTGTGGATAAACTTCTACCAGTGCAAAAGAGGTGTGTCTGCGATGTGCTGAATCAAAAGGTGATAGACGGACCAGCCGGTGGACACCTCGTTCTGAGCGCAGGTACCCAAAAACATAATCGCCATTTATTGCGATCATCACACTTTTAATTCCTGCTTCATCGCCCTCGCTGCTGGAAAGGATTTCAACATCCATATCATTTCGTTCCGCCCAACGCAGGTACATTCTCTGAAGCATTTGTGCCCAGTCCTGCGAATCAGTTCCGCCAGCACCTGCATGGATGGAGAGGATCGCATCCTCGCTATCATAGGGTCCAGAAAGAAGTGCCAGCAGCTCACGCTGCTCAACAATTCCATGAATGGCCAGAGCTTCTTTTTCAATATCTTCTGTAAGGCTTTCATCTTCAAGGCCGGCAAGTTCAAGCGCGTCCTCGGTTCGCTGACGCAGCGTATGCCAGGAAACTACATCACGCCTGATCCGTGCCAAAGTTTTCATTATTTTTTGCGCTTCATCAGGATTTTCCCACAGAGTGGGGTCTTCGGATTTTTCTACAAGCGCATTCAGCTTCTGTTCTTTTGCGGATAAGTCAAAGACGCACCATGAGTTCTTGGATGCGTTTCAGGTCCTGTTGTAATCCCGATGTATAGTCTTCCATTGGTGTTTACCTTCCCCTGCACGATCTGTGCAGCATGTTCTAACAATTTTCTATTCTGCTGGAAGAAATCAGCCCTTTGATGTAAGCGGTCGGATTGAAATCCAGCAGGTCTTCCTTCTTTTCACCAAGACCGACGTAGGCTATTGGTAATCCAAGTTCCTGAACAATTGCCAGGCCGACACCTCCTCTTGCAGAGCCGTCGAGCTTTGCAAGAATGACCGCATCAACCCCGATTTGTTCCGTGAAAAATCTTGCCTGAGAAAGACCATTTTGCCCGGTTGTAGCATCAATAACAAGATATGTTTGGTGAGGTGCTCCGCTGATGACGCGGGTGCACACACGATGCACTTTCTCCAGCTCTGCCATTAAATTATGGCTTGTATGCATTCTGCCGGAGGTGTCGATCAGGAGAATTTCTGCTTCCCTTGACTTTGCTGCCTCCGAGGCAGAATACACTACCGCCCCCGGATCACTGCCGGGTTCACCGGAGATAACTTCAATACCAAGACGATCTCCCCAGACTTGCAATTGATCAACAGCCGCAGCCCGATAGGTATCTGCTGCGGCGAACAGGACTCTCTTGCCCTGCAGCTGATATCGGTACCCGAGACGGGCGGCCGTGGTTGTCTTACCGGAGCCGTTGACTCCTGCAAGCAGAATAACAGTGGGGCCAGCATCAGCGAAGACCGGCTGGTAGGGTTCAATGGATTCGATCAAAAGGTCTTGCAGCGCACTCTGCAGGTCTTCCCGCTTGATCACACCCTCTTTTGAAGCAAACAAGCGTAAATCAGCAAGTACACGCTGGGATGCCTGCGGTCCAAGATCCGATTGCACCAGGACTGCTTCGAGATTATCCCAGTAATCAGGAGAAAGATCAGATTGGCCGAGAAAGGAAAGGATCTGCCCGAAAGCTGAGCGTCGGGTGCGATCCAGCGATTTTCGCCAGGTGTTTTCTTGCATGGCTTGCATTATACCATCACAACTGCCGGGAGATCCCGGGTTGAAATCTTCTCTGTCTCCACACGAGCTAGGGCTGACGGACAGGAAGTCGGTCTCTTTTCAAGGTAACAGCCCGGCGAGTGATCACCGGGCTGTAGCTGGGGGTCGAGGATTCGAACCTCGGCTGACGGAGTCAGAGTCCGCTGTCCTACCACTAGACGAACCCCCAATCGACGGCATTTTACCATAGAGAAAGTCTGATGTCTATAATTCAAAACTGTTCGCAAGGATTTCTGCAGATTTCTGCAATCTTCGCAGAACTTCCTCAAAACCGATGATCTCCATGCTTTCGATCAATGGCGGACTTACTGTCTGGCCGGTGACAGCCATGCGGAGGATTCCAAAAAATTGACCCGCTTTCAAGCCAAGGCTGTCTGCTGATTCACGCAGCTGTGCTTCAACAAGCTCAAGGTTGAAGGATTGCATAGAAGAGATCTTTTCTATGGCCGCCTGCAGCGTTTTGAGCGAACCCGGCTGATCCATGTTTTTGCCAATCAGATCTTCAGGAGACGGTTGTACCCAGTCGCGGAAGAAGAAACCTGCTATTTCAACTGCTTCATCGAGGGTGCGTATTCGCTCCTGTAAGATTGGCATAAGGTCGATAAGCTTCTCGAGGGACACATCAAGGCCAGCCTGCTGGAATACAGGAACGAGGCGCCTGGCTAAATCGTCCTGTGCCAGCGATCGTATGTGAAGCTTGTTAAAGTGATCGAGTTTTGTGAAGTTCACTGCAGCAGGGCTGGGATTAAGTTTTTCAATTGAAAAATTTTCAACCAGATCAGGCAGCGTGAAAAATTCAGTGTGGTCATCATAGGACCAACCCATGAGAGCGATCCAATTGTTTACAGCTTCCGGCAAAAATCCAAGCTCCTTCAGATCGAGTGTATAGACAGCCTTGATGTTATTTCCTTCCGACTGGCGTTTGCTGAGTTTACCTTTTCCTGTGGGGTTAAGGAACAGAGAGAGGTGCATCCAGAGGGGCTGCTGCCAGCCAAAAGCCTGATAGATCTGAGTGTGCAGCGGAAACGTGGGAAGCCATTCCGATCCACGAAATACATGGGTGATTCCCATGAGATAATCATCGACTATTGCTGCCAGATGGTATACCGGCAGCCCATTCGACTTGAGGAGGATATAGTCGTCCAATGTGCGGTTCTCGACACGGATTTCACCCCGCATCTGGTCATAACAGGTTGTGACCCCTTCTTTGGGTGTCTTAAATCGGACGACGTATGACTCGCCACTATCGATGCGAGCTTGTGCCTCTGCCAGAGAGAGGCTGCGGCAGAGGCCGTCGTAATGAGAGTCTTCTTTGCGATTTTTCTGTTCATTGCGTACTTCTGCAAGCCTGTCAGGCGTACAGAAGCAGTAATAGGCGTGATCGTTCCTGATCAGTTCGTTGATATGCTGCTGGTAAATCTGTCGTCTTTCAGATTGACGGTATGGGCGATAGGGCCCTCCGATATCAGGGCCTTCGTCCCACTGCAAACCAAGCCAGTGGAGGCTGTCTATGAATTCCTTTTCTGAAGCAGGGTTGAATCGTTTTCGGTCAGTATCCTCAAGGCGGAGAATGAATTTGCCTCCGGTCTGGCGAGCCAGTAGATAATTATACAAGGCAGTTCGGGCTCCACCAATATGAAACCTTCCTGTTGGTGAAGGTGCAAAGCGTACACGGACAGCATCTTTTTGAGTCATAAATTTACCTTCTAAGTATGTATGTCAGAACTCGATATCTTTTTGACGAATGATTACACTCTCAACAAGGCCGATACCCATTAAACTTGTTACCAGAGATGAACCTCCATAGGAGAAGAAGGGAAGAGGGAGGCCTGAGACGGGAAACAGATTCAGGTTCATGCCTATGTTGAAAGAACCCTGGAATAGAAGCAGAAAGGCTACACCGTAACTGACAAGGGCGCCAAAGCTATCCTTGGCCAGACGCGCAGCCCGGAAGCAGCGATAGATAATAAAAAAGAAAAGGAGTATGAGAAAAGAGGCGCCCAAAAAACCAAATTCCTCAGCAAGCGCAGAAAAAATAAAATCCGTGTGGCGTACTTTCAGGAAGCGCAGTTGTACCTGGGTTCCATGTCCGTACCCCTGACCGAACAAACCACCGGATCCTATGGCAATCATCGATTGTTCAATGTTGTAAATGGAGCCATGACGTGCCTCAGGATCGGGAAACAGGAAATTATAAATCCGTTGCATCTGGTAGTATTCAAAAATGAGGAAATTATCTTCCTTCGGATACCCTACCAGAAAGTAGTTCAGCATGAATGGTGAAATAATCAGAATGACGATCAGCAGCAAGAGAACCAAAATCCCTATCTGTTTAAAAGAGATTCCCGCTGCCCAGTATAAAGCCAACCAGATAACGATCAAAACGATCGATGTGCTGAGGTCCGGCTGAAGGTAAATGAAAAGAACAGGAAGCCCAACAAGCACCAGACTCCGGATCATGGTGATCGGCTTATTGATGTGCTGCATGTTCCGGGAGAAAAAATCAGCCAGAACAAGGATCATCACAATCTTGGATAATTCTGAAGGCTGGATCGGGATGATACCAACCTGGAACCAGCGGGTAGAACCAAAACTGGTTTGCCCGAGGATCATGATAAGGGCAAGTAATCCGAGTATCACCAGGAACATGGGACGTGTAATGGCTGACCAGAAGTGATAATCGATCATAGCCAGAACGAGCAGAATGACAAAACCAAGGCCGGCATAAATAGACTGCCGGGGAACTGTTTCCGCAAGAGATTCATTACCTGCTATGGCAGAACGAATCATAGCAATCCCTGCAATGGTCATCAAAGATACAGCAGCCAGCAGGAGAATGTCAAAATGCCGCCAGATTCGTAGGGAGCGGAACATACCGGACCTGAAACCTACCGTCGACGGGAGCGGGGCGATGCGAGGGGAATATCCGCTACCAGACGCTGATGGGTCCGGTCCTGCGTCAGTGAAATTTCGACCTGTCGCTGGTCGATGTCGACATACTTTGATATGACCTGAATAATTTCATCCTTTAATTGTTCCAGTTTTCCAGGTGACAGATCAGCTCTGTCATGAATCAACACGAATTGCAAGCGCTCCTTTGCTTCATCGGCGCTGGATGTTTGCCCGCTGAGCAAGCGTTCAATTAGACTCATCAGTCGCCTCCTGGACGAACAAGACGCGATAGTTTACTCAGGAAATCATCCCTGGTATCAAGCTCTGTGAACGGTACTATTTCACCGGCAAGCCTTCGGGCGATATTTTCGAAGGCTTTTCCTGCAGCACTGCGATTATTCAACACAACAGGGGATCCTTGGTTTGATGCCACAATAACAGCCTCATCATCAGGAACCACGCCGATTAGTTCTACCGCGAGTACATCGAGAATATCCTCGGTTGCGAGCATATCGCCGCGTTTCACCATCTCGGGTTTTATTCGATTGATTACCAGCAACCCCGGGCCTTTTTCCTCCGCTTCAATCAGGCCGATAATGCGATCGGCGTCACGAACGGAAGAAACTTCAGGGTTGGTAACGATAATAACTTTATCTGCCGGGGCGAGCGCGTTGCGGAAACCTCGTTCTATACCTGCCGGAGAGTCAATCAGCACCCAGTCAAAATTTCCACGCAGCTCATCAGCCAGTGTTATCATGTCTTGTGGAGAAACGGCTGTTTTATCGCGTGTCTGTGCGGCCGGAATCAGGTACAGGTTTTCAATTCTTTTATCTTTTATCATGGCCTGACGGGGTTTACAGCGGCCTTCGATGATATCAACCAGATCATAAACGATGCGGTTCTCAAGACCCATGACAACATCCAGATTACGGAGGCCGATATCTGCATCAATGCAGACAACACTGCTTCCCATGGAAGCAAGGGCTACGCCGAGATTGGCTGTGGCTGTGGTTTTACCAACGCCACCTTTTCCGGATGTAATGGTTAGAATCGTAGCTGTCATTCATATTCTCCATAAAACTCATATTCAAGGCAGCTGCTGTTCGGATTGAACGGTTCCGGTCAGCAGGCAGTTGTCAGATCATTTTCTTGTCTGGATTCCAGATTTCTGCAACCAGTTGATGATTGCGAAGCCTGGCAATTTCTGGCCGGGGCTTACCTTTACGTTCCGGGGAAATAGCAATCTGGTCTGCGATACGCAGCTGAGTGGGGGAAAGATCCAGTGCGCATACAACAGCGTCTTCGTCGCCCATAGCTCCTGCGTGTACCGTGCCACGGACTCGTCCCCAGACGACGATATTTCCTCCGGCGATGATCTCAGCTCCCGGGTTAATATCGCCAAGAACAATTACATGGCCGGGGTGATGAATGGTTTGCCCGGAGCGAACCGTCCTGTGAAGCAGCACAGCCGGATCGCCTGGCAGTTCAGATTCAAAATCCGGCTCATGCGAGCTGTCATCCGAATGGGTTGCCTGAATGCCCAGATCTGCTGCAGCAAGCGAGGTCGGCCTGTGATCAGTCTGAACTGTATGCAGCATGATATCATGTTCCAGAAACGTATCACGCAGTTCACTCAAGGCGATGACACCCAGTTCTAATGATTGCAGATCAAGAGTGACATCCGCTCCCCGGAAAAAAGCTGCCTGTGTATCAAGTATTTCCTTAAGACCGGAAAGAACGGCTTCCCATTCTCCTTGAGGAAGCTGGATTAATAATCCATCCTTCAGCCCTTTAATAACAGGTTTTGTTTCCATAGCATCTCTGGTTGGCGATTATAGCATGCTATGACGGTTGTGGCGAAGTATCAGGGGGCTCCTGCCGCATCAATAGCTTTAAGAGTGAAATATGTTTCCAGAACCTGCTTCACAATAGGGCCGGAGGTGACAGCGCCTTCCCCGCCATTGTATACCATTGCAACAACTACTATCTCCGGATTTTCATACGGTGCGAATGCGACGTACCAGGCATGGGTTGGCCAGTTTCCTGGTTCGCATAAACCTTTATTAAAGGCAACAGTATCGCAGAACTCACCAGTCCCGGTTTTCCCCGCGGAGGAAATAGTGTCAAGATTGCCATAGCCATAGACTGTACCCCCATCCAGTGTAACCATGTGCATCCCCTGTTGTGTTAGTTCGATGACCCATGATTCGACATTGATGTCTGGTGTGCCTTCTGTAAGGACGCCGTCTGTAAGATCCCATAATACACGTGGTTCAATCGCTTCCACGACATTACCTTCGCCATCGAGAATTTCCTGAACCAGATGTGGCCACATTACACGTCCGCCGTTAGCAATCGTTGCTGCAGAGTTGAGCACCTGAAGTGGTGTGGCAAGTACATAACCCTGACCCGTGGCGGCGTTGTATGTATCTCCAGTGGACCAGTTCTCACCCTGCGTTCGCCGTTTCCAATCCCGTGTCGGAACCAGACCATTATATTCACCGGGGAGATCGATACCGAGAAGATCGCCATAGCCGAGTGCGCGAGCATACTGGCCCAGCAAATCTATCCCAAGGCCTGGATCTACTTCGTTTTCATACCCTCCGCAGATCTTGTAAAAGTAAATATTGCAGGACCAGGCGAGCGCATGAAGGTAGTCTACATCTCCATGCCCATCCTCATTCCAGCAGACGAAATCCTTTGCTTTACCAGGATCGTTGGGGAAGTAGCGGTTCGCAATGGTAATCTTTCCAGGATCAAAAAGGGTTTCATTCGGTGTGATCACACCTTCATTGAGCGATCCAACTCCTGTTACAAGTTTATAAGTAGATCCTGGAGGGAAAGCAAGCTGTATGGCATGATTGATAAGGGGCTTTCCGCGGTCATCAGCAACAAGCTGCTGGTAGTAGTTAGCAGGGATAAAGCGTGCGAAGCGGTTGTTCTCGTAAGTGGGTTCGCTGACCATTGCCAGGATTTCACCGGTGTTTGGGTTCATGGCGATAACAACACCGATGGGGGATCGCCGCTCGTTCGCATAGCGGTTGATGAATTCCATCCGGTTACGCAATGCAGTTTGAGCAGCTGCCTGGAGGCGGGTGTCGATCGTCAGGCGCAGACTGTTGCCGGCAACGGGCTGGATGACTTCTCCAATCTCACGCAGTTCCTGGCCGGCAACGTCGATTTCTACAAGTTTAAGTCCATTTGTGCCGGCAAGGATTTCCTGATACTGGTATTCGATGCCTGAGTATCCGACTTTATCCCTGTCTGCGACGAAACCCAGAGATTCGTAATAAACTTCTGTCTGTTCTGAAATAGGCCCGAGATAGCCGATGATATTTGCAGTCAATTCACCGGTGGGGTATTCCCGTACAGGTTCAATTTCTACACTGACACCGGGATGGTCCGCTGCGGTTTCATTAATCACCCGGGCAATTGATTCATCCACATCACAGGCGATTGGCCAGGTTTCATACGGTGCGTTCGTAGCCCCTTCTTGAACGAGCTGAGTGATGCCGCGCCCCGGAACACAGCGAGCGGCGGCCTCACCTTCCTGGCTGATCGGAACACCGGTAAGTTCCGACAGCCATAAATACGTGGCCTGGGTTTCTGCTTCACTGTCTGGAAGAAGGGCGGGGGTAATCACAATATTGAATGTGGGAATATTGCGGACAAGAATCTGGCCATTGCGGTCATAAATCACTCCGCGTTCGGCCGCTATCCGGACTTCCGTAAAACGGTTTTCATCAGCCTGTGCTTGATATACACTGCCTTCAAGGATCTGGAATTGGTAGAGCCGGCCAATAAAAAGAAACCCCAACAGAATCAGGGCGATGTAAAGAACCTGAATTCTCCATGATTGGATCGATTTACGGACAGGTTTATCGTTCATAATGGCAGTTTATTCATAAGTGCTTCAGGAATTCTACTCCTGATCTTCCTCAGTCCGTAACCGGATTTGATATGCAGCATAGGCGATAGGCAGAATAAACAACATATTGAGAAAAGTGCTGGGAAGCACTATTCTGACAAGCGCATCAGTAAACAGTATATTCGAGCCTGTAAGAATTTGAATACCTGCAGCCATCGTATGGAATACAAAGGATGAAACAAGGGTAACCATTTCTACAACCAGAATATTTGTATGCCAGAAGCGATTCTCCGTAAAGGATATCATAAAAAGGACAGTAACGAGTTCAAGGGATGTAAGCCCGAGAGGAAGTCCTGAAAGAAGGTCTAGAAATAAACCTGCAAAAAAAGCGAGAATCAGCGCTGGTCTGATACCAAAGAATAAAGCGGCAGCGATTAGAATCAGCAGAGCAAGATCCGGGCGGCCATTGAGCATGCGGATATCATTCATAATGACTGACTGCAGAATTGCAGCAAAAGCTATCAAGGGGATACCAATTACATAAATCATAGAGATTATTCCGTAGATGTCTGAATCGGCAGTGCACTGAAATTAGTGATAACAAGTACAATTTCCAGTTTCTCAAAATCCACGTTAGACTCTATGCTTGCCTGCTGGAACAACTCATAGTCACGTTTGCGGATATTGATCACACGGCCGATAGGGATATCTGCTGGATATGAACCACCCAATCCGGAAGTCAGGACAACTTCATCAAGCTCAATTTCGGCGTCCTGAGGGATTAACTCGACGACGATTTCTCCATTAATCTGTGCATGCAGGAGGCCGTCAGCACGGGAATTCTGTAAGCGGACATTTACGGTAATTTCTGGATCAGTAATCATCTGTACTCGGGATAAGTCAGCCCTGACTTCTACCAGTCGCCCAACGAGACCTTGTTCAGTAACCACCGGCATTCCATATGCAAGCCCATCATCGGAGCCACCATTAATCCAGATAGAACGGAGAAATGAGCTTGTGTCACTTCCGATAACTCCCACGGCGATATACCTGTTTTCTGGTTCGTTCCTGGCATAACTCAGAAGGGCGGAAAGGATTTCAGCTTCCGTGATTTGTTCTTGAAGGGTGACAATTTCCCTCTGAAGGCTGGCAACTTCTGCCTCAAGTTCGCTGTTCCGGGCACGCAAAGATGCGAGGTCACGAGGTGAGGTGATCATGTCACGCACTGCTGTGTAACGCAGGGATATCCAGGTCTGGACTACAGCTATGGGACTGGTGAAGATATCCTGCGCCTGGTCCATGTACCCACCCAGTTGAAGGATAAGGAACGCGGCAGCAACAAGAATCAGGATGACAGTAAGTATTGTGGGGGAAAAGGAGCGTTTCATAATGGAATCAGGAGACCATTCATAATTGATTTCAAGCTTATCTGCGCTCGAAACCGGCCAGGTACTTGGCATTGCCATCGAGATCTTCAAGGATCAACCCGGCACCTCGAGCCACGCAGGTCATTGGGTCTTCGGCAACCCAAACGCGCATTCTGAGTTCATTCATCAATCGTTCGGGAAGACCCTGGAGCTGGGAACCACCGCCGGCCAGGCATAAACCTGTCTCCATAAGGTCAGCAATGATTTCGGGTGGCGTTTCGTCAATAGCTTCACGCACTGAATCTACAATAACTTTCACGGATCGACTGATAGCTTCTCGGATTTCTATCGATGATATTTCAATTGCTTCCGGAAGCCCGGAGACAAGATTACGTCCACGTACAGTCATGGTTTTTTCTTTGGGAAGGGGATAGGCAGAACCAATCTCGATTTTGATGCGTTCCGACATGCGTTCCCCGATAAGGAGATTGTACTTATTGCGGATGTACGCAATGATGTCCTGATCCATCTCATCGCCGGCAATGCGTAGAGATCGGGAAACGACAATACTGTCCATCGAGAATACGGCAACCTCTGTGGTTCCACCTCCGATATCTACAATCATGGATCCACGGACATCGGATATAGGCAGGTTAGCACCCAGAGCAGCAGCAGTTGGCTCTTCAATCAGGAAGGCCTGGCGTGCTCCGGCAGCCATCGCGGCATCATATACAGCCCTCTTTTCGACCTCGGTAGCACCTCGCGGTAAGCCAATAACAACACGTGGTCTTGGGAGAGGCGAAAGCGTTTGCTCGTGCGCCCGGCCAATGAAGTATTCAAGCATATCCCGGGTGATGTCAAACTCAGAAATGACCCCATCGCGCAGCGGGCGAATTGCCAGAATATTGGCTGGTGTACGGCCAACCATTTCTTTCGCTGCAGCTCCAATTTTCAGTGAATTACGAGTGCGTTTGTCTATGGCTACCCAGGATGGTTCATTGATAACAATACCTTTACCGCGAACATTAACAAGTGTATTCGCTGTTCCCAGATCGATACCAATGTCCAGGGAAAAAAGGCCCAAGAGCCAGTTCAATGGATTAAAGGCCAATTCAACGCTCCTCTAAAGGGGGGTCATAAGATGCGATTATACCATAGCGAATAGTATTGCGATTCTTCTTTTCTTTCTTATTTAATAATAACAGGGATTCCTTTCAATCCAGATGCTATAATCGACACAATATGAATTTGTACACAAAGATTTCTGATTACATTGCTGAGTTTCAGCTGATCATACCCGGGCAGCGCGTGCTTGTGGCTGTGTCGGGGGGGCCAGACAGCATTACCCTGCTCGATGCACTGGTTCATCTCGGCTGTACGGTTATTGCCGCTCATTTCGACCATCAGGTCCGGCCTGAAAGTGCATCAGATGCTGAGTATGTAGCAAATCTGGCCAAACAGTATGGCTGTGAGTGTGTTATCGAGCGGGCGGGAAAAGAGCAGCTTTTCCAATCAGGTATGTCTTTAGAGGAAGCTGCCCGAATCTATCGCTACCAATTCCTTTGGCGGGCTGCAGTGAGTTGTCAAGCTGATGTTGTTGCGGTCGGCCACAATGCTGATGACCAGGTGGAGACAATCCTGATGCACCTGCTCCGTGGCGCTGGTCCGACAGGTTTACGCGGCATGCTGCCGAAAACACTCATGAATCAGTGGGCTGATCCGGGCAGTCCAGAGAAAAATCATCCAATCAGTCTTATCAGACCCCTTCTTTCTATTAATAGAACTGATATCATGCAGCACTGCAGCGATCTGGGTATTTTTCCGCGATGGGATAGCAGTAATCTTGATCAGACTTTCTTCCGTAACAGATTGCGGCACGAACTGCTTCCTCTCATGGAAACGTATAATGCTGGAATTCGCACCCATCTGCTGCAAATTGGACACCTCATGACAGAACAGGAAGCCTGGGTTTCCGCAGAGGTTAATCAACGGTTTTATCAAGTCTGCCGTAAGACAGGACCGGTATCCTATGCTGTTTTGCGTTCACGGTTCCTAACACTTCCAACTGCTTTGCAAGGTGCCTTTCTTGTTTCACTCCTTGGGAGGCTTCTGCCGGAAGAACGCAACCTTTCATTTGCTGTTATTGAACGCATAATAAAAGGGATCCGGACCGGGAAGCCCAGGAGGATGCCTCTGCTCTCCGATTTTGAGTTAATCCAGACTGCAGAAGAGGGGATCATTTGTACGGGGATTGATGAACTGGCTTTTCCACAGTACCCGCTTCTGGAAACCGGATCTGAGGCACAATATCTTAAAAATGGATCGGATGAATTTAACCTGGGATATGGATGGAAACTGCTGGTTGAAGTCTTTCCGGCTGTAAAATCTGATACATATAAAAATATCGTATCTGAATTAAATCCCGTCTGCGCTGCTTTTGATATGGATCAACTGGATGGACTAATAAGGCTGAGGGGCAAATTGCAAGGGGATCGTATCAGCTTTGATACAAGGGGTCTGTCGAAAAAAGTCAGCGATGTTCTGATGGAATCCAGAGTCCCCTCAATACTTCGTAATCGCTGGCCGCTGCTGTCTGATCAGGTATCCGTACTCTGGCTGCCCGGGCTCCGACGAAGCACACAGGCCAGAATCTCACGGACAACAAAAACGGCAGTCCTCGTTCGATTAACTCACCCACTGGAAACGCTCCGTATGGATTTGTCGAGCGAGCTGATATCCGGGGAAATGGATTTTCCCAGGTCCCGGATGGATAAAGCTTTAGCAGCAGCCCTATATATGAAAGGATCAGTTTCGACAGCCGCGTTCGAGCTTGGGATAAGAGCAGATCTGCTCTTTGAGTTTATCCATGAATGGCAGCAAAGAACCGGCATTCATCTGCTGGAGCCTGATGGAGATTTCTCTACCGATGGATCCTGTACAATAACATCTGAGGGTATGCAGATCTTGATGGGATATCTGAAATTAGTTCCTTGAATCCTAAGCCGCAGGAAGCCCAAACCGCATCGGACTAAATTTTAGGAAAATTCAAATTACCGGTTTATGTTATGAGCAGTGAGTCTTGCTTATGGCAGAACTCCTGTGTATTGTCTTGGGGGAAGAGGTTTATCAGGCGTTCAAGATTGAGAATGCGCAGGATAAGTATCAACTTCTGGATTCTTTCGTATACCTCTAACTGTACGCACCTCAGTCAGATAATTTCCCGATATAAAATATAAAATTTCGTTTGCAATCTATTCTGCTCGGTGGTATTCTAAGACATTTAATTAGAACCTGTATAGAGGGACTTAGAAATAAGTGTACAAGCTACAAGTAATCGGGAAAGAGAGCTCGAAAATCAGCCAAAGGAGTAGAATCATGAGTGAGGAATTATTGAAACGAGTAAGGGAGGACGGAGTCAAATTCATTTGCCTACAGTTCACCGATGTGACCGGGGGGGTAAAAAGTGTAGATATTCCTGCATCAAAACTGGAATCAGTGATCGGAGATGGAATTTTCTTTGATGGATCTTCGATCGAGGGCTTTGCGCGCATCCAGGAAAGTGACATGATGCTGGTTCCAGATGGAGAAACCTACGCTGTTCTGCCCTGGAGCCAGGAGGAGCGCAAGCGTGCGCGTATCTTCTGTGATGTGTATACACCATCCGGCACCATGTTTCGAGGGTCCCCTCGAAATGTGCTGAAAATGTATCTGGAAAAACTCGACAAAAAGGGCTGGAAGTACTTTGTGGGTTCCGAGCCTGAGTTCTTCCTGATTAAAAAGAATGGCCCAGACAGTATTCACCCAGTTCCTTACGACATTGGTGGCTACTTTGATTTTTCGGCAAGGGACGATGCGCAGCGAGTGAGAGCCGAGCTGATGGGCGCCTTGACGAAGATGGGCCTTGAAATAGAAATGGGGCATCATGAAGTAGCGCTTGGTCAACATGAGATCGACTTTCAGTTTGCAGACGCACTACGGACTGCAGACAATGTCGTAACCATGAAATATACAGTAAAGGCGCTGGCGGTGGAAGCCGGTCTTACGGCTACATTTATGCCCAAGCCTATCCATGGAATTAATGGATCCGGTATGCATTGTCACCAATCTATCGCCGATATGGAAGGAAACAACCTGTTCTTTGATGCAAATGATGAATTCCATCTTTCCAGTATGGCGTATCACTTTATGGCTGGACAGCTCCATCATGCAAGGGCACTGGCAGCCGTTGTAGCGCCAACAGTCAATTCTTACAAGCGAATAGTCCCGGGATATGAAGCACCGGTTTATATTTGCTGGGCACAGATGAACCGCTCTGCAATGATTCGTATTCCTCATGCCGGCGTAGATAAACCAATGGCTACTCGCGCTGAGCTGCGGTTTCCGGATCCTTCCAGCAATCCCTATCTTGCATTCACTGCGATGCTGGCAGCTGGTATGGATGGTATTGAAAAGAAAATGGAATGCCCACCCCCGGTCAACAATATCAATATCTTTGAGATGAACGATGCGGAACTTGACGAACTGGGTATTGGGCAGCTTCCCGATTCCCTGGGTGCTGCACTGGATGAGTTCGAAAAGGATGAGGTTTTAAAGAATGCGCTGGGACCGGAGACTGTCGAAGCTTTCCTTCGTGCAAAACGGTCCGAATGGGAGAATTTCACCACTCATGTTACCGACTGGGAGGTTCGCCAGTACCTTGAGACAGCCTGACGGTATCAATCTGTCTGTACAAGGCTATGTGGGAGGTAGTATTCAAGAATCCCTGGAAACAAGGATATTCTCCCAGGTGCGGCAGAAGTTACAGACTTCCGGATTGGAGGTTGGTTGCCCACAGCGACTGCATGGTTGGAAATCAGTATTGCGATCAGAGAGGGAGGGGTCGAAGAGCCCCTCCTCCTTTGCTTTAAGGAAAGATAGATAAAAACGCTGCTTGAAGCCCGGTGTCTCTGCTTCGATATCATTCAGCAGAACCTTGTTGGATAAAGTGGTAGCTCCTGCTGCAAAAGGGCATTCCTGTTCAAAATAGCTGATTCCTTTGATGATAGCGTATGCGGTAGTCTCACGTTCATAGGCTCTGCACAAAGGTTTTGCTTTTTTTGTAAAACCGCTGGAGGAGGCTTCAAGGACAGGGGATTGTCTGGCAAGGTATTTCCCCAGCCAATTTACCGTATTGCCAAAGAGCACGGAAGCTTCATCATCGAGGTTATGCCCGGTGAGAAGAACATCGTACTGGTATTTGGTAGCAATTTCGTTAAAAACGTGTCTTTTGGTCAGTCCGCATAATGCGCAGGTGCGATTTTTAGAACGATACGACTTTTTTGCAGCATCAGGAATTGACAATCCGTATTTTTGTGGAATATTAACTTGATGCAGGAAAAGATGATTTTTCTCTGCATACCGGAAGCATTTTTCTGCGGATTGATCTGAATAGGAGATCTCTTCGTTAATACCAAGGTTGATATAGAGACCATCGGTATTATAGCCAAGATGGATCAAAATATCCCATAAGACAAGAGAGTCTTTGCCTCCAGATACTGCGAGGAGAAGTCTGTCATCTTTGCTGAACATATGATGACGTTCAATGGTCCTGGCAACATGATCCTGAAACCAGGCGATAAAGTGTTCAGCACACAGAGAGAGTTTGTGCTGCCTCATATTGATCACTGCTTTTGAGTCACATCTTCTACAACGCATGATTTGTTTTCCTGATAGTAGATTAATTATCCACCGGAGATGACTGGCACGAGCTTGATTTCATCGCCATCTTTTAAAATCTCGTCATCTGTAATGAGTGTATTTCGCCGGACTGCAAGCACAGATTCAACCGGAATATTCAGTTTAAGGAGTGCTGAGCGCAGCGTCATTCCCGAAGAAATCATATATTCCCTGCTACGAAAGGTGAGTTTTACATCCATATCAATTCTCCCGGGTATCAATTCTACGGGGCAAGCAGCAGCGCGTCAACAATACGTAATCGTGAAAGTGAAGGATGTTACAAACAACACTTGCAATTGTCGGACAATTGAAAGTTAAATATAATAAGCTCCTGAAGTGTTACAAGCAGGTAAAAACTGGTGGGAAGCAGATAGAAGGTGGTTGAGGATGCAGACATATTGGTGCCAGATAGAAAAGAAATGCATACATAATCAACTGAAGGATTGTGGAAGGGGGATAGCTACCGCGCAATAAGTTTCGCCTAAAAGCGTAGCATTATAGATTTCCCTCCCGGTTTTTTTGGGATATGTATACGAGAAAATCAATAAAGAACAAAACCTTAGAGGAGAGTGCTCATGTACAAGAAGTTGTTCATTCCCGGTCCGACTCATGTTCGTAACGAAATTCTACAAGCTCAGGCTGTTCCGATGATTGGCCACCGGGCAAAAGAGTATTCTGATCTTCAGGCATCTGTGACGCCCAAATTGCAAAAAATGCTATATACAGATGCACATGTATATCTGTTTGCTTCCTCGTCAACCGGTGTGATGGAAGGGTCGATTCGCCAGGCATCAACAAAAAAAATCCTGAACACTGTTTGCGGCGCTTTTTCAAAACGATGGCATGAGATCACGCTTCTGAATGGTGTTGCCGCAGATAAACTCGAAGTTGCCATGGGGCAGGCTATCACTCCCGCATTGGTGGATGAAGCTCTCTCCTCCAGAGAATATGATGCCATAACCCTGGTTTTGAACGAAACTTCCACGGGCATTATGAATCCAGTCAAAGATATTGCAGCAATGATTCATGAGAAATATCCAGACGTCTTGATTCTTGTCGATGCTGTAAGTGGCATGGCAGGAACAAAAATAGAATTTGATGCATGGAATCTTGATGTCTGTCTTGCAGGTGTGCAGAAGTGTTTTGCTCTGCCTGCTGGACTGACGGTTTGTGCCGTTAGTGATCGAGCACGAGAGCGCGGCAAGGAAATTCCCAATCGTGGTTATTATTTTGCGTGGGACGCGATGGACAGTAAATATGACAAGCATCAGACACCGGCAACACCTGCAATCAGTCTCATTCAGGCACTGGATGTCCAGATGGATGCAATTCTGGCAGAAGGTCTCGAGAATCGCTGGGCGAGACATTCCGAGATGGCGGCTTATATACAGGATTGGGCTCGCAAGTACTTCAAGCTTTACAGTGATGAACGTTACCTGTCCCAAACCGTTACCAATGTGGAAAATACACGCGGCATCTCCGTAGCTGATTTGAATAAGGAGCTGGGAAATCGGGGTGCTATGATCTCCAATGGTTACGGTAATCTGAAGGAGAAAGCGTTCCGTATCGCTCACATGGGTGATCTCCAGATGGAGGATCTCGTGTGGCTGACCGGGCAGATAGAAGATATTCTCAATCTCTAATCCTTTGAAGCCGTTATTGTTATTACTGATATTTTGCCTCAATGTGAGGTTAAAAGAGAAAGGCATGGGAAATGAAAGTATTGATTTGTGATCCGGTTGATGCAGCTGCAGTGGCTGGAATCAGGGAAGCCGGATTCGATGTTGATGTAAGAGATTCCATTACTTTTGAAGAGTTAATGGACGAGATTGGTTCCTACCATGCAGTTGTGGTCCGGAGTCGAACGAAAATCCGAGAGTCGCTTATTGATAAAGCGGACAAGCTGAAAGTGATTGTACGAGGTGGAGTGGGGTTGGACAATATTGATGTAGCCTACGCTGAATCAAAAGGCATCAGTGTCCTTAACACACCAGCAGCAAGTTCGGCATCTGTAGCTGAGCTTGCGATAGGTTACTTATTCGCACTGGCGAGGCGGATACCCCAGGCTTCAGCTTCTATGAAGGCAGGCCTCTGGGAGAAAAAGAAGTTCAAGGGAACCGAACTGGGCGGGAAAACACTGGGAGTGATCGGGTTCGGGCGCATTGGCCAGGAAACAGCGAAACGCGCCTCAGCTCTGGGTATGAATGTGATTGCATATGACCCCTACGCATCTGTAAACGACATCCATGTTCTTGTTCCACTCGATGAACTGCTCGCAAAATCGGATTATATTACCCTTCATGTTCCACACACAGAATCCACTCATCACATTATAGATGCGGATGCAATCGGAAAGATGAAAGATGGTATCCGGATTGTCAATTGTGCTCGGGGTGGTGTTGTCGATGAGGAGGCTTTATACGAAGCGGTGAAGTCCGGGAAGGTTGCTGGTGCAGCCCTGGATGTGTTTGCCGAGGAACCTCCAACATACTCACGGCTTTTTGAGCTTGACCAGATTATTGGTTCTCCGCATGTTGGCGCTTCTACTGCGGAAGGACAGGCGCGGGTGGGAGAGGAAATTGTAGAGCGGTTGATCGATTTCTTTAAGGAGAATTGATTATGGCTGTAATCAGACCTTTCCGTGGCCTGCGCTACAATATCGACCTCGTTAAAGATCCCTCTCTTGTTATCAGTCAGCCTTATGACCGGGTGCGTTATGGTCTGCAGGAACAATATTACGCTCAGAGTGAACATACGATTGTAAAAATTATCAAGGGTAAGGCCTTCGATAATGATGGAGAAGAATCGAATGTCTACACACGAGCACGTGATTATCTCCAATCCTGGATGAAGGAAGGAGTACTGCTGCGCGAGGAAAAACCATCGCTATATGTGCTCCACCAGACATTTACATTGCAGGATGGCACACGATACACCCGCAAGGGGTTTTCCTGCGCCTTCGAAATCTCCACCTTTGATGAGGGCGTTGTTCTTCCTCATGAACGAACTCTGTCCGGACCCAAGGCCGACCGGTTGAAACTCACGAACACAACCGGTACCTATTACGGGCATATTTTCATGCTTTATCAAGATAAGGAGAACACCATCAATGCTCTACTGGAGAAAGTAATCAGCGGTAAAAAGCCGCTTCTTGCACGAGACCTCTTCGAAAATGATGTAGAACAAAAGCTATGGGTGGTGGATGATCCTGAGATTGTGGCAGCGGTAATGAAGGAGATGGAACCAAAGAAGAACCTGATTATTGCAGATGGACATCACCGATATGAGACGGCGATAAATTACCGCGATGAAATGAGGAAGAAACACCCGGATGCAGCTGAAAATGCAGCCTTTAATTTCCGCATGGTTACCCTTGTGAGTATGTCTGACCCGGGCCTTGTTATACTACCGACACATCGTTTAATCTATGGCTATGACCTGCTTACGCGCGACGAGCTGCTGGAGAAAGCATCTGTCTATTTCGAAATAACGCATTTCGAAAACAGCGTTCAGTTGTTCAAGTACCTTGAAGAAGCCGTGCCGGAATATCCACGCATCGGCCTTTATTCAGGAAGCTATTCCGGTTTGCAATTGAAGAGTCCGAACCTGATGGAGGAAATCGTTCCCGATCGTGATTATGCATGGCGTATGCTTGATGTCAGCATTCTTCATGAGATTCTGATTGAACGGGTAATGGGATTATCCAAGGAAAGTGTGGAGCGGAAGGAAAATATTGATTATCTACGGGATCCGCAAATGGGGTATGACCGAGTAGACAATGGAGACGGTCAATTCCTTTTCCTCCTCAATCCGACCAGGATGGAGCAGGTGTCTGCCTGTACCAGAGCAGGGGAAAAAATGCCGCAAAAGTCAACAGACTTCTACCCGAAGATTGTCAGCGGCCTTGTTTCGATGTCCGCGGGAATAGATCCGCTTTAGTAAAAAGATATGAGAGAGAAATGGAACAAGGGCTCCGGACACGGGGCCCTTGTCTATTTCGACAGGATGAACCTTCACCTTCCTCTTCAATTCATATTCTGCCGCATAATTATTTTCAGTATGATAAACATCAGGTCAGGATAGTTCAGGCGAGGTTTCCATAGATCGGTTGCTCCCTGTCTCCTTGATTTTCTGCTCCTGGGTTTCATGTTCATACATGGCTTTAAAAGCAGCAATGCTGATTTCCAGCATATCGTCATCAGGCTCACGTGTAGTAAGTTTCTGAAGTGCCAGATTCGGAGCAGAAAAGAGTTGAAGCAGAAGCGGCGATTTTATTCGTGAAGTCATTCGAATATATTCATAGGCAAGACTGGCGAGTAGGGGGATAAACACAATACGGGAAACGAATCGTTCAATGAGTGTCAAATCACCAATCAAGCTGAAGAGAACGATGGAGAAAATGACAACAGTGAAGAGGAAGGCGGTACCGCAGCGGGTATGTTCACGGGGGAAATCTCGTACAACCGCCACTTCAAGTTCAGCACCAGCTTCAAAGGCATTGATGGTCTTATGCTCAGCGCCGTGATAGCCAAGGACGCGCTCGATTTCATCTATCTTACCAATACCCCACATATAACCCAAAAGAAGAGCGAGCCGAATGATACCTTCAAGCAGGTTGCTGACTATGTGATTTATACCCAGAAAGTTTTCAGCCAATTGAGCAGCACCGGCTGGAAGCAGGAAGAAGATCACAACTCCGAGAGTAAGGGAGAGCAGAAGGGTAAAGGCAAGCTCCTTGCCTTCGATTTTTTCATCTTCACCTGTCTGCACATTGGCAGAAAAGGTGAGCGCACGGATGCCCAACACCATCGCATCCCAGAGAATAAATAATCCCCTGATAAATGGCATTTTTGAAAATGAACTACGGTAGAGGCTGCCAAGATCCTCTGATTTTATTTCAATAGATTGATCGGGTGAACGGACAGCGATTGCGCATGTATTGGAACCACGCATCATAACACCTTCGATTACTGCCTGTCCTCCGTAGCTTGGTAATTCTTTTTTCAAGATAATTGTCTCCATAGTGAAGCTCAGATGAATTGATATTTACTTGCTTCCGAGTCGTATAGAAAAACGGATGTCCTGGGAATTATACCTCTTTGTAATGGCGAATGCAGAACATAATCAACTATATGATTCCAAGGCAGAATATTTCAACGAAAAAATTTAACCGAAGAAGGTTTTACTGAGTATTTCCAAGTGTGTATCAAGGCGGAATCGGGTGTGCCGGTGTCCACCGACGAATTCCTCATAGTGGTGTAGTATGCCAAGGGATTCGAGGCGGCGGTGAAGAAGGCGGGATCCCAGGTGCAGGAAATATTCATCATTATTACCACAATCAAAATACAGAAGCTTGAGTGCTTTTAAGTTCTCCTGGAATGAATCAACAAGACGTACAGGGTCATATGCCAGCCAGCGGAGCCATACCTCTTCCCTCAATTCGGCTGTGTAGGGATCAACTGGCCAATCAAAACCAAAGGGCGCTGAAGGATTCGGCGAGTAGCAGGCTGCCATGGCGGATAAATTCATCAGTTGGAAAAAATCGCCATTTTTCGGCTCATAGTTATAGGGATCATGAATTACTGTTTGCAAATCATGTCCGGAAAGAAGGTCTGGAAGACGGAGAAGATCAGGGTAATATGCAGCTTCAAAAAATTTATCGCCGCTGTGATCGAGAACAATTCCAAAAATATCTGGGTAGTGCATAGCCAGGTAAAGAGCTCCAAATCCACCGGATGATTTTCCCGCAACTGCTCTACACACTCGATCAGCTTCAGTTCTGTAATTTGTATCAATATGCCTGACAATTTCAAGAATGTAATCTTCGTAGTTACCTGTGCAGGTGGAATTGATATATTGTGATCCTCCCAAACGGGTAAAACAATCTGGCAGAACCAAAATCAATGGCTGGCAAGCGCCTGAGGCGATAAGGCGATCCATCTGCTGTTGAATTGTTTCGCCCCATGGGATCTGATTCATCATGCTTGCTCCACGGGATGCGTAACCCGTGAGGTAATAAACCACTGGAAAGCGCTTGTTTTTGTATTGGAAGTAGGCTTCAGGAAGATAGATATGCAGGTTTCGGGATACTGGGTCCTGCAGGTAGTTTCCTTTCAGGGCAGCACTGTTAAAGAATGGAACTTCCATTCGGGATTGCGCCATGTTGCCTCCTGTTAGAATCTGATACCTCAAGTGCGGGCATCTGTTGCCAATTAGTATACAGTTAAAGTAAATATGTATGGGAATAGATAAAACGACACGGATGTTTATAGCTCTATTTATAAGTTATTTTCAGCATTTTGATGTTACTTAGGGAAGATTTCATAAACAATTAATTACGTTTTCATGTATAGTATTCAGGGAAGGGGGGAGCAGGGGCTGTTCTGTTTGTTTCACAACCAGCACTTTACAGAATTGTTCCTGCGGATCGAATCCGGGCCCGGACGGACATCGCGGTTGAATGTTACAATCGTCTGTGTAACTCTGCGGTATTGGATACATTCGTGGAGGACTGAAAAAAATTGTTGGATAGATAAACAGAAGTATCCAACTCGGGCAGTATACAGGAATCGGTATTCAGGCCATTGTAAATGGGTAATTGTGATGGGTTCTTCTGATACATTGATCAGGCATGCCATAACACCAATAGAATTCGACCGGGCAAAAATGCATCGTGACCGGTTGGTTGATATGATTCACGAAAATCTCCCCTGTAAATTGATTGCTATAGGAGCTCCACCCGGGTATGGCAAAACGACCATACTTGCCGACTTCGCGGCGCACACATCACTTCCAGTTTGCTGGGTTCGATTAAGTAGTGTTGAACGCGATGTGTTCCGGCTTGCTGAAATCCTGGCAGCTTCACTCGCGCGTAGATTTCGAAGGCTGCGGGGACTGCCGGATCTAACCGGGCTGGCTGGTGCAACTCCTGAAGCACTTGCCAGAGCTTTTCATGAAGCTATTGAAAGTACTGTTGAAGAACCTTTTGTTATTGCAGTGGATGATGTACAACACATCAATCATTCAAGAGATGTTCTTCGTTTTCTGGATATTTTTATCCAGGAATTACCGGAGCAGGTCACAGTCCTTGCTGCCGGACGGGAGATCTTGAACATTTCACTTGCTAAATTGATGGCTGAAGGTCATTTAACTGGTTTTGGCCCGCATGATCTGGCTCTCGATCTTGATGAGCTGGATGGCCTGGTGAATCATGTAAAGAAGATCGATCTCTCAGAACGGCAGATTGAAAGACTATATAACCACACCCGGGGCTGGATTACCGGAGTGCTTCTATCAAATAAGCTTGGTTTGGCAGGCTTGGAAGCGGTTATCGATTCTCCCATTCCGCTTGTCTATGAATATCTTGTATCAGTAGTTTTAAGTCAGCAATCCGAAGATCTGAGGGAGTTCCTGGTTGAATCCTCTGTACTGCCAGTTATGACATCGGATAGCTGCGATTTTGTATTACATCGGACGGACAGCAAGCAGCATCTGAACTTACTGATGAATAGAAATATGTTTATCTCTGTCACAAAAGACAGCCCTAGAATGTATGAGTATCATCCACAGTTCAGGGAATTCCTCAATGACCGGTTGAAAGAAGAATCGCCAGAGCGATTTGAACAACTGAGGACCAGCGCCGCGCAATTTCTTGAAGAGAACGGAGCGGTTGAACATGCAATCTATTTGTATGTTGAAGCTGGGAATCTTTCAAGAGCTGCAAAACTGGCTGAGAGTAATGCACAGAAGATGTTTTACCTCGGACGGTATCAGACCTTAATTGACTGGGAAAGAAGGTTCCCGGAACAACGAATCTCAACACCTCTTGTGCATCTGTACCTGGCGAAAGCATACACTGACCAGGGGGAAGTAGCACTCGCAGAAGATAATCTGGCTGCGGCAGATCGCATGCTGGGAGATGACTCCTCCTCTGAACTTCGAGCGAAGGTAGAAAACCAGAAAGCTTTGCTTGCGCTGCAAAAACGTAAATATGATCAGGCGTGGGCGATCTCAGAGAATGTTGAAAAGATCTGTACAGGCCCCGAAAATATCCACAGCAGAGCATCAAGTATGCGAATTCGGGCTTACTCATTATTATCACAGAATAAGGATTTAGAAAAAGCCGAAAAGCTGGATTTGGAAGCAGTTCAACTTCTTGAGGATTCTGATGAGAAGTATGACCTTGCACTGACTTATACTGATCTTGCGGCTATCCAACTCTCCATGGGGAAACCGCTTGAAGCACAGCGAACAAGCCAGAAAGCTCACAAAATACTAATGGAGAAAGGGACACTGGTTCCTCTAGCAGCTTCGTGCAACAACATGGCATTCTATGCTCATATGCGGGGAGATTATGAGGAAGCCATCCAGTATTACAGGGAAGGTCTTAAATTCGCAAGGAGGGGAGCCAGCCCGTCCCGTGAAGCAAATATACTCTTCGGGATGGCAGATCTTTTTAATGATTTGGGGCTTACCTACCAGGCGGGTGAACATTATTCCGAAGGTTTAAAGATAGCTACCAGAATTGATAACTCCTATCTGATTTCTTATGGGTGTTTGGGAACAAGTATGCTTCACAGGCGCAGTGGTAATGGAGATCTTCCCCATCAATGGTTACAGCGAGCTGTAAACCTGGGTAATTTTAGCGATACACCTGCAATAATCAGGATTCAGATTGCAGCTCTGGAAGTCTATACAGCTCCATCGACAGCCAGAGGCTCGCTGGCCGGTGTAATTGCGGAAGAAGTTCAGATTAATGCAATGGAGCGAACACAGGCGCTATATTTTTATGCACGTTCCCTTCTGGAAGATCAGCAGTATCATGAGGCTGTTGAACAATTCAACGCACTTTTTAATTGGGCTTGCGGCAACGGAACGGAGCAGATAGTAGCTGCAGAACTTCTGCCGGATCTAAAGGCACAAAAATTCTGTCAGAGGTACTCTCGAGAGCATTCCTTCTATGAGATTATTTTTCAGCGGATAGCCAATATGAAGTCCTATGCGGGTCAGTTTCTCAGTATGGACCAGCAGCTTATCGTTGATGAGAGGCTGTTCATCAAGGTGCTCGGAGAAGTTCGCCTTAAATGGGGTGATAAATTAGTCGAAGATTTGAAACCGCTGGATAAAGAAATCCTGGTTTATATACTCGACAGGAAAAAGGTTGAAAGGGATATTATTCTGGAGGAGTTCTGGCCTGATTCCACCCCGGGTAAAAAGGTGGCCAGTCTGTATACTGCCGTATATAGTTTACGACGGGTGCTGGGTAAGGAGTCCATTCTCCTTGAAGATTCTATATACAGTATTAACACCGATTATCCTTATGAATATGATGTTAAACGATTTGAACGTGCTGCGAACATAGCGGAACAATTAATGCCAGGAGATCCGAGAAGGAATTTCGCTTTAACCGAAGCTGTATCGTTGTATACCGGGCCGTTCTTCCCTGATTCGGATTCGGAGTGGGTGTTGGATCGGCGGCGGTTGATCGAGAGCAGATACCTGGACCTGCTTATGGAGCAGGGTGAAGAGGCACTGGTCAGGGACCAGGCTGCACGTGCTGTTGAGAGTTTTCGCCAGGCTTTAGCAATTGATCCTTATAGAGATGATATTAATTCACGCTATCTGGAAGCGCTGGGAAGGCTTGAACGACGAAGTGAAATCGTGGCCCATTACCAGCAGTATGTGCGTTTGCTCTCCAATGACCTGGGACTTGATCCTCCGGATTCCGTTCGAAGATTATACACTAGCTTACTTGGCTAACCTTTTTTCTCAAATAATGGGCCCTTGTTGTATTACCTCATCTATGCATGTTTCTAACCGGGATATTCGATAAATTCATATCAGTTCAAGCAGTTACAGTATATGGCCTGTCCATCTACTTGAAGATGGTTAAGCATAAATAAGCTTCTAAATACGTCTTGATGTATCCCCCCCCGAAATTTTTGTGAAATAATTTTCCTTCCAGACTGTTGCTTTTCAGTCAAAACACCCAAATACTATACATAATTGCATAAAAATGCCTGCAAGTTCAATTCCTGTTGGGATTCTGTTTAAAAACGTTCAGATTCCGTTGAGATTAATTTAGTAAAGTAATAGTGAGTGGAACAAACAAACAAGGAGGTTGCCATGATAGTAACACGTTGCCCATTAGATGGTGGTCTGTCCGGCGGATAGTCCATCCGGTAAGTTCCATTTATTACCTGAAGATAACAGGCAGCGGTGAATTAAGCGCTGCCTTTATCATGTTTCTATAAAAATTGGAGGGAAGCAATGTCAATGCAGTCTTTAAATCAACTTGTTGCCAGATCCATAATTGACCCTGGCGTTGTTCATTTATTCGGGGAGGGAAAAATACAGACCATTCTGGACGACATGGAATTCTCCCCCGCAATGCGAGATGAACTCGTTGGCATT
>JAFGNH010000158.1 GCA_016927115.1 Anaerolineales bacterium | reverse complement strand
CCTGTCGCGTACGGGCGGACCCGCGTGTCCGCCCCACCACCACACAGCGTAATCCGCAGCACGCGTAAAGGGGTCGGCACGTGGGTCGACCCCTACGGGTTCTTTTTACACAACCGTGTTCGGGCGGCTTCGTCGGTGGAGATTAACTACTCATAACAGCACCTGCACCCCATACGCGGCCAGGACAGCGCCAACCATCACCAGCACAATATGCAGATTCAACAGGCTGAGGATCACAGCTACCACCCCGCTAACAAGACCGATCAGGCGTGTTTCCCCATCGAAAATCCCCGGCACGATCAGGGCCCCAAGTGCTGCGTAAGGAATATTCTTAAGCCACTTCTCAAACCAGGCCGGGGGATTGAAACGCTCCATCAGCAGCCCGGGCAGAAGTCGCGGTGTGTAAGTAACCAGCATCATACCGATAATAACCATGAAAGGCTTCATGATTCCCCCTCCGTCACAAAAGTGCCGATCACTGCCCCCAGGATCGTAGCCAACACCATCGCCCAGCCAGTCTCAAGAACCAGGCTAAAAAATGTGTTCAGCACCATGCTTGCACCAGCGACCACTGCCGCTGCCCGCGAACGCTGCACCGACGGCATGAGCAAACCGATAAAGAGTGCATACAGGCCAAACGTCATTGCTGTGCTGATCTCACCGGGAATAATCTGTGCACTCAGGCAGCCAACAACCGTTCCGGAGACCCAGCCCAGGTAAGCTGTCGTATTCAAACCAAGTGTGAAGAAAGGATTTATAGCAGCAGGACTGCTGTCTGTGTGCAGTGTGAGAAATGCAAACATCTCATCTGTAATCCCGAACGACACCAGTGCGCGAATCCCCCTGCCGGTTTTTTCCAACCGGTGGTGCACTGACAGGCTCATAACCAGGTGGCGAAGGTTGACAAAGAAGGTGGCTGCTATGATCTGCAAGCCCCCCGCTCCGGCCAGGAACATGCCTGCGGCCATAAACTGGCTTGCCCCGGCAAATACCAGCACCGACATCAGTGCTGAATCCCGTATACCGAGGCCGGCCTCCATCGCCAGGGCACCAAACGCCACGGCTATCGGGAAATACCCGGCCCCGATAGCAAATCCGGCTTTGATTCCCTGAAAAAACTGTCTGGTGTTCACGGTTTGTTATTCTCTGGTCCGGCTGACGCTAATGCCTGCTCCCCAAAATCAAACCTCCGTCTGCCGATATTTAATCGAGCATTTTACCATAACCACCTGAAACCCCAACAAACAGGTAACCATTCTGTCACATACTTTTTATATGGGAGAACTGGATATTGTGCTAGAATTTTCACAACTGATACTTCACCTTATATGGGGTAAACATTGCCGCAGCATTCAGAACGACTTCGCAACTGCATAACCTGGTATGGAAAAAGAATATCCTTTTTCGCAGCAGTCCTGATCCTCACAATAACAGGCTGCCAGTATACTGCATCCCCGACAGCTACAGTGGACACAGCGCCGGAGGCCATCTCCACCACCATCACTTCTGACAGTATAACTAGTGAGCCTGCTCCGACTCTGACACCCTCCCCTGAGCCCACGCCTGCGCCGACAGCCAAACCAATCACTCGCGGCCCGGCACTGATTACCAACCTCCAGCTCCAGAACGATTTCTCCGCGCCGTTCAATATGCAGGACTGGATCGCAGTGGATGAAGATTTGCTCGAAATATACAGCATGAGCACACAGTACAGCATGCTCCGCGTCAGCATGGATGGCAGTTTCCATGCCGGCTCAGACCTGTTCCTGGAGCTGGCCCCGGCAAATCTTCCTGAACATTTTAATGCCATCGCCGTTTCAATCCCGCTGCTCGGTCCGGATATCCTTGAAAGTCACGGCGGTGTGCGCATCAGCCTCAGCGATGACAGGGACGTCGATGCGCTGCGCTGCGGTATCCTGCAGCATGAAGGTATCCCGGTTTTCGCCTGCGAGCTGTTTGAACAGGACGGACAGCGGGTGGACCGCAATCTGGCCTTCCTTTCTGTGCCGAAATACCAGCTGCAGGATGTATGCATTGCCTGGCAGGCCGAAACCGGACTGGTGCTGCTGTTCCTCAATGACCAGCTGGTCGGGTATCACCAGATGGACGCTGCCGGCCCGGTGCATGCTGTTCAAGCCGGCATTTTTGTCAACCGCTACCACAGCTACGACGGCGGGACATTCCTCTTTACCGATCTGCGTACCGGAACGCCCGTGGAAACCAGCCTGAATCTGCCGGATGACCTGCTGCCGCTCAGCTCCCCCCAGTTCTCACATGCCAGCCATTCCATCGATTATTACCTGGCAGACGACTTCAACAACCCCGCACTCGATGGTCTGGGAGATTACACCTTCTGGAACATGAACGTTCCCGATCGAGGCCAGGCCAGACCGGGAGCAACGATCGATTTCCGACAGACCGATGGCATGCTGCATGTTTCCGGTTCAGGAGACCTGATGCTTGAACTGCGTGATCAGAAACGGGATTTACGGGCGCTGGAAGCGGATTTTGAATTCACGGGTGAGTCCCCGGATGAAAGTGCTGTCATGTTCCAGCTTGCTGCCCGCGGGACAAACAGCATCCAGCTGGAATATATGTGTCACCTCACATACCGCAGCGGCCCATGGGGGATCGCATACTGCCATGCGTTCAATCCGCAGGGTGAAATACTGCACATCACAGAGTCCATCCCTTTCAGAGCTGCGGAACCAATCCGGTTCGGGATCCTCTGGGATGATGCCCAGAAGCAGTTTGAGGCTCACCTGAACGGATTAATAGTGGACCGTGCGCCGATGGAAAGCAGCTCCGTGGATATCATCAACAGGCTCCCCCTGACACCGGGCATTGTGCTCCACAGCACTGACTCCCATACCGTCACAATGGATAATTTCCAGTACGGCCTGATGAAAGAGGAATTCTCCATCCCCGAAGAAGATGCCCGGGAAATGATCACTTCCCTGCCGCACAGCGACCTGTTCCTCTATGATGATTTCACCGATCCCGATTTCAACACCATCTGGAATTTCGGCCATTGGACCGGGATCGTATCGGACAGCCACAGCATGAACCAGGGGCTGTATCAACAGGACGGGTCCCTGGTGATCAAACGGCTGGAGGACAACCAGGAGATCGGTGCCTGGAAGATCCTGGCCAACCAGTTTGAAGCCATCACACCGGAGCAGGCTAATGCCATCCTGGTGGACGTACATGGAGACCCCGACCATGAGTACCAGGGGAATACCGGCATGATCCTGATGCTTGCCGGTGTAGAACGCCCTGTGACAGTTCTCGGGCAGCGCAGCACAGGCATGATGACCCGCAACGGCTCCGGCTTCTCCTGCGGCTTGTACTATTTCAGACACGTGGCCCACTTCAGATGCAGCAGCGAGGGGTATCCAAACAGCCAGGAGTACAGCTTCGGTCCAATCTTGTTGGATTCCGGGCTGCATCAAATCGCCCTGGAGTACGTTCCGCCGGAAAGAACCTTTTACGCCTACCTGGATGGAGAACAGGCCACACAGTTCACCATCCAGGGCTGGCAGCTGGAGAATCTCGTGTTGGACATCCAGGCCCAGGCCGATGCTGAAATCGAATCCGGGGACAGGGTGTATATCGACCAGGTCCTGATCGGCACCCCGGCAGAGCATCCGGAGCTTGTGAGTACGCCGGAAGCGCCTTTCGAACCGTTTGACATGCGCGAGCATGAATGATCCTGTCCGGATCCTTGCGGATGGCTGTTCAACAGACAACACCCGCAGCAGGTCGGAAAATGCTGCTGTAGTAACGCATCTGAAGCGCACGGAACCCTTAGCACGCCGGGAACAGAACCTGACCGGCCAGTTCTTTCATAAAAGAGGTGCAGACCATGAAATCCAGAGCCCGAGCTGTCATTCTGATCTTTACTGTCCTGGCAAACATCCCCCTGGTGACCTCCTGCGGCGGCCACCCTGATGCGACCGTGGAGCCCGCTCAGGAAGCGCCCCCAACGCCGACCGCAGTACCCTACAAGGTGGATGACACCGCTTTCGCCATGCAGGCCGAGTTCGATCAGGCTTCGGATCTCAACTTCTTTGATGTCCACGGGCATGATGGCGAGTTAATGCCGCAGGAAGACATCCTCATGGCCAACGGCTCGCTGGAAGTATCCAATCAATCCGCATCCTGGATCCAGCTGGCCCCTCCCCTGAAACAGGGTATAGCAATTCACCTGCGCTGGAAATCCATAGCAGAAAACGGCATGTGTCATGAGATGGGGCTCAGCCCGATGTCAGAGGGCGGGTATGATATCCCAGGAGCCTGCAGCCTGACCTATAGTGCCTGCTCGGGTGGCTCGCTCGAATTGAATACTGCCCCGGGCTGCGAGACCCCGCTGGTAAAGGAAAGTGAGGGGCTGCTGCTCATCGAAAGCGATAACTGGCTGGAGATGGTGCTGTGGCTGGATAAGGACGATCCTGGACGGGTGAACATTTTCAGCTGGAACGCGGACTATCCCGAGCGGTACAGTGCCACCACGGCATTCCTGCCTGGATCTGCCCCGGTGGATGATTTTCGCTTCGGCCTTGCAAGCTACGGGATGACTCTCTCGGTTGACACCTTCGAGTTGATCCTTGAGGGAATCGAAAGCTACCTGTGGTTCAACGCCCCGGCGTTCAGCGCTCACTACGACAATGTAATGGCCCTCTACCGGGACTTCGCGGAGGAAACTGCCGTGGTTCCGGCGGATAGCCCCGCCCCTGCAGCAGATGTCACAAGCGCAGCGAACAGCCAGGAGATTCAGGCTCAGGAATCCGCCGTACGCACCGACGAGGAGATGATCGCCGAGCTCTTTGCTGCTCTGCTGCAGCCTGAAGATCTGCCGCAGGATCTCGGCCTGACAGCGACACGTGAAGATGCATATGACAGTCTGGAGGACCTTCGCCTGAGTCGAACACTCCTGCAGGAGCCCGCCGGAACCAGCGGCGGCTTGGAGATCACATCCGAAGCAACTGTACACCAATCCGAATTCCGCAATCTTAACGACCTGATGCAGACCGTCGGTTTCGACATTGACAGTGAGAACATGCGCATTGATGCCCCGGAAGTTGGTGCGTATTCCCTGTCCTTCTTCCGCAGCCCCTTTGAACGTTATCTCGCTTCTCGAGGCAGCATCTCGGTGGACATCTACTGCCGTAACATCCTCTCAGGCATCGATCCCTACTGTACCCCGGAAAACCTGTCCGCACTCGCCGGTCTGATGCTCGATCGTATGCCTGTAGTCGACATCCCACCACTGCTGGAGTTTGGCATTCCGGAACAGAGCAGCAATACCTGGTTTGACTATTTCAACATGGATGATCCACTGTCGATGAACATCCAGTGGCAGACTAGAGAAAGCCTGCCGTCCATGGAAATTTTTATGGTCCACGAGGATCTCCAGCAGGCAATCTACTGGGTGAATTGCCTGGACATGGCTGGTGCAGAACCCGGGTCTGGCAACAGCCAGATCAGGCCCGGGCAGGAGGGCGACAACGAAAACATGCCGATGGGGAATTACCATCTCTTCGTCATAGTTAGAGATGAGATTGCCTATGAAGGTGGAGTACCAAGGGAGTAATGTTGTCGGCTGCTTCCTTTTTTGTCAGCGGCCGTTTCGTATTTTAGTAAAACCAGAAATACCGTTGCTGCTTGTGAGGCTGATTTAGAAAATACATACTTACCTTTTCCACAGATTCGGATTGGATTATCCGGCCTCGGTTCTGATTCTTTCCAATGCAGCAATACACGTATGCCCGGCTGTGCGGAAACCTGTCCGAAATCTGATTTACGGAAACAAAAATGCCTTTGCTGATTTCAGCTGAGGCTGCTTTGAAAACATTATTTATCTACAAGGAGAATTCTAATGCCAAAAGTTGTAACAGGAGCATCCACAAACCTTCATTTTTCAATCACCTGCGAGTCCTGCGGCCATCAGTATGAAACAGGTATGGTCCTTGAAGTAGGCAAATCGTTACTGGATGAGATGAATCCAAAATTCGATATCCGCAAGAAGCTTCAAAACAAGTACGATCGTATGCTGGGGGGCGATTTCAGCGAAACGCAAGCCTGGTTTAAATGTCCGGAGTGCGAGTATACACAATCCTGGAACGTGGCAGGCGCTCGTCTGGTACAAGCCGATAAAGTCGGCAACATTGTTGGGGCAGTTCCGGCGCTAATTGTAGCAGGCCTTGTATTCAAGAGCATGACGGGCTACGGTTTCAACATCGGCATGCTGCTGGGCCCCATCATCCTCGGCAGCATCATTTTTGTTGTCTTTGCCTGGGTCGGACGGAAACTGAGCCACTCCCTGTTTTTCAGGAACTACAACCCGAATAAAGACCGGGCAGGCGGGGGATCATTTCTGCCGCAAATTTCCCTGCAATAAAAGCAGCGGATTATCCCGCAATCTGGTTGTCTATAAATCAACATGAAAAATAATTTGTCTCAGTTAACTGATAAATGTTTTCGGTAGAAGGAAAGTAATGAAAAGAATACAATACAATTTATCCCTGCTTACCCTGATGCTGCTTGTGAGTTCCTGTGGTCCCCGTCCTGGATCAGTCCTGGACGGAAAGGACCTGCAGAACAAGGATTACAGCAGCAGGGAACTCGATCAGTCCAGCTTTGTCGGTGCTAACCTTACAGACACAGACTTTTCGTGGTCAAGCCTGCAGGGAGTCAATTTTTCCGGGGCCGACCTGACCAACACTACGTTCGAGGGAGCCGATCTTGCCGGAGCAATCTTCGATGGAGCCTCCCTCTCCGGCGCCATATTTACAAACGCCGATCTGACAGAGGCCGGTTTTGAATCCGCCGAGCTCGATCAGGTGACTTTCACCGGCGCTAACCTTTCTGGCGCGGATTTTGCAGATCTCGATCTATCTAGCTGCGAGCTGACCGGCGCTGTGCTTCGGAATGGGATCCTCCAGGGAGTACACGCGGCAGGGATGGACCTGAGTTCACTGGATCTTTCAGCCGCCAATCTGAGCGGCGCCGATCTGGAAGGCGTGAACCTGGCTGGCGCCAATCTCTCAGGTGCCAATCTGTCAGAAACCAGTCTTGCCGGCTCTGATTTAACTGCCGCCATCCTGAATGAATCCAACCTTGCCGCCGCTGATATGACAGACGCTGTTCTGGCCAATGCCAACCTGAGATCTGCAAACCTCGAGGGAGCAGTTCTGGAAGGCACAGATCTGGGAGGTGCTGATTTTTCAGATGCTTCGCTATTAAACGCCACCCTGCACCAGAACGTGCTGGTTGGTGCGATCTTTGATGGAGTAAATCTGCAGGAAGTGGATGTGATTCAAATGCTCGGCTCTGCAGTCGACCGCCATATGCTGGACCTGACTCAAATCGATCTGTCCGGTGTCTACCTGGGCGGTATGAACATGTTCAGAATCAACCTGGCGGGGGCGAACCTTTCCGGGGCTATCCTGATCGGTGCAAATTTCTCCGGCCAGGATCTGACCGGCACAAACCTGGAAGGAGCAGACCTCACAGGAGCAGTATTTAAAGGTGCCAGCCTGGGTCAGGCTCGTCTGGCCGGAAGCATCCTGAAGATAGTCGATTTAAGCGGCCAGGATTTATCCGGTATGGACCTGAGCGGTGCCGACTTCTCCGACAGCACACTCACCGGAGTGCAACTTCAGGGGGCTGATTTGCGCGGCGCTGTCCTGGATAACGTAGAAATGCCGGAAAGCGACCTCTCCGGCGCCGATCTGAGCGGCGGATCACTGGTAAATGCACGGATTAATAACAGTAACTTTTCCATGTGTAATCTTACAAATACAAATCTGGAAGGCGCGTTTCTGTCTTTCAGCTCGTTCGAAGGCGCCATTTTCGATAACGCTAATTTTGATTACACCATTATCGTCGAGACTGGTCTGACCCGTGAAGATCTGGCAGCAGCAGCAAGTTCTGAGAATGCCTGGCTGCACAGCACAGCGCAGATGGAAGAGGTGTTTTCACAGGTCTGCCGCGGCGGTGCTGTTCCGGAGGCAGCGCCCTTTACAGTAGAGGATGGCTCCTACCCATATATAGTGATCTACGAAGGCGATGACGGATATGGTGATGATGGAAAAAATTCTACCCGTAGTATTGATGAAACAGAACTTGTACTCTGTGAGGGAGCGTTGAGGAAAGTGCTCATCGAGAGCTGTCCATATTCTGGCGGTTATATACTGCAGCGCTATATCCGGCAATCAACCATCCGCCTTGTTGAAGCACAGTCCGGCTTTATGTTGACACAGGCTGTGTTTGGCAATGCGCCATCTCCATGTCCCTCCCAGCGTTCTTTCGATCAGAATATTGAAAGCGTTACCGGTACCTTCGGATGGTCAGAGGTTATGGACTACATGCGAGAATTTCTCCAGTCCTACGCGGAATGAGCTTTTTGGTACACGCATCACCTCCAAGAGAATGAAAGCCGGTCGTACTCGTCCAAGCCGGCAAACTGCAATTCGCAATCAGCAGCTGCAACAGGGAGGATAGTGTTATGGGACTTTCCGGGCCAACTGATATCGAGAAACTTGAAGAAAAAGGGGATGTAAAAAAATAACTTTCGCTACAAAACCAGGATGATCACAGCATTAAATTCAAAGCCCAATGTGGTTTAATTCGTATCGGGGAGCCAGCAGTACCGGCCGAAGGCCCCGGCTGCAATGTACCGGCAGCCGAGGAAGTTTCCAGCCATGCTTTACGCACTCGCTTTGACAGGATGGATAAAGCGATAGCCTTCCTGCGGAACAGTTTCAATGTAGCGCGGCTGTTCGGCCTGGTCGTGCAGCGCTTTGCGCAGCTCACCGATGCGTGTGTCAACAGTTCGTGTGTCCACCAGATTTTCCCAGCCCCACACAATTTCCAGCAGGCGCTCGCGGGAGAGGATCTCATCTGGATGGGTCAGCATATACTCCAGCAGCAGGAACGCCCGCCGGGTGAGCTGAAGCAGCTCGCCCTGCAGATACACTTCACGGCGCTGGCGGTTCATCAGCAGGTCCCCGGCTGTGAGCATCCAGGCATAACTGAGCGAGGGTTGGTACATCTGGCTGCGGCGCAGGACAGAACGGATGCGAGCGACCAGTTCAAGTGGATCGTACGGCTTATTGATGTAATCATCCGCCCCCTCCTCAAGTGAGAGTACCTTTTCGTGCGTCTCGCCGACCCGGGAAAGCATGATAACCGGGATCCGGTATTTTTCTGCACGCAGGCAGCGCAGGAATTCACGCCCATCCATCTCGGGCATTAGCACATCACATACGATCAGGTCCGGAGCCGAGAACTGCACCGACTGCAAACCCTCCCGGCCGTTGGAAGCTGAAAAAGTCGTAAACCCACAGCGCTTGAGAAACGAACACAGTGCACTTGTACCTGTTTCATCATCATCTATGACAAGAATTGATTGTCTGGAATTTTCGGTATCCTGCATAGAATCTCAACCTCCAAGCGGGGTCCGGGAATCAGTTTGTCGTAAATTCACCATGAGACCACAATGAACCCTCCCCGCAGCAAGCTGCGGGGTATCCAGTCTAGTATCTTTCTCTATTCGAGTAGTTTTAGTCCCTGTTCATGGACCT
>JAFGNH010000157.1 GCA_016927115.1 Anaerolineales bacterium | reverse complement strand
GCTGTCTGTATTCCGGAGTCCTGTTATAAACAGGAACCTCCTGATTCCAGATTTACTGGATCATTTCCCGGAAGTCCTGCGCTCCAATAACTAAAAACACCAGATTTATCCTCAGACAACAGAAAGAATTCGGAATCTTTCGAACCGGGATTCCCGCTTCGAGTTGCTCAGCGCTCTCGTACCAGATTATACAACTTTACTCTGCCAGGATTCTACCGGGTTTGCCGGCGCCTGCCCTGCAGGAAATGGCCGTAACCAATCCTGCTGCTTGCTATTGGTTTTTGTGCCAGCAGTACCTTCCACCCAGCCTGTAGGGAATGATCGGGTTTTATTATGGTTGCCTGACAGTTTACATCACCAGCCTGAGGGCGGAACTGGAAAACATTTATTGATCAGCATATACCAAAAGCCAGAACCAGGGTTCCAAAAACGCGACGAATCCTACAGGTCAGGCGAACCGTCCGGTGGAGCCGGTGTCAGCCGCTTTAGGGCTTGATACGATACCAATATTGATACTTTTCCACATAGCCAACTTGTGAGTACAAGTGCAAGGCGGCAGAATTGTTGAGCATGACTTGCAGATAGGATCTTCGCGCCCCATTCTGCTTTCCCCATAGCAGGATACTTTCTACAACTTGCCGCCCGTAGCCACGGCTGCGAAAGGGTTCATCCGTAACGATGTCAAATAATCCAACATACCCCATCTGAAGAACTCCCAAGCCGCATGCAACAAAATTATCGCCAAGCTTAAGAGATACGAAGCAATGCTGTGGAACAATATTAAGCAGGATATGCCGAATTGTTTCCCGGCGTGGTTCACCAACTGCGCTCATTTGGCAAAAAGCATCCAGCCACTCATCCGACAGATTTTCCAGTAAATCTGCTTCGTGAGCTAATTCTACTTTCGTAGTTTCCAAATCCAGTACCTGAACACTGGTTGGAGAGTCTTTTCGATAGCCTCTCGCCGAGAGGTAATCGTCCAAATTACCTGGGCAAACTGCAGGGGTAAGTTTGAAAACCACATCCAGCTTTTGCCTCTGATAAATATTCTCGCAAAAGGCGAGCTTTTCATCAAGAACGATGCTTGATGGGTATAGTGGGATAACTGAATTGGCTCGTTTGGTATATCCATTGGCAAAACGGATAATCCAGCCATCATACAACAGCGTTTGATATGAAGGCCAAGCATTTAGTGAGAGTTCTTCTATGGCGGCTATCACTTATTCTCCCAATAAACAAAACCGGTTATGTTGATGCGCCGAACGGCTTTACGCTAGGCGGCAGCGACGGGACTGGCGAGTCCCTTACTCAATTATGTACCATTTCTGGCAAATCGAGCCTGCGTGGAGCGGCAGAGCCGCTGTCCGACTGGAGCTGGTTTTGGGTGGCCGTTGCTTGCTCGGTGATAGATTATTGATTTACAGCATTTAGATTGGTTCCCGGAGCATGCACCAAATCGGCAGCTCGTATTTTGGAATCCTGACATTATGTATCAGATTAAAACCGTGTTTTTGATAATACTGGACATTTTTTTCGTCGTGCGTTTCCAGATAAACAGGTATTTTTTGGGCATCAGCTTTCGCAAGAACTGGCAGCATCAGCGCCGTACCGATTCCTCTTGCCTTTTGGCTTGGCTCAACTGCCAGACCCCAGAGGTAATAGTGCAGACGATTTTTCATTAATTTTTCCTGGGTATCTCCAACAAAACTCTCGCAATCCATAGACTGCTTATAATTTCGAAAGCCCAACATGAATGGTGTCAGAAGAAAACCATTCAGGATATATTCCCATATTGAAATTTTTGTATGGCCCGGCGGCAAAGTAAAAATCACACCTGAAATATCAGGATTTGTATAGGCTTCGCCATAATGCAAAGCGCAGTTTAATATATTCCGAAAATACCACGGCAGGCAGCGAGTTCGCCTTTTGGGATCAGGAAAATAAAAAGTAAACATCGGGTAATCAAAAAAAGATGCCGATAAAACATTCGATGCTTGATGTATTTGATGCGGATCCAATTTAATTATTTCCATAAACATGTTCCTGATGGTTTATTCGACAAAGCCACCCAACGGTTTGCGTTACCGGCGTGGCGGATAAGCAAGACTACCTTGTTATTATGGCATAAAACTCGGCAGGGTATCCTTAGAACATTGCCGCATCAGCCGCGTCCGGTGCAGGATTTGTTAGTCCGCTGACGGTTGGGAAAGTGATATTGCTTCTGCACGTTTTTTTTATTCCCAGTAGACATTTGCGCATCATGGGGAAATCGAAGAACTCAATAAGCAGATTGAATGGTGCAGAAAATGACATCCATCTGTATTTCATACGCACGCGTGTTACAAGACGGCAGAGATTTTCACGTTCAGGATAAATTTCCCAAACCCATGAAGTATCCCCATTTTTGTCCCACCACAACACCCAATGATTTTTCCTGAAGTCTTTGACCCAAACCCCATACATACCATCTGGACTCATCGGGATTAGGTCTCCAATCTGAAGGTTTTGATATTCCGGCAAAATACTTTCTGCGCTTTTCCTTGCGAGGTTGTCTAACAGGTCATAACTATACCAACCAGCCCGATTTAAACCCATTTGAACTATCCAAGGATATATATTTTCAGCGGGCGCATTGATCGTTACTGCTCGGGTAGCATTGAAGGAAGGTTTTTCAACAATGTCATCCCCTTGCATGGAGCGATAAATTTCATCATCTGTGGCCCCCCATCGAAGTTGCCAGGGGCGAAAGAATATGAGATAGAAAAGCATAAGGACAAAGAGCATGGGCGCAATGACAAAAATGGATGGTTGCATATTTATTACCCTTTGATTCAAGTAAGCGGCCAACTATTTATTATACGGAATTTTAATACGCTGTAATGCTGCCGTATAGCCACCCGAATAACGCCTGTTATTCTGCAGTTGCACTTGATTACATCCTGCATACAGATGCAGTCAAATCAAAAAAAATATACAACAGCACCTTTTAGAACAATCCATCTATGAGTGATCCAGCAACTCAAAAATCAAGAAAAATGCTCGACCAGGTTCGCGATGCAATCCATCTACTCAAAATCACGCGCTCAATGCCAAGCTGTTTCTATATCGTAATGTATTGCATATCGAACGTATCGCCCCAATCCAGGCGCCGCGTGCCAAACGGCCAGAGCATTTGCCGAATATCTTGTCTAAAGATGAAGTGATACGTGTAATTTCCAGATTGCAAAGTTTGTATCTATTGCCGGCTAGGCTGCTTTATGAATGCGGCCGGCGACTGATGGAATGTATGCGCCGTAACGTGAAGGACTTTCATTTCAAGTAATCCCGGATTATCGTTCGAGAGGGGAAAAGCGAATAAGACCGTGGAACCAAACTGCCAGGCAGTCTGGTAGGACTCTTTAAAAAATCAAATCGCTTATTTTCGATACTTACACGGGTATGATTTTACACAAGGCTATGGTTCAGTGGAGCTTTCTTTTACGCTCGTCCGTAAATATCCCAATGCAGATAAAGAATTAGGCCGGCAATAAATCTTCCCGTCTGCCCGCCTTCCAACGGATCTCCGCAGTGGGATCATCCGCCGCCATCATCTGGACCCCCGCGGCTTACAGCGGGTAGTCAGAGCGCAGCATCCCCAGCGTCCAGTGCACACCTTGTTGGGCCGATCCAACAACTGCTTTCATCCGCATTGTCCGTTATAACCTGGCGCATCCCCCTTCTCTATACTGCTTCTTTTCAAGGGGTATCGTTGGCAAAGAAAATATCCTGAACCTTCTCATTATCCACTGTCAACCAGTCGCTGGTCCGTGTGCTCCAGATTTGGATATCCTCCGGGACCTCTTGAGAATCAAGCTGCTTGTACAGTTCCTCGATACGCAGCGGGCCATGCATGTCCTGCTTCAGCCTGTACACACACCAACCATCTATAACATCAGGTTCAGACAGCTTCTTGATCCCGCCCAGCCCGCCAAGGGTTATCAGGATAGCGCACCTCCACTTCCCCCGCGCCTTTTACCCGTTTTTCAGTTGTGACAGTTTACAGATCTGGCATACTTTTTAGTGCAGGGCCGGTACACATCTGAGAGCAGGAGACCCGGTCTGAGCATCCGGAGTAATGACTATTGGGTGGTTCATCCATGCCCAGACCGGGTCTCCTGAAAACGGAACAACGCTGTCGAGACTGGGGATCCCCCCTGCCTGTCATCCCTCGCAAGCTCGGATGACAGAGAAAAAGGCTGGAGGCCAGGTGGAAGATGCCCTGTGGAGAGGAAACCTCCCATCCCAACCCTGAAGCAGCATTCCGATACGGTCTGGCGTATCAATCAGCGTTAGCTGTGACGCATTCATGCTCAATCTGTGTAATCTGTGTTCCAGCGCATTCTGCGGGTCAGCGTTCCAAGTTGACCAGAGTATCGACCATTGTTACAATCATCGCAGTATCCCTGAAATGAGGAAAACATGCCGATACATTTTGGAACCGACGGCTGGCGAGGTGTTATCTCCGACAGTTTTACTTTTCACAACCTGCGCCAGGTTACACAAGCTGTTGCAGATGCAGTTGCGTCAGAAAGCTGGCTGAACAGCTCTTTCCAGGGACCTCCTCCCGACCCAAATCGGATGGTTGTAGGATTCGACACCCGCTTCCTTTCAGACCGATTCGCAATGGAAGCATCACGTGTTCTGGCAGCAAACGGCTATAAAGTTTACCTGGCCAATGCCGACACACCTACTCCCACCATCTCTTATTCCGTACGCCATCTCGGTGCTATCGCGGGATTAATGATCACCGCATCCCATAATCCACCGCGTTACAACGGCCTGAAGCTGAAAGCAGCTTACGGTGGTGCAGCTGCACAGGAACAGTGCCGCCGTGTGGAAGTCTACCTGAATGATAATGAAGCGCGCGGCCGCGGACCGAATTTGATGGATTATGAAACCGCCCGCAAGAACAATATGATTGAGAGCTTCAATCCCACAACAGCCTACTACGACCACCTGCGGACATTGATAAACATGGACGCGATTTCCAACAACCCGCAGCATATCGTTGTGGATTCAATGTTCGGCTCAGGCCGTGGGGAGATACGGAGCATTCTGCAGGGAACAGGCTGCGAGGTCTTTGAAATTCGAAATGAAATGAATCCCGGTTTTGGCGGTATCCATCCCGAACCAATTGGAAAGTACCTGGGAGCACTGGCTGGTGCAATCGCCGCCGGTCATGGTCAGATCGGCCTTGCCACGGACGGCGATGCAGATCGTATCGGCGCCATGGATGGCCGCGGGCAGTTTGTTGATCCCCACCGGATCATTGCGTTGGCCCTCAAGTACCTTGTAGAACATCGCGGCCTGACTGGAAAAGTGGTAAAAACCGTTTCCACTACGAGAATGGTCAACCGTCTGGCCAAAAAATACGGCCTCGAAGTTATTGAAACACCGGTCGGGTTCAATCACATCGCTGATCTGATGCTTTCAGAACAGGTGTTGATTGGCGGCGAGGAATCCGGCGGCATTTCATTCCTGGGCCACATCCCCGAGGGCGATGGTGTGCTTATGGGGCTGCTGCTGATTGAAATGGTCTCGGTGTTAAAAACCCCATTGAACGAGCTGGTTGATGATTTACTGAAGGAAGTTGGCCCCTCGCTCTATATTCGCAATGACCTGCGCCTTACCAGGCCCGTTTCCAAATCTGTCATGGCTTCCCGGTTAACAGAAAATCCCCCCGCTTCAATCGGCGGCACAAAGGTTACAGAAGTCAGCACACTGGACGGAGTAAAGTATATCCTTGATGATGATTCCTGGCTGCTGATTCGTCCTTCCGGCACCGAACCTGTCTTGCGCGTATATGCAGAAGCACGTGAGCAGGATTTGCTGGATGCCATGATGGAGTATGGTAAACAAATCGCTGCAGAAGTCAGCTGAGATAATCGGAACAACCGGAGTCCACTCGACGGCAGCCGGGCTGAGGACTGGAAACTACAACTGCCCCCGTGTGCCGATCAAGACACAGACGGGGGCAGTTTTTTATCCTGATTTTCAGGAAAGAACCAGAGCAATGGAATCCGGTTCGAAGCAGGCGGGCTGAAGAAGTGAGTATGGGTCCAGGCAGTAGCGCGAGGCACTCTATCAAACAGTTACGGCATGGCTGAGAAGTTTATAGCCCCTGCCTCGCAGTGTAACCAGATATCGCGGATTGGAGGGATCCGATTCGATTTTACTGCGCAGACGGCTCACAAGCTTTTCAACCCGGGCATCATCCACATCACCAAGATACGCTTCCCCCCAGACTGCGGTCACGATGCGGTATTTGTCCGTTACTTTATCCATTCGCTCGTAGAGCAGATTAAGCAGCTTGAATTCCAGATCTGTCAGAACCGGTATCCGGATGCCGTCGACCCAGACATCTCCGGAATCGGAATCCAGATGAACACCTTCTGAAGCGATATCCGGGCGTCTTACTCTGCGAGCGACAAAATCCTCGAAAATCGGGGAAAATATCTGTCCGTTCCTGATCATGCCGATACGTTCAAGCGCAGACAGCTGGTGCTTTGGCAGACCGGCATCCTGTTCGAGGACCAGGGAGGTTAGCGCTTGCTGTTCACTATCAGTTAGTTGGTTCCAGATCTTCAGACTCTCTGCCCTCGGCTGCGGCTCGCGCACGACCAGCTGGAAGGGATCTTCCTGGCGATTATGACTGGCATTTCCCAGCGCCTGTGCTGCAGCATAGATGAGTCCCTGGTGGCCTCCACCAAACTCCTTGCAGAGTTTTCGGCGCTCCTCATCAAGGAACGGCAGCTGCAGACCAGCCAGCAGCACATCAATTTCCTCATCCTTCAGCGCAGGAAGCGGATAGGTTGAGTGAATGAACAGCTCAGCAAATTCATCAGCGAACTCACGGCCGCGCAGCGCCTTAAGTTCACGAACGGTCGCGGTAACCAGGACCAGGCGGTCAGAGAAACAGTCGCACAACGCGCGTAAATTAAGGAGAGCCCGGTCATCGAGTGCGGCATAGATCTCATCAAACTCATCGAGCAGAAGACAGATATTCTGGTTAAAGCCTTCACACAGGTCGGTCAGAGCAAGGTTGAAAGACAGCGAAGCGGAAAATGCATTCGCAGCCTCTGTGATCGACTGGTGATAATCTCGCAGCGCGTTCGCCAGAGATTCTGGAAGCTCCTCGCCAACACGTTCGAGGATAGAGCGGATCACCACCTCATAGAAAGCCTGCGCAGAGATTGCCACCGCACGGTTACAGTCCACATAGACCATAACACCAGCGCTGCCGCGCGCCTTCTGGCATCGCTCCAAAGCAATCGGGCTGGCCAGGGAACGCATCAAAGCTGATTTCCCGCTGTTACTGAGCCCGGTCAATGAAACGCACTGCCCATCCTCAAGATGAGTAAAAATCTGATCCGCCAACTCCGGAAATGGTATCACTAAGTCTTTCATCGTTTTCTCTATTAATCCAGCAGGGTCAACGTAGAGTTGGCCCTGTCTGTTATTGAACCAGTTTATCAGAACTTCTTCCATTTCACGAGAAAGAATGCTTACGAATCTGCCTCGTGAGGATAACGACCAAAATCAGGAATAACGCCAGCAACGCCAGCCTTGGCGGTGAGAACGAATCGGCAAAACCTGTATCCGGAAGCGCGGTAGGCGCCAGAGTTGGTTCCTCTGTACCCGCCTGACCAACAGCCAGTGCTGTTCCGGTCTCCCCAGCTATAGCAGTCCACGTTGCAGCTGTACCCCACGGCGTCACTTCCTCCGTTGTGGTGGCCTGAACGATCACAGGGGTATTCGTCCTGGTCGCAGTCAGAGACGGTGTAAGTGATGGGCTTTCAGTAGGTGGGCCCAGCGTTTCAGTAGCTGTAGGCGCGGCTGTACCCGTTTTCTGCAAAGCGAGTTCCGTATTCTGGGCATTGGCGGCCGCAATCTCTGTTGCCTGCTCAAGTTCCTGCGCTGCTCGCTGGCGAGGAGCCCAGATAAACAGATAGGCAGCCAGGCAGGCGATACTGAGAAGTAAGACTGCACCCATCCCCACCGCCACAAAGACAAATGTGCGGTTCGATTGTGGTTCTGATGCAACCTCTTCTATATCAAAGTCCTCTGCCATGACCTCATCTCCCTTCCGGAGTTTCCCCTGACTATCCAGGCGGACTCCAGTCAGTGATCAAGGAAGTGTATACCGGGACATTACTGCAGCACTTCCAGATTTGCTAATGGTACTGTGACGGTACCCGAATCACCCAGATCTACCAGAGCGCTTGAAGCCCGGATACCGCTCGGATAGCTTACTGCATCAGGCAGTATTTCACGAACCATTCCCGCTTCACCAGTATGTTTTGAGCGCAGAATCCGCACCCGAACACCGGGTTCAAGCAGGATAATTTCCTCAGGAATATTGACCTGCGACGCAGCAGGCAGCGGAATGACAACTTCAGGGCGCCTGAACGAATAGGGGTCAATGGAATAAGCCAGAACCGCAGCCTCCCGGCCGATATTCCCACTCAGAAGATCAAAAGCCGGAGCATTAATACCCCGATTACCAAACCCGTCCGTCACCACCACCGGGTAAGATAGTGTGCGTACAAACGGGATAAGGCTGGCTTCCATACTGCCCAGGATCAACCCGCGGATTGTGAGTTCTGCAGCCTGTCTGAGAGGTTCCTCACCATCACAGACACCGGCAACGAGAATAGCACCGCGCAGGTTGATATCCAGACGGCTGGTTGTCATCCTGTCATCCGGACCCTCACCTACCATGCGCATGACACCGAAGTCCTGGCCGTGATTTCCCCAGGTACCCTGGATCAGAGCTCCCACGGTTTCAAGGATTACGCCCTGAATGCCATCGGTCTCTACAACGGTTCCCGGAAATCCGGCTCGCAGACGGAACTGCTCGCCAGTCTGTTCAAAGAGAATCCGCCCGCCGCTGAGTGTGACAATACGGCCATTTCCCGGAGAACGGACAGAACGGCGGCTTAATCCTTCACGTTGAGCCAGAATATCACCTTCCTCGACCCAGATGTCCCTTTCCTTAATCATATAACGGCTGACCTGGTCAGGTTCCACTCCAAGACCGCGTGCGGCATCCAGAAAAACATAGACCGGATCACCCTCACATTCCGCAACAACATCCCGACCCTGAACTTTCTGTGTCAGCCGTACCAGAACAGTGCCCGGGCGCGGTAAAGTCAGCTCCCGTCGTATCACGGTGAGCGGAGACACATGCGTAAGAGGGGGAAGGTAAATGTTGTACATCTTTCAATCTCTCTTAAGTTGCAAGAGCAGTGCCAGAATCCAGAGAAACGCCTGCTTTCTCCAACCAGGCCTGGTTCAATGCACTGCAGGAGGCAAAATCCTCTGGCATTTTCAGAGGACGGCCTCGCAGATCAATCACGATACCCAGAATACTTCCCTGCACCTGAACGATCCCTGCTTTCCCTGGTCCTCCAAATCCCAGATCCATATTCCGGTCCGGCCTAAGAACAAGGCTGCCTTCCATGCCGGGTGTGAAAGGGATCAGTTCCAGATCACCACCTTGGACCGTTGTCTCCAGTATATGGCCTCCGTCAATGGAATCCAGGCGGATATGAAGAATTGAGCGATGTGAACTACTGGGGGGGAGCGGGGCAAGCACAGTTGCCAATCGCGGGAGTGAGCTTGATTCCAGGACCTGCACTGTTCCAACCGGGAGAACTTCCGCCATCATTCCAAGAGATGGCGTGAGATTGTATGGGTCCATAAGAAGGGTTGTCATGCCGGTCGGCTGCAATCCATCCAGAACTGCAAGCAGCGTCAGGGCTGGATCAGGTGTACGTGACAGGGCAGCTCCTCCAGCCAGAATCAATTCCTTCGGTGCAAGAACGCCGTGCTTCAAAATACGGATACCATCACCCCAATCCCGGCAAGCCTGCATCATTGTAAAATGAAGAATTTCTCTCGCCAGTGCAAGTTCAATATACAACTCCTCCGCTGTGACGGGAATGCTGGAAGGATAAAGAGCTTTGTTCTGAAGATAATTTCGCAGAGCTTCTGTTTCATATTCAAAGGGAAGCCAGCGGATAACCTTTTCCGGATCAATATGATCTTCAAACTGTGCAAGTGGTTCTCCCAATCCAAGGTCAGGACGAACGTGCAGGTTAAAATCTGAATACGTACCAACCGCCATAGTGACCTGATTGGCTCCGAGATCCACGCCGAGCACGCCATTGTCGGAATCCACAACGGCACTCAGGTACCGGATCACCCTGGAAAAAGCTTCTGCTGAGGGCAGCAGATGTCCTCCGGTCCACTGCCTCAACTCTTCATAACCGTTGATATGTTGATAGCGGGTCGCTGCCAACGCTTCGGCAGTTCTGATCCGGGTGGAAGTAAGGTCTTCCTTCTCAATGCCTGGGCGGACGTTGGTTGCCAGGATTACCTGAGTCCGTTCAACCATTCTTTCGACGATAGTTGCACCCAGATGCCGGTTTCCACAGAAAATCAGGACCGGGCGTTTTTCCTGAGGCAGCCGCTCCACTGCCATACCAATCAGGTCAATCATCTCCAGCAGTGGGCCGCTGGCACCGCCATCCGTTCCGCCTGCGACTATCAGAATGTCTGCATTTGCATCCACAATCATTTGAATACGCTCATGATCCTGGCGTCGGTCGGAAAGATGAAGTACTCCTACAACATCCATCATCATTGAGGAGGCAAGACGTCGCAGGCTTGCCACCGAAACACCGGGCATTAACCCTACAAGCAGAGTCCGCAGCACCGGCCCCGCGGAAGCTGTGCCAACACAAAGATCAATTCCGGTGCCAAAACCGGTCGATGGCATGATTAACAATTCTGATTCATCGAGTAGTTTCCGGCCGGTGATATCCTGCACCCGTTCAATGGCAACCCGAACTCCTTCCCCAAAATCCAGGAGCGGGTAGCGAGCGGTTGTTGGTACGCGCGCACTTGCCAGAAGCCTGAAGTTCCCATCCACGACATCGAACAGGCTCGCCCTTGTATTAACACTGCCCACATCAATGGCAAGCAGTGTTTCTGCATTTGAAATCGAAGGCATATGCTACCTATGATGTAAAAATGAATTGAAATACAACATCGACCAGGAACCGGATTCTTTCTGCCAGCACCACAATCGATGCCAGCAGTACGCCTGCGTAGATCACACCAAACGTGATCGCTATGAATCCTGAACCCACCTGACTGATCACATGGAATATCTTCGTTCTTTCACCTGTGACCGCATCCTGCTTGCGAATGCTGAACTGGAAGTACACCAATGTTGAGATCGTTCCTGCAATCAATATCCCTACATTCATTAGTCGTTCAAATCCCTGCTCGCCTGTCACTGGATCGATATAGGCAGGATTCAGGTTAATAAATGATGCACTGATCTGGGAAAGCAGCGTTCCGGTCAGGGCACCACCGATTACCACGGCCGCTCCCACTCCTGTCATCAGGGCTAGGGGAATGGTTCCCATTCTTCCATAAACAGGTGAACCTTTCAGCAGCAGCAGGAAGGTCATGATCAGGGGGATCAACGCAAGGAACAATTGGATGATCCACTCAACGCCCACCAATCCAATGCGGCCGTCGATCACAGCAAACAACGGCTGCAGCAGATCAGGCTTGAGCACGTAATGCCATGCCGCCGCGCCGGCGTATCCGGCTGCAACACCGATAAAAATATGCGAAGCGATCCGGTACAGTGGATTATCTCCGATCAGATAACTCAGGATCATCACTGTGAACAGAGCTGCCAGCAGCGTCCCGGCGAGATCAATCGATCCAATGTGCATCATGAGACCTCATTCTCCGCTCTCTGCCGCCTGTCTTTGATCCAGCCATACAGACCCATGGACATCGCTCCAGCCAGGCCGATAAACGCCATGGTCAGCGTTGTATTGTAAGGATTCCACAACAGCGCAGCATTGCCTGTGCGCTGGAAACGCAGGTCATACGCGGCTGCTGCGGGCACACCTGCCAGAAGGCCATCCACCAGGGGATCGCGGTCTTCATAGTAGGGCCTTATTGCCGGCTCTAACCCCGTGCTCACCACCATTACAAGCGGTGTATTTCCCAGTACCGGTCCGGCTTGCTCAATCCACATTCGAGCCCGATCGGAATCATTCACAACCACCGAAACCATGGAAAAGTGGTCAAGTGAAGAAATCCCCGACAGAATGGGTGTGCCCCAGATAGAATCATCAGATTCAAGGAAACCTTCAGGGATCAAATACCCATCAAGCCCGGCATGAGCAGGATTCCGGGTAAACTGCTGGATTCCTGATGCACCGCCACTCAAGTAGCCAAGATGCAGGTAATCCTGCCCATTTTCAGGGAAAAATGGCAGAGAAATATTACGGAAAATGCGGTCAACCAGGGCCGGCCCGGTAATTTCTGTGCTCACCGTTATCACTGGAATCTGACGGCCAAGGAGATGATAGAACAAGGGCCCTGCCACAGCTTCCATTTCGGCAGAATAACCTGGCTCGACGTCATAAACTACCAGAGCTGGTTTATCCTCTTGAATCTGATTCACAATGCTGAACAGCGTATCCAGATCCAGCGGTTCCTGAATGGGAAGAGAGAAGGCAGGGAAACCGAATAGAGAAGGAATCAGAGAGGCCAGAATTAGGACAACACTGACGATCCAGCGCAACCGTTTCTGGCTTCCCGTATGACGAGGAATTGGTTTGAGCTCTGTTTCTTCGTCAGCCAATAATTTCGAAAGCAGATCCGCGCGTTCATACTCCCCATCAGAGATATTGAGAACACTCGAACCCGAGCGCATTTTATGTTGAGAAGCAACGGCTGGCTCCGCAGAAAGCGCTCCAGAGATGCCCGCCAGTGGCCCGACTGTTTCTACAGCTTCCTGTTCCAGGCCTGCCCTGTCGGATTCCCCTGCCAGTGCTTCAACCGGCCGCATTGCTTCCAACCATGCCGGGAGCGTTGCCCGGGAAATATTGATACGATCCGCCCCTTTAATCTCCGGCTTTGCCCCACCCGGTTTAATATCTTCCAGCCATTCGGACTGCCTCTCCTGGGACAGATCGTAATCCTCGATCCCTTTTACTTCCTCCCCCGAAAGGGCTCCCGAAATGAACGCTGGGGCGCTGGGGGGACTTATCGGAGAATCCGGTAAATCTTCAAGCCAAACGGGCTTGGTTCCCGGATGCTCTTCCTCAAGCTCCTCATAGCCGGTAAACCTTTCCGGATCTGCATGTAAAGCCTGCTCGAGTTCCTTCTGTTCCTCCTCATCTATACGTCGGGGCGGCCATTCTGAAAGCCCATCTTTTTCAATCTCTCCATCCAGGTCTTCAGGGGTTTCCCATGCGTCCATTTCTTCAGGTGGCTGAAGGAATGCTGTTTTACCACTCTGCCGCTTGCGAATCTGAGATAACCAGTCCGGCATTTCTGCATCCTGGATATCCTGCCCCCCCTCTACCTCCGGTTCCGGAGCCGCTGCCTCCTCTGCGGGCAGTTCATCAAGCCAGTCCAGATCCTGCTCCACATGCTCAGCTTCATCCTTCAGGGAAAATGGACGGAGGCTTTCCGGTCCTGATAATGAGAAAGGAACCGATTCAGTTCCCTCTACCTGTGCAGAGTCCTGCTCTTCAGAAAGATCCGCCATCCACTCAGATGTATTATCGGATCTGAACGTAAAATCAAAACTTTCAACCTCGTTTTCTTTCTGTGGAGCCAATCCCCGCCCAAGCAACCCGCCTGACTGCAGTTCAGAGTCAAGATCGTCAGCCAGGTCTTCTGAAAGCTCAATAGAAAGGTCATCCAACCACGGGACCGCTGATTTGAACGGTATATCTTCCTCGGGGGAACTATACTCCCCATCAGTTTTCCCCTCAAGACCCGGCTGCTGCCCGTCGGCGTCTTGATCCTCCAGGGATGGCTCATGCTCTTCCTGGGGTTCCCAGGAGAGCATGGTCGTTTCTTTTGTCTGTCTGGCATGGACCTGGGATAACCATTCGGGCATTTCAGCGGAGTCCAGGCTTTCCTCAGGTTCAACCAGGGGAGTCTCCTCCTGGTCCAATTCGTCTTCTGCCGATTCTGCCCAGGACGGTTCCTCTTTTTCTATCTCCTGGAATTCGTCAAACAACGATTTTCCGGGCTCATACTCCTTTAATTCGAGATCCGGCAGAACCTCTTCCTCTTCCTCAATGGCAGAGAAGTCGATTTCAGGCATTACCTGCTCGGGAGCTTCCTGTTCCTCCTGTTTGAGGCGTCCGGTTTCAGCCCCCTGACTTGTCCTGGCATCCTGCAGCCAGGAAGGCAGATCAGCATCAGACAGAGTCAGATCCAGCTCTTTGTCGTCATCATAGAGTGAGGCCGGCAGAGGTTCACCAATCCATTCAGCCTGATCCAAAGAGGGCTCTTCAATCTCAACGCCACGATCCTCTTCCTCCAACGCTTCGGCAGAATCGATGGACTCAGCTATTGCTGATTCAAGTTCAGCTTCGACGTCGACTCTGGTCTCATCAACGATATCCTGAAGCCAGCGAGGGGTTGCAGCCCGGTTTTCCTCGGTATCAGCCTCACTGTGTTGAGGTATCACATCAGATTCAAGCGGCAGTTCAACTGGTTGATCTACAGGAGGCGGCGGTGGAGAATGCCTTGGGGCTGCATACCACTCAGGCAGGCCATCCGAATCCGATTCTTCTTCCATCAGGCCTTCAAGCTGCTTTCTTGATTTTTCTTCATCTTCAAGCAGTGATTCAGTATCACTGTCAAAAGCGTCCCGAAGCCAGTCTGGCGTATCCGTTGCTTCCTGTGCAGGGCGCAGGTTACTGAAAGCAGAAAACGCATCCAGCGATCCCACATCAAGGTCAGACTCGGTGCCAATATCCTCTTCCTGGAAAGCAGCAAGCGGGGGAGTTCGTTCACCATCTATTTCAGCAGAGGCAGAATGTGAAGGCTCATCCGTAAGAGCCTGGTCTTCTTCCTGCTCGCTGAAAACGCTAAGCCAATCAGGCACATCGTTTTCAGAAGGGCCTTGCAATTCGCCTTCCCACAGCTGCTCATCCGAAATGGAAGCAGAATCCTCCTTCTCCCGGAATCCACTGAGCCATTCCGGGATATTCGCAGGAACCGCCAGGTTCTCGTCCACATCCCACTCAGATAAGCCGTCATCAGTCGCCTGAGGTGCTGAAATCGATTCATCCTCTTCCCCCAACCCGCTCATCCAATCCGGCACATTTCCGGGCTCTGAAGCAGCAGGACCTTCCATCCAGTCATTTTCACCCGTGGTTGGCAGCTCTTCCGGGATCAGTTCATCCTCTTCCCCCAACCCGCTCAGCCAATCCGGCACATTTCCAGGCTCTGCAGCAGCAGGCTCTTCCATCCAGTCATTTTCACCATCGGCCGGCAGCTCTTCCGGGATTGGTCCATCCTCTTCCTTCAATCTGCTCAGCCAATCAGGTACAATTCCGGGTTCTGCAGCAGCTGGTTCTTCCATCCAGCCATTTTCCCCATCGGCCGGCAGCTCGTCCGGAAACGATTTTTCATCTTCCTTCAACCCGCTCAGCCAATCCGGTACAGTCCCGGATTCTGCAGCAGGAGGCTCTTCCATCCAGCCATTTTCACCCGCGGCCGGCAGCCCTTCCGGGAGTGACTTTTCATCCTCCTTCAACCCGCTCAGCCAATCCGGTACAGTCCCGGATTCTGCAGCAGGAGGTTCTTCCATCCAGCCATTTTCATCCGCGGCTGAAAACTCGTCCGGAAGCGACTTTTCATCCTCCTTCAACCCGCTCAGCCAATCCGGCACACCATCGGACTCATCAGCTGCGGGCTGCTGTGGCCACGATTTTTCCTCAGGTTTGCTGGAAGGTTCAGGCCAATTCGGGAGTTCAAATGTCTCCTGCTCACCGGGTGCTTCGCGGAACCCGGTAGAATCTACCCTTTCAGGAAATTCCTCTTCAACCGAACGGGGCTCAAGCCTGGAAGTGTCAGCAGTATGCAGGTCAAGATTTTCAGTGGAATCCGGAATCACACCTGAGCGAAAGCGTGACAGCCAGTCGGTATCAGGTTCAACTACTGCCTCTTCTGCACCAGATTCGACATCCTCCACCTGGTCCAGATCCATCTCTCCCCCCAACAGGTTCGATCGGAAACTATCCATCCAGGGTTCAGCATCAGAAGGAGATTCTTCAGTAGAATCCGGAAAATCGGCAGCGCCTATCTCCTCGGGAGAATCTACAGGAATCGCTTCGGAACGGAATCGTTCCAGCCAGCCATCCTGAGCATTACCGGGTTCGGGGCCTTCATCAGCATCCGTATCCCCATCATAGAGAGACTGACCTGCAGAAAAAGACTCCCGCAGGAACTGGTCGCTGTCCGAATCAAGGGGTTGGGGTGAAAATGATCCCGTGCTGCGATTTGCTTTCGAATCTTCATCCGGTGATCCGATAAACAATGGTTTCAGCCGCGCACCGCAGTGCTGACAGACCTCAGCCTCGGGAGAATTGGTTTTGCTGCACATCGGACATCGGTTTTCAGACATGCTTATTCACCATATGGCCTGTCAGCTGCAAGCAGCACCCGCAGCCCTGTCGTTACTGCTCCCAGCGCCACTCCAATCAGGATCCCTCTGCTGCCGGCAACGGCCCATACCTGTGTCAACCACACCTTTAAATATCCCAACAAAACAGCCAGCCTACCATCACCACTCACCACCCAGGAGCTGGATCCGATCAAAACCAGAACTGCTGCTCCCAGAAAAAGATAACTGGTATAACCTCGCTTCCGGTCCATCATTTTGATTCCAGCAAGTACCAGGGTTATTGCCAGCAGTGCAACCAGGCTGGCTTCAATCGGCAGCTGGATATACTCAAAAAACAAGGTAACAATTCTGTAATCCGGACCGAAGAGCATGCCCAGGATGAAAGTTGCCAGGAAAAAAACAATCACCAGGCTGCTGTATGCCCAACCTTTTTCAAGCTCCACTACACGCTTCCAGTGCACAGTCCAGATAAGATTAAAAAGCCCGAGAAATAATGCCACAGCAGCAAGAATCATCGACCAGCGAAGCAGCAGTTGACGGACAGTCTGAACCGATGGGTTATCCAGAAAATAGCCCAACAAGACAAGAATTCCGGCAGAGATTGCTGTTGCTGCCCAGGCTACCCGTGCACCGACTCTCACCATTGCACCCCAATCGTTACAAGAACCGTACCTGCCACAACAGCCAGTATCAAGATCCAGCGAATCAGATCTTCTGTCTGCAGAGATGCACGATGCATTGGATTCACATGGAGATACGCCCCGCCCGCAAAAACTTCCTCTCCGATCAAGGTAGTATTACTGGTTGCATACATCAGCGCTTGAATTTGCAGGTCATCCGTACCTGCTAATACAAAAAGATCTCTATCCTCGGCAAAGGCGGTAGCCAGGCCACCCTCTGTACCAAAGGATCCATTAAGAATATGAACTGATATTTCTTCATCTTTCAGGAAGGAAGGGATAGAAGCGATATAGGAAAACGGGGTAGCACCCAACAACCGAGCAGCACTGTTTTCATAGCGGCCGGATGCTCTTACACGGGCATAGGAACGCTTCAGAGTGTCCTGTGCCAGTATCATTATTGACCCATCAGCAGTGGTGACGACAGTGGGCCGATCGCTGATCGCCGCAGCTGAAATGATCTTTTCAAGAATTGATAAACCGACAAGTGCCGGGGCAAAATGTGGTCCATCAATTGATGCTGTGCCCAGGGACAGGTGAATACGCTCGCCTGTCTCCACAGATTGCTCAATGGCTGAACCAAGTCGCTCAAACGGACGGATAGAGCGGAAATTTGCTGGCCAGCGCCTGCGCATCACCGTATAAAAAACCATTAGCCCGATAAAGAGCAGCAGTAGAACAAGTGCCACCGCATTTTGGCTGCTCATTGATGTTGATCCTCCTCACGCAAATCTGCAATAAAACCTTCCATCTGTTCCGGATCTTCGAGCAGGTTCCCGAGTATCTCTGCATTGAATCGTGCAGTGTGCACCAACGGGTCCATTAAATACATCATTTGTGCCAGTATTGTTGTAACTGGCCGGGCCGCATCAAGCAGATTGGCTGCAAGGTGCGATAGACCTCGCTCCTGGAACCAGATCAGCAGTTGATCCCGATCACCACTGTGCACTTTCCCTGCGCGCAGTATAGCACATCCATTCTATCGCGGCTAACGCGATAAACTATCCTGAATCAGGCATAACGTGATTCAACCTGATTGTATCGGTGTGCTGAATGACGGTCAAGCTGCGTTCTTTTACTATCAGTGCAATAAACATACCTGTCTGTCACTTTTTTGCATCCCATTGGCTGCATTTGATACGTAATCAACTCTTTTTTGCCTGCCAGAGTCAGTAAACGTATTTCCTCGAGGGTTTGGCAGGGCCGCAAACAACTGAATACCCGTGACCGGTTTTTCCCCAGATCAAATTTATCTATCTTGCAGCCAAACGTTTTTCAGCTATAATGTGGAACAGGTGTTCGAGGAAAGCTCATGAGTCTCGATCTGAACCAGCTGATCCCCCAAATCCGGCAGATGAGTAAAACCATCATTGATCGGTCACAGACCGTGGAAGCGCGGATCCCCGCTCTGCAGGCAGTGATGCAGCAGGGAGTCCCTGATTCCGAAAAACTGCAGAAAAAAAAGGACCGGGCTGGAAAGAACTGGGGTGGTGCCCTGCCCTCTGAAGAACCAATCCAGCAGTTTTACCCACCACCTCCCACCCCCGAATCGTATGCCGTTCTCGGAGCGGATGGATCACAGATATACCCCAACCGGCACAGCCTCGCCCTGTACTACCTGATCAATACAGGCAGCATCCGCATTCAGTATGGCAGCGGCAATGTGCCCGAAATCTTCTCATCACCGCAGGTTTTCTATCAGGAAGACGATCTGTATCCTGACTCGGGAGGCCAGATCGACACTGCCCTCATCAACGGGAAACGAGATGTGTCCGAGATGGAGGAGCTGGCAAGGCTGGCAGAATTGAACCACGATACCCCGACTATAGCACTGCTCGACAACGGTCTGCTGCTGTGGATTGCCGCCCAGTCCCCGAATAGTTCCAAACGCCTGGTCGATCAGATTGTACAGCGCTACCAGGAACAGATGCTGCGCTTGAAACAAAGTGGTACAGCTCTTGCCGGCGTGATCGACCGCCCACGCAGCCCTAACCTGGTCCGTCTGCTGCAGATTCTTCAGCTGCCCTTGGAAGCCATCTCCGCAGAAGCATTAGCGGACCCTGATCTTCAACGGTTATCAGACCGGCTGCTGCTGCAGAACTGGCTTCCGGAAGGGTTTCGCACAGCCCGCTTAGTGCAGAGCTCGTCACTGAATGAAGACTTCTCCCGGGCCGGGCTCCCGATTGAGTTTTTTTACCTGAACAACGGTTTCGAAAACCAGATCCTGCGGGTGGAAGTGCCCGGTTGGGTCGCAGCCAGTAAAGAGCTGCTGGATCTGGTGCATGCAGGCATCCTGCAGCAGTGTTTATCGACCGGCGGATTCCCCTATGTGCTTGCACGCGCCCATGAGCTGGCGGTCGTTACTCAGCCAGAACAGCGTATCGTGGAAGAAACACTGGCGCGTGAGCTTTTACAACATGGATTCCGGGGTATGATATCCCGTAAACAGACAACCAAACAGTGGCTGGGCGGAAAGAAGCGTCACACTTTATAAGCCTGAACGGAGGGCTTCCTTGGCTTCCTCATTCTATCTTGGAAAAGTAACTCGCTGCAGCACCCGCGGTTTTGTAGGCGCAGTGCGTCTTCCCGAAGCAGAACTTCCTGCCTTCGGTACATTCTGCCGGGTGGATGCCCAGCAGGGCCAGAGCACTGTAGTCGGCGTGGTGTACAACATCAGCATCGACGATGATGAATTTGCCCGCCAGATGGCTTCAGCCGATGCCCTTCCTGTGGAGGAGCTGCTCGACAACCAGCAAAACCGGCAGGTCCCGGTTGAATTCGCCTGTATTTCAGTTGGATACCAGCGGGAAGGTAAATACTTCTACAACCTTCCGCCGCAGCCACCGCTCACCCTGGCTTCGATCCAAACCCTCGAGACACAGGCAATGGTCGAGTTCACCGGGCAGCTGGATTTTATCCCCCTTGTGCTGAGTGAAGCCTCGATCCCGGCGGACCTGCTGCTGGCCGAAATCCTTCGCAGCGCCGCGGCTGCACGCGCAGAATCACGCCGCAACACGTATCTTATCGAAGCCGGCAGGATGTGTGCCCGTTACCTGGGCGGTGATCTGGCCCGCCTGAATCTGATTATTGACCGCATCCGCCAGTGATCGGAGCTCAATATTGCCCCTGCAGCAGCCCGTTCTACTGCTGTAGTAACCGGCCAGAATGATCCCGTCGCTTTTCAGCGGCCTGATGGAGAACTGTAATCCTATGAGCAAGATAAATTCCTCTTCACCGCAAACACCGGATCTAGATGCATATTTCGGCCCCAGGAAGGAAACCACACCACTGGGTGTGGTCGTGGGGGGTGCCCTCTCCAGCGGCTTGAAAATTCGTCTGGATTCGCGGTTGTCAATCGAACTTCTTGCTATCGGACGTTATGTTGTGATCCAGGGACGCAGCGGGCGAAAGTTTTTCGGCATGATTACTGATGTAGCCCTCGAAAGCACCAACCCTGAGCTGCTCAGCCATCCTCCCACGGTTGGGGATACTTTTGCCGCGGAAATCTACTACGACGAAATTGCCCTGGGTATGCTGCATATTTCACCCATGCTGATGCTCGACGAAAACGACGATCAACCGCGCCCGATTAAAACCATCCCGGCACACTTCTCCACCGCTTTCGAAGCGACACCGGAAGATGTCGCCCGGGTCTTTGGTGAGGAAGACGAAGCACATTTCTTCATCGGCAGCCCGCTGGATATGGAAGATGTGCAGGTCAACCTCGACCTGCGCCGGTTTGTTGAACGCTCCTCCGGTGTTTTTGGAAAGAGCGGTACCGGGAAATCATTCATCACGCGCACACTGCTCTCCGGAGTGATCAAATCCAACCTCGCCTCCACACTGATCTTCGACATGCACAACGACTACGGTTGGGCAGTCAAGGATGAGAACGGGCGCGAGTATAAGGGCCTTCGCCAGCTGTTCACCGGAGGCCAGGTCAGTGTTGTTACTCTTGATCCCGAAACCTCCACAGCACGCGGCAGCAAGACAGACCGGGTACTCCAGATCAGTTACGACCAGATCGAGCCGGAGGATGTGGAAATGCTTGCAGGTATCCTCAATCTCAGTGAGGTGCAGATCGGCGCTCTTCACTACCTGCACCGAAAGTTGGGCAGGGATTGGGTACGCAAGCTGCTTGGCCTGATCGATGCAGAGGAAGAATTCGAAGAAATGGTTGAGAGCAGCCATATTGTGATGGGCACATTGGGCGCCATCCGCCGCAAGTTTGAACTTTTCCGGCGCATGGGTTTTCTGGTGGACAGCACCCGGGAAGACCTGGTGGATGATATCTTCCAGCGTCTAAACCAGGGCATCAGCGTGGTCCTCGAGTTTGGCCGCTATGGAAACACCCTGGCTGCCTACATGCTGGTCGCCAACTTCCTCACCCGGCGCCTCCACCAGCGCTACATCGACCAGAAAAACAAGGCTGCCGGCGGCAAGGGCGATGAGCCTCGCCCGCTGATGATTGTTATCGAAGAAGCCCATAAATTCCTCGATCCCCAGGTAGCCGGATTTACAATCTTCGGCACCATTGCCCGCGAACTGCGTAAATACAATGTCACCCTGCTTGTTGTCGACCAGCGCCCCAGCGGTATCGATGATGAAGTGATGAGCCAGATCGGTACCCGCATCACCTGCCTTCTTGACAATGAAGCGGATATCCGGGCGGTGTTCTCAGGCGTGAGCGGCTCCAGTGCACTTCGCGAGGTGCTGGCACGCCTTGATACCCAGCAGCAGGCTCTTATTCTCGGACACGCCGTTCCGATGCCTGTTGTGGTTCGCACCCGCAACTACGATATGGACTTCTACCGATCGCTTGGCTACGCTGATCCGGAATCCATCCAGGAACGCAGCGAGAAGGGGATTGACTCGCTGTTCTAACCCCAAGGCAGCTGATACGGGAGTGCTCCACGGAATATGATGGGGGCTTTGAAACCAGGTTATGCTGCTGTATGAGAGTGGTGATTGCGGTTTTGTCCTGATCTGCAAGCATGTTACAAAGTATATATTTACCAGAACATTTGTGCTATAATTGCGGGTATGGACGCGCTGTTGAAACTTCAGCAAACAACACCGTTTTCTTTCCTTGAGAAAGTAGACTCCGCCCGTTCCCCCCTCAAGGCTCCTCCGGACGGCATAACACGCAGTGAATACCGCCGCCGCTTTGGCGAAAAAAATGCGGCGGTCACAACTGACTGCCGTGCTCTGCCCATCTATCACTCTGCCCTGCCGGGAGGTCGTCGTGCTCCGCTGCTGAAAGCGATGATCACGACCACCTGTGAACGCCGCTGCCACTACTGCGCATTTCACCCCTCCACCAATATCCCCCGCATCCAGTTCACCGCAGATGAAATGGCCTCGATTTTTATGCAGTTGTTTGAAAGCGGGCGCGTTCACGGGCTTTTCTTATCCAGCGGGATAACCAATGGCGGTGCCAACGCTCAGAATATCATCCTCGATACCGCACATATCCTGCGCCACCGCTATGCATTCCGGGGTTACCTGCATCTCAAAATCATGCCAGGTGCGGAAATCGGCCAGGTCCTGCAGGCCATGCGGCTGGCGGACCGTGTATCTGTCAATCTGGAGGCACCCAGCGCCCATCGGTTAAAAATACTTGCCCCGAAAAAACAATTCGGAGAAGAGCTGCTCCAGCCATTGCAGTGGATCGAGCAGCTGCGCCTGTCGCAAATACCGGAAACCAGTTTTCACAATCGCTGGCCTTCCTCCTCCACCCAGTTTGTTGTCGGCGCATCCGGTGAAAGTGACCTGGAAATCCTGCAGGCTTCCCAACACCTTTTCACACACCTGAAGCTCGCAAGGATCTACTACCAGGCCTTTTCACCCCAACCAGGCACACCTTTTGAAAACCTGCCGCCCGAACAGCCGTCGCGCGAACATCATCTCTATCAGGCATCCATTCTTCTAAAGCAATATAACTTTGATGTGGAAGAACTCCCGTTCGATGCGAGCGGGAACCTTCCGGAAACCAGCGATCCCAAGCTCGCTCTTGCCCGGAATACCCTGGCCGAAGATCCAGTGGAAATCAATCACGCCCCGCTTGAACACCTGCTGCGTATTCCCGGTATCGGGCCTACAGGCGCCATGTCAATCCTTAAAGCTCGAAAAACCGGGGCTCTTAACGATCTGTCGCAGCTCACCAGGCTTGGGATTTTTGCAGAGCGTGCCGCACCATTTATACTGCTGGACGGCCAACGCCCTTCCTACCAGATGAAGCTGCTCTGACAATACCGGCCACAACTCCCTGACATTTATTTTCTTTTCAATCCTTTGCCTCTTATCTGGCTCGATTCAATACAACAGGAGTACCAACTGCGAATGTTGCCAGTCCGGCAAGCGAGATCCAGCCCACCCAATCCCCAAGTCTGCACTGTACTGCCTTAAAGGATGTCGTCCCAACCATTGCCGTCAGCGTTTTCTGTTCCGGTACCGAAGCATATATCAGCGCAAGGATCCGCCCATAGGGATCGATAATCGCCGAATCAAAATTACGGTCCGCTTTTACCATAGCAGCCCTGTTTTCCACTGCGCGGAACACAAGGTGGGCAAAGTGTTTGTCGCCAATACCGGACCAATCCCCGGAGGGCACTGCGATCAGATCAGCACCGTTATTCGCAATCCTTCGGGCTGTATCGGTGAAGTCCATGTCATAGCAGATAATCGTTCCAATCTTTCCCAGTTTCGTATCATAGACCGGGTACGTTCCACGTGTCGCGCTCTCTTCATGTACAAAAACAACTGGGTGATTCTTCCCGTATACGCCAAGGAATTCTCCCTCCGGGGAAAGAACTGTTACTTCATTTCGATAGCCCACACCATATGGGAGGACCAGATAGACATCCATATCTGCAGCAAGCGCACGCAGTTCTGCTGAATGTTCTTGCTGTGGGTCAAAATTGAGTGCTCCTTCAGGCCACACGACCATATCCAGATCCTGACTGGCGAGTTCTTTCGTCTGACTGACCAGCGTTATCAGTAATTCGTCATACAGCTCATGGTAGCGTTCAGTCTCAAGCCAGTTGGTTGCCTTCTCCTCCTCCGTCCATTGGAGCCTGAAGCCGGGTTGTAATGCAGCGATATGGCAGGCACGTTCACCTGCAGGCTGGAGAAGCAGCAGGCTGAGAGCAGTCCAAAAAATACTCACAGCGCCAATCCTCTTTATCCACCTCAACGCAAGCCTGCCGTCGACAGCCACCCGCTCTTTGTCAAGGATCCAACACCGGTCAAACCAGGCCAGAAGAATCAGGCCAAGTGCATACCCCGCCAGCAGTGTGATCATGCTCATTCCAAATACGCCAAATATGCTTACAGGTTGGATCAGCCAGGGCACCCTGTAGAAAGCATAAGCAATAAATCCCCATGTTCCCAGAACCGGGATCATACTCCTGATCATCTCGATCCCAACCCAGCCGAATGCCCCATTCAGAACAAACCAGTGATATCCGGTCACCTCGTGAAATGACCGCGTTTTGGAATCAGCAGCAAACACGAAAAGCCCAAAAATCAGTGGGAGCAGCTTCATATACCATGGAGAACCAGGAAGTGACAGGAATGCCGGCATGATATACAACCCGATCAATCCTCCGATCGTTATGGCTGAGCCCAAACTGGACCAACGCCGCGGCAGGATCCGGTGCTGAGCCAGGGTCATGGGTGCAAAACCGAGCACTGCAAGAAGCCAAAAGCCTCGAGGAGGCATTGAAGCCGTCAACAGGAAGGCGCTTAGAATGGAAAGGAATATCCCCAGAATGAGGCGAGTTGCACTATTCCATGGAATTTGATCCGGGCTGGAAGAGGATTGAAACTTTGCTGTCATGAAATCTCCTGATTCTTTCCTCCTGGTCTTGCCCTCAAAATCGTCCACAGCCTCCGGAATAATCCGCCAACCACGCCTGGCGAGGAATTCATAAGCTGTCGACCAGCAGGGTTCACTCTGAGCGTATAGGAGTAGATAGCCTGAACACCCCTTATCTTATAATAAACAAAGGGCCTGGGCAGGGGTTATCCTTCACCCAACAGATATAATTTTTTTCCATGACCTTACGATTTACAGAGGGGAACAGGCCAAACGGGCTGCCCGGTTAAAGGAAAAAAGCTGCCTCCTGTTCGGAGGCAGCCTGATCCCTTTTCGTAATCTATCTGAATAGATAGTTTTAACTATTCCCCACCGGCAGCTGACTTGCGTTCAACGCGGCGAACCAGGTAGTTCTCCACATAAAACAGACGCTCTTCGCCTGATCGACGGACCACCTGCTGCATTTCTTCCATAGAAGATACTTCTTCCAGCTGCTCGGCGACAAACCAGCGCAGGAAATCCTGACCGATGTAGTCTTTATCTTCAATTGCGATGCTCATCAGATTATTGATCTGGGCGGTTACTTCGAGTTCCCAGTCCAGGGACATCTGGAAGGCATGTTCAGCTGACTCAATCCTGGATTCTGGTTTGGCCACAGCTGGAATAGCGACAGAACCACCAGCTTCAATCAGGTAGTGCAGGAACTTAAGAGCATGTTCCCGTTCCTCATCGGCCTGGAGGTAAAAGAATTTTGACAACTCAGGCAGCGCTTCACTATCGAAGTGCGCTGCAATGCTGAGGTACTGGTTAGATGCTCCAAATTCATTCCCGATTTGCTCGTTCATTTTTTGATTAAGTTTTTCACTGATCAACATGATCTGCTCCTTTTCCTGCTGCACTCTTGCAGCACGTCAATGAATATTTGAATAACGATTTCAATTAATTGGATGCACCCCGTCGCGTTAAAGTTGCATCCTCGTATGAATTTTAATCCTTCACGGGAACAGCCCCAGAAACTCCAATGCATAGACGGCATCATCGTAGCTGGGATTCAGTGCGTAAGCCTGCCTGAAATCCGCAGCAGCTGCGTTCACATCACCCAGCTGGTACGCCGCCCAACCCCGCCACAGCAGAGCTTCTTCCGAGTTCGGCGTACGCTGCAGTGTTAATTCTGTTATCGCGATCAAATCTTCAAAACGGCCGCTGTGAAAATACGCAAGATACGGCCCAAACTGGTAACGCAGAAACCGCCACGGCAGCCCCAGCTGTATTGCACGATCATAGGATTGTGCAGCCTCATCATATCGTTCCAGTCCTGCAAGGTTGGTACCCTGATTGAACCAGGCGAACGCATCTTCACTGTCCGCAGCAATTTGCATTTGTGCCAGCGCCAGGGAACGGATGCGGTTCTCCTCAAATTCCAGGTCTTCTCCCAGCAGAGCATTAATCTGTTCCTGATCTTCCGGTGGATAAACAAACATATAGATATAGTTGAAAGGCTGCCATGACTCCTCCAGTTCTTCATAGGTCAGTGAGTTCTCATGGCGCAAGTAGGTATTCTGCACGAAAAATTTCTGCTCATTTTTTTCATACCCGGTAACCAGAAGATAATGGGCTGCCCAGCCTCCTCCACCCTCCAGTATTTCGGTGCTGGCCTCAATGATGACCGGGTAACCGGCAGCGATAAACCTCTGCAAAACGTCGACACTGCCTCCGACCCGGTAATCTGCTTCCAACCAGCCGGCAAAATTCTTCACATAGTAGATTAACTCACTGATATTTACATTCTTGTCAGCCCGGTCAGGTTTGTTGTAATCTGAAATATCGAACTGATCCCCCGGCCAGCCATAGTAGCGCAGCGCCATTGAAAGCGCTGCCGGGCCGCAGTTGTTCCAGTCCTGCTTTTCCCACTCAGGTTCAGGCAGTGAAAAAGAAGCCGGGAGCGGTGTGGGGGAAGGCGTGGGAGAAAGTTCTACATCTGCAGTTGCCATCAGGGTTGGTGTGGCAGATGGGGCAGCTTCGGGCACAACGAAGGTTGGTTGTGTGGGTACGTCAACGAACTCCGGCACCGGGATCGTCTCTCCAGGATACCGCCAGCCGCGCACAATGCCTGCGATACGGTCCAGTCGCCATTCCAGCTGTGACTGTACTACGGGTATGCGCGTCAAACCCAGCAGAGCGATGCCGCTGAGCACAATTACGATAATCCACTTCTTTCCAGACATACTTTAATTGTAATCTGCCAGACACAAACTGGCACCTTTTTGAGGTATGTACAGCAGAAAAGTCCCGATCCAGGGTACTCTTATTCCCCATCCCTGGATTGCCACCAGGGCGCAGCGGCAGAGATTCCCCCACCGGGGGAACAACCTGATCATTTATTCAAAAGACAGGACTTTTCATGCAGTCTTATGGATACCCGTTTCAGCTCTGAACAGAAACCTTCACTTCCTCTGCAAACTTCTGCCCCAGGTCTATTCCTGCTGCAAGATTATCCTCACCTGGCGCTCCAGCGAAGTCATAGGTGCTGAAGTTCTTCCAGCGCATAGGCTGGATAAGTTCTTCATACTGAGCCCCTGCTGCGGATTTCCAGCCATAGCTGCCTACCCATACGGAGAGCCTGTTGCGTATGCGTTTCTGGCCGGCCATGCGCAGCACCTCTGCCATCGGGGGAAACAGCTCGCCTTCATATGTCGGTGCTGCAACGATAACACCCTGGCGC
>JAFGNH010000156.1 GCA_016927115.1 Anaerolineales bacterium | reverse complement strand
TTTTCCTGCTCGCTTGTAGAGAGCCGGAGAAGAGTGGGCAGCCGAAGTTGCATAAAAACAGGCGCTGATCTATGATCCAGGTGTAAATTGATTTTGTATATAATTTCCCAATTAGACGGTGTTTCTCAGGCAACTACAGAGGATGATTTCATGGCAGATGTGTTTATCTCGTATTCCCGCAAAGATATTGCTTTCGCTCGCCTGCTGCATAAAGCGCTTGCCGATAACGGTCTGGAAACCTGGATCGACTGGCAGGATATCCCTCCTTCAGCGGACTGGTTGGCTGAAGTGTACGAAGCCATTGAACAGGCGGATACCTTCATCTTCATCATCAGCGGAACTTCACTGGCGTCCGAAGTATGCGGTTATGAAATAGAGCATGCCGCAAAGAACAACAAGCGTTTAATTCCTATTGTTATTGAAGACGTGGATGCGAACAATGTGCCGCGCTCATTGGCTGCCCTGAACTGGATTTTCTTTGGTGAGAAAGATGAACAGTTCAGGAAAGCTGCAGAAGACCTTGTGATTGCAATCACCGTCGATCAGGAGTGGTTAAAAGCGCACACCCGTTTGCAAACGAGGGCGCTCGAATGGGAGCGGGGAGAGCGTGAGAAAGGTTACCTGCTTCGTGGTGTGGATCTCAGTAAAGCCGAGGACTGGCTGGCACGGGCAGCAGGGAAGGACCCCCAGCCTTCAGCCCTGCAAACGGAATATATTCTCACCAGCCGTAAAGAAGCAGTCCGTCGTCAGCGGGTGACTTTCGGAGCGGTTCTGGGCGGGCTGGCGGTGGCGGTAGTACTCGGGGTGCTTGCACTGATCCAGCGCAATGTGGCGGTAGAGGAGAGCAGCCAGCGGGCAACCGCGCAGGTGATAGCTGTGGCTGAGGCGGATTCACGGGCGACTGCCCAGGCGGAAGCGGTGCTCGAGGCCAATGCACGGGCGACGGCGCAGGTGGAGGCTGAAGAGCAGCGTGATGAGACGGAGCGCCAGCTTGTGATTTCACTCTCACGCGAACTTGCAGCAAAAGCAATCGAACAGCAGGAGGTCCAGCCGGACCTGGCGCTGCTGCTGGCAGCACAAGCGTACCGGTATGATGATAATATCCAGACCCGCTCTGCACTGATGACCCTGCTGCAGTCTGACACAACCATAACTCGCAGATTCCTGCACCAGCATGAAAGCTGGGTATCTGCTGTTGATTTCAGCCCGGACGGGCATTTGATGGTGTCTGGTGGGGCTAATGACGATATTTTCCTGTGGGACGTAGCATCAGGACAGATCATCGGCAGTGAGGTTAACAATCAACCAATAACCGGGGCCTGGGGCGGTATTGACAGTGTCGTGTTTTTACCGGATGGAAAATCGGTTGTTGTCAGCAGTGCAACTAGAGTCGTGCTTTGGGAGGTGACGGATGCAGGGCTTGATAACGGCCGGCAGCTGGATCTTCCAGACGGCAGCGGCGAGGGTATGGATATCAGCCCGGACGGCAGGACCCTTCTTCTCTCAGGAGAAGGCACCAGGCTGCTTCTGGTGGATATTCAAAGCGGAACGATTAAGGCATCGATACCTACCAGCCATACCGTCGAAATTGACTGTGTCAGATTCAGCCCGGACGGGACATTGTTTGCTTCATTGTCGCCGGATGACCAGGTGCTGCTTTTTGACGCTGTCCAACAAAAATTCCTGAAAGAGCTGTCGTCCCCGGTTCAGGTTGAAGGGGATGATAACCGGTTTACCATGAGTCGGGGTCTTGATTTCAGCCCGGATGGTTCTGTACTTGCTGCGGGTTTTGATGATGGAACCATCCACCGCTGGCAGGTACCTTCGGGGCAGGAAATTACGCCAGTGTTATCTGGGCACAGCAGCCGGGTTTTCAGTGTGGCTTTCAGCCCTGATGGAGAGACCCTGGTATCCGGCGGAGGTGATGATCTTCTGATTTTCTGGGATTTGCAGAACGGAAAGTCATTGTATGAGCCGTTCACAGAACATAAGGACAGCGTTGTGAGTGTTGCATTCAACGCATCCGGTACGAAGGTTGTCAGCGCAAGCATGGATTCCGATATCATCCTGTGGGAACTGGAGCGCGGAAAATTACCGGCAGTTCATACCGATGAAATAGCGGGTCTGGCTTTCAGCCCGGATGGATCTCTTCTGGCTTCGAGCGGGATGGATAACCAGATTGTGTTCTGGGATGTTGCCAGCGGCCAGATGGCGGGAGAACCTATTGAGACCACGATTGGAGTTTCCAGTCCACTTGTTTTCAGCCCGGATGGGACTATCCTGGTCAGTTACTGTGATGGATTATGTTTCTATGATGTGGAAAACCGAATAATGCTTTTCAACCCAAAAACGTACACCAAGTTGTATGACAGCACGCTTGCATTCAGTCCGGATGGTGCTTACCTGGCATCCGGTGATGGCAGCGGTATTATCCGCTTATGGAATCCAGAGACAGGAACAAGGGCGAGCAGCCCACAGCAAGTATTCGAAACCGAGGTATTTGCACTGGCTTTCGATGATTCAAGCAGCTACCTGTATGCAGCCAATGGTTATGAGCGCCAGATAGCTGTCTGGGATTTAAACTCTGGCGCGGTTGATTACCATCCCCTGGTTTCGGATGCCCAGCCGGGATTTTTCTTAAGGTTCAGCCACGGTATCCAGTTGCTGGCGGCAGCCACTGGTGGAGCCAGCTGGAATGAGGTGCTGATGTATGACCCTGCCAACGGCGAGGCGCTGTATGAACCGCTGGTAGGCCATACAGATGCTATCATCGTGCTGGCGTTCAGCCCGGATAACCAAATGCTGGCGACGGCCGGTGCCGATAAAACTATTCGTTTGTGGAATACAGCTGATGGGCAGGCGATTGGTATGCCGCTGTCCGGGCATACCGATACCGTGATTGCTCTGGCGTTCAGCCCCGATGGATCCAGGCTGGCTTCCGCAGCTGGAACAGATCCAATCCGGTTGTGGGATCTGGATCCGAATATCTGGTTGGAGCGCGCATGCGAGATTGCGAATCGCAGTCTTACACGGGAGGAATGGAGTACTTTTCTGGGGGGCGAACCTTACCAGGAAACATGCACAGGACAGTGAGATCCGGCTCGGGAGAGATTTAAAAATCGGAACAGTGTTCTGTTGAATATCAAGAAAGGACTCCGATCGGAGTCCTTTCTTTTGGGTCGAGTCAGAAAGTTGTTTGAAAAGTCAGGGCTCGAGCGGTGGCCCGAAGCGGGTCAGGCCGTTCTCGGATGTAGCAAACCAGAGGGTGCCATCCAAAGCAGCTGAGATCGGACCGATCCCTGTTGTACCCAGACCGTCGGCGGAGGTGAGTGTCTGCCAGGTTGTGCCATCAAAACGACTTGCGCCTGCTGAAGTACCTACCCAGAGCACGCCATCCGGAGCCTGGGAAATGTTGGTGACAATGTTTTTAGCAAGCCCGTCTTCCTCGGTGTAGATTCTCCAGGATGAGTAGTCATAGTAAGCGAGCCCCTGGTCTGTTCCAACCCACAGGCATCCCTGGCTGTCGACGAATAGTGTGTAGATGTATTCACCTGGAAGGCCATCTTCAGCCGTAAAAATCTTAAAGCCTGATTGATCAATACGAAGCAATCCGTCGTTGTAGGATCCGATCCATATTGTTCTTTCCTTGTCCACAACAACTGAATTCGGATTCTCAATGGGGAACCCATCTTCCTCAGTGAAAGACTGCCATGAGCCGTTCATAAAAATGGAATATCCATCCGGCCCGGAGAAAGCGGAATTCACTGCGACAATGGTACCGTCTGGACCATTGGCCATTGCTTTGATACTGCCATCGAATAGGCCATCTTCTACGGTGTAGGGTGTCCACTCTTCTCCATCCCATGAAGCAATTTGCACGTCATTGAAATACTGTGCTGATGAACTTGTGCCAGATCCGATCCAGAGAGTGCCGTCCGGGGCAGTCAGGATGGCGCTGACCGTCCTGAGAGCCCGGCCGAGGGCAGGGACGTTGCGCTCCGAGTAATTTTCCCACTGCTGGCCATCAAACAGATACAGGTTCCCCCCTCTGGCCAGCGCCCACAGTGTGCCATCCGGATTAGGAAGTATGGTGGATATAGTTTCAGCCGGAACGCCGGTGTTTAACTGGTAGGTCCGAAGTGTCATTTCCTCCAGGTTCACACGGGAGATGCCGGCTTCTGGATGGGCGAACAGGGTGGTGCCGTCTTCAAGCGTTATGATATCAACCACTTCATCGGAAGCCAGTGCCTCACTTGCTCTGTCAATCAGAATCCAGTCTGGACTGGTCAGATACATCGCGCCTGTTTCCCGGGTGCCGAACCATAAACCTCCTTCCGGAGAACGTATCATCAGGTTGATGTAGGATAGTTCATCCAGGTTGAAGTAGAACCAATGGTTGTACTTATAGTAATAGATCAGGCCGCCTTCAAAGGACCAGGGCATGCCGGCCCGGTCAAACTCGATATCTTTCAATTCGCCCAGAAGCCCATCTTTATACGTGAAATACGACCAGGTGCCGTTTACGTATCTTGCTCCTCCCATGCCGGTACCGAACCACATCGCACCGTTAGGTGCCCGGGTGATCGAATTCACACAGGTTTCAAGATCTTCCCTTCTTACCAGTAATTCATCCGCACCGATCTTTTTGCTGCTCCAGACATCGTCTTCAAACCAGTTGATCCCTGATCCGCTCCCAACCCAGACACGGCCTTCCGGTTCGATATAGATCTCGCGAAAGGATGGTCCCAGCAGTCCATCCGCTTCGGTGTAGTGCGTCCAGGTCTGGCCGTCATAGAACGTGACGCTGTAGCTGCAGCCAATCCAGAGACCATCTTCAGCTTCAGTAAAGGTATACGCAAGGTCATCCGGGTTTTCACAGGCATCGGGCTGTGAGATCCATTCCCCGTTCTGATACTGGACTGCTGTGCCACCCAGGTAGTATGCCTGCGATGCGATCGCCCATATTGATCCGTTGTCGTCGGCAAAGATATTATAGATAATATTGGTCGGCAGCCCATCGGCGCGGTTGAACAGGGTCGAGATTCCTGTTTCCAGGCCCCAACGCACAACACCGCCATTGGTGGCTGCCCACAAATTCCCCTCGTTATCCACAGTTATGGCATTAACCTCATCACCGTTTGTGTAATAACTGTATACAGGTTCAGGAGTGGGCGTGGCTGTCGGTGTGGGAAGTGGCGTTTCCGTGGGCGTTGGCAACGTCGGGGTCAGTTCGGCTTCAGAGCTGACTTCCTGCTGACCTGCCTGGCAGGCGAAAAAAAGAGGAAGAAGGAAGAGAAGTGGCATAAGAATTCTCAGTTGATTTTTCATGGAATGTATCTCCTTTTTTTTCCAAGCGGATCAAAGCCGCTTCCAGAATTTTTTCTTTCAAGAAGGCAAAGCAGAAGCTTTTGCTGCAGCGGGAATCAATGGTATTGATTTCATGGCAGTTCTGGTGGACCGTAGCGTGTGAGACCGTTGCCTGCTGTCCCGAACCATACCGCTCCATCATCGGTGCAAGCAATCGCGGACACACTGACCCCGGGCAGCCCTTCGGCGGTAGTGAAAGTCTGCAACGTGCTGCCGTCAAGATGGATGGCTCCATCTGATGTGCCAAACCACATTGTCCCGTCCGGAGCCTGGGTGATTGTGCTGATACCCCGGATTGTCAGATCGTCTTCTTCCGTGTATGTTTTCCACGTACTTCCATTGTAGAATCCAAGACCCTGGTCTCCACAAGCCCATAAGTTACCTTCCCGGTCTACAAAAAGGCAGCCAAATCTGTCACCCGGAAGCCCATCTTCACTGGTAAGGCTTTGCCATTCGGAACCGTCAAAAAACAGGAGGCCGGCATCCAGGGTGCTGACCCAGACTAAACCGTTTTGATTTATTACGAGATCAACCGGCCGTGTAGAAGGGAAGCCGTCGCTGGTAGTGAAGGAGGACCATGTTTCTCCCTGAAGCGAAACAACACCGGTGTATTCATCGCCACGATCCCGCGATGAATCGATCAGAGCCCAGACTGTCCCATCCGGTGCCACATCCAGGGCAGCTACTTTGCCTTCAGGCAGGCCATCTTCAGCTGTCCAGCTAGTCCACTGCTGTCCGTTCCAGGCAGCGATCTTGATATATGTAGTGAAGACGCGGGTATCAATATTAGATCCAACCCACAGAGTTCCATCAGGTGCGATTTTTATGCTGTTGGCATAGGAAAGCGCGCTCCCCAGCTCTGGAATTACACGGTCGGAGTAATTTTCCCAATTATTCCCGTCAAAGGTATAAAGTTCCGCTCCGGCTCTGATCCACAGAGTGCCATCAGGGTGAGGCAGGATCTGGCTGATAACATAGGGGGGGACACCGCTGTCTACCTGGTAAGTCTGAAGGGTGGTTTCCTCGAGGTTCAGACGCGAAATACCGTCATATGGGTGTGAAAAAAGGGTCGTACCATCTCCCAGTGGGAGGATGGCCGTGATTTTATCGGCGGCCAGTCCACCGCTTTCGGTGTTTACCAGGGTCCAGCTGGAATTCTTGATTAACATTGCCCCATTTTCGCGAGAGGCAAACCACATTCCGCCGCCGGGGTCAGGCTCAAGCTGGTCCAGAGCATTAATATCCGGCAGCCCGCTGGTCTGGTTGAGCCACCACCAGCGGCCGGATGAGTAATAGTAGACTTTTTCATCCTGGCAAACACTCCAGGCGGCGCCGTTGGTATCGAATTGAATATCGTAAAGATCCTGATACAGATATAGACCCAGGTTGTGGGTGAAGTACGACCAGGTGTCATTGGCGAAGCGTGCACCGCCGTGGTCTGTACCGAACCATATCGAGCCGTCCGGCGCCCGGGTGATCGAATGAACCTCAGCGAACAGACTCTCCACTAATCCGGAAAAGGCACCGCTGCCTTCCAAATAGTCGGCACCGATTGCCTTCCTGCTCCAAACACCGTTTTCAAACCAGTTGATACCCTCGTCGCTGCCGGCCCAAACACGGCCTTCTGGCTCAATATAGATTGTTTCAAAAGAAGTCCCCAGCAATCCATCGGCCTGAGTGTAGCTTGTCCAGTCTGTGCCGTCGAAGAAGGAGACTCCACCCGGATTATCCTCCTCAGTCCCGTACGTTCTGCCAGTCCATCCGTCGAACCCAACCCAGATGCCATTTTCAGCAGGTGTAAGTGAGATCGGATGGTTATTGACAAGGCCGTCGGTAGTGGAGTATTCAAACCATTGTCCATCAGTGAAGTGAACCACACTGCCGGTTTCGTCGAATGCAAACGCGCTGTTAATAATTATGGCCCAAATAGAGCCATCGGATGCTGCGGCAACCGTCCGGATATTGCTTGCCGGGAGACCGTCTGCGCGGTTGAAAAGCCTGTAATCGCCTGAATCCAGATTCCAACTGACCAGTCCCCCGGTTGTTGCTGCCCACAATGATCCGGAGCCGTCGATGGCCATGGCGTTGACAGCATCGGCGTAGGAGTAATAGCTGAAAACCGGCTCCGGTGTGGGAGTGGAAGTTGGTGTGGGAAGCGGAGTTACGGTGGAGGTTGGTGCGGGCGTATTCTGTTCCGCAGCAGTGCTTTCAGCGGATTCGCCGGAGCGGCAGGCGGCCAGCAGAAGGATCAGCAGCAAAACGAGCAGCAAGAAAGGGATGGGTGTCTTCGTACGACAGGTCTTCATTATTTTCTCCCGGATTGTGATTTCGTTTGTGGGGAAGAAGAACCATGCGAGGTCTCTGATCGGGGGGGGGATCAGAAAGGGGCGGCTGTCTCTGAAGAACCGTGCAACAGGAGAAGGGGAACCGCCAGGTGTGAGCCGATTCCTCTAAAAAGGCCGGGCAGATCAGAGAGCCTGATGGTTCAGTATAGAGCGAAAGGGCAGATGCCGCCACTGGCTGAAGGTGAAATATGGCAGGTTTTTAGCTGGAGTACGCAGGCTGTAACAGCAAGTCTGCTGCACTGTTGAATTTACCGCTCTTCCGGGAGCAGCATCGGATCGGTCAGAGCAGTCAGGCAGCCAAGCCTCAACAAAAGAGGAAGGCTGCCTGATTTTGATCGAATCACTGCGGCGGGCCCCAGCGGGTCAGGCCATTGGCACCGGCGGCAAACCACACCGCGCCGTCCTCACTGACGGCAATGGCGCTAATCCTGTTTCCGGGAAGCCCGTCTTCAGCTGTGATTGTCTGCCAGCTGCTTCCGTCAAAACTGGTGGCACCATTGTAGGTTCCGAACCACATGGTTCCATCCGCTTCCTGTGCAAATGCAAGTACGTTATTATTCGCCAGCCCGTCTTCCTCAGTGTATATGGTCCAGGTATTCTGGTCATAAAAACCCAGTCCTTCTGTGCCGGCTGCCCAAAGATTTCCTTCCATATCCACATACAGGGACCAGAAGGTATCTTCAGGAACGCCGTCAGCAGCTGTCAGAACCTGCCAGTCGGTGCCGTCAAAGCGCAGCAGGCCGACATCACCAGTGCTGACCCAGATGGTACATTTGCATCCACCACAAGATCACGCGGTTTTTCACTGGGGAAACCATCTTCAGAGGTATAGGTTGACCACTGCCCGTCCTGCATCCAGGCAACACCAGTCAGGTCGCTGCCTATGAATTGTTTGTTGATCAGAGCCCAGAGTGTTCCATCAGGAGCAAAATCGAGGGCGGTGCAATCGCCTTCGAACAAACCGTCTTCAGTTGTATAGGTGGTCCAGGATTCTCCATCCCATGCTGCGATCAACTTGTCATTGCGGTAATCGCCATAGCTGCTTGTATACAGGCCAATCCACAAGGTGTCGTCCGGACCAAGCAGCATGCTGTACACACTGCTCAGCGCTTTACCAAGTACGGGAATATTGCGGTTGGCGTAATCCTGCCACGCTGTACCGTCGAATGTATACAAACCCATTGCGTCCACCCACAGTGTACCGTCCGATGCGGTCAAGATTTCGCTGATGGTCCGCGATGGAACTCCACCACCCACCTGATAGGTGCGAAGGGTGCTCTCTTCACGATTTATGCGTGAGATACCGGCATCCGGGTGGGCAACCAGGGTGGTGCCGTCTTCTAACGGCAGAATAGCTGCAATTTCGTCTGAAGCCAGGCCGCTTGTTTCCACCGTGTACCAGGTGATATCAGGGTCATCCAGGTAGAGAACACCATACTCGCGTGTGCCGAACCAAAGATTTCCTAACGGGTCGGGTTCGATGAAGTGTATATAGTGTACGGAGGGGATTTCCTCCCACCACCAGCGCCCGTACTGATAATGGTAAAGACCCGAACCATGCTGCACCCCCCATGCAGTCCCCCGGGCATCAAATTCGATATCCCACAGTTCCTTTGACAGGTAGATGCCCTGCTGTGAAGTGAAGTAGGACCAGGTTCCGTTGGCATACCTTGCGCCGCCTTTTTCAGTACCGAACCAGATGGAGCCATCCGGTGCGCGGGTAATGGACAGTACTTTTGCTTCGAAATCATCTACAAGTCCCTTCAATTGGCCAATATCCACATACGTCGCACCGATGAATTTACTGTTCCAGGTACCGTCTTCCAGCCAGTTGACTGCCGTTGAGCTGCCAACCCAGACTTTTCCGTCAGGCTCAATAAGAAATGGTCCGAAACCGGTTCCTTCCAATCCATCCTCTTTGGTGTAGTTGGTAAATGTCTCCAAATCAAGGTCGAAGTATGCAACGCTATACGTACAGCCAATCCACAAGCCCCCTTCCGTTGGGTGCAGGACACGGGGGCCATGGTTTAGAAGATTGTCCTCTGTGGAGTACGCAATCCATTCCCCCTGCCTGAAGCGGAGAAGCGGGGTTGGTCCCCCCGCAATCGCCCAGATCGACCCATCGCTGGTGTATGCAATATCATAGACAGCATTCTGGGGAAGGCCGCTGCCGCGATGAAAATGGGAAAAGTCACCTGAATTCAGATTCCATTGTATGATGCCGCCGTTGGTAGCTGCCCAAACCTGGCCTGCCTCGTCCACTGTAAGGTCATTAACGTCATCCGCATTCATGTAATAGCTGAAAACTGGCTCAGGAGTGGGGGTGGCTGTCGGCGTCGGAATCGGGGTGTTGGTTGCAGGTGGTTCGGTAGGTGTTGGAGTTGCCTTGTTCGCGGCTGACCCACATGCGGTTAGGAATATTATTGTCAGTAGCAGGAGGAAACTTGTTTTATATCGGACCATAATTATCTCCCTGGACATTCAACATAAATCATGAAAATACCCTGATGCAATAACAAATTCAAACTCAAAAGATTAGGGGCTGAATCAGCAACATTCTGACCACAAGGCTCAATGTTCAAGCCTCAGGCAAGAATGTTGTTTGATAAAACCCATTCATTTTTTTATTATAGGCCTTGTAAAGACACTCCGCTGATTATTTAATCTGTTTTTAACATTCCTCAAGGTTTCCTTTGGGGCAACCCGGTTACCGACAGGCTTCGTATCATTCACATACAGGCTCATAAGGCTTATCCCCCATGAACGTTCCCCACTCTTCTGGTGTCAAAGATCTGTTTGCCATCGAGCAGGCAATGGCAGTCCAGGCCTGGCGGTCGAAATTCCAGATGGAAACCTCAGTGCGCCAGGTGGAGGAGACTAACACAGTACCATCAGCATTGAAGGATACCAGTGTGGGGGCATTTGTTCCTTGTCCGGTTTTTCCTTCAAGGAGTGGGCCGAACTGGCGGCCGGAGACAGGATCCCACAGGCTCACATAATGGCTGGGGTTTCCTGCTGCAATCATACTGCCGTCCGGGCTGAAGGTGAGGGATTGGATCTCTAGAGATGAAGACTGCCCCGGGATCGGCTGGGAGATAACTTCATGAGTTTCTGCGTCCCAGACCACGAGGCCGTTTTCACCGCCGGCAGCGAGATATTGGCCATCCGGACTGTAATCAAGGGCGATGTAATCTTCGACACCCGGTACCGGATTGAGGAAAAGCAGCTCATCGCTGGTTGCAGGCTGCCATACAGCCACTTGTGAGCCAAAAGCCATCGCAACTGTCCTGCCGTCCTCTGAAAAGTCCAGAGTAAATAAAACCTCATCTTCGATGGTAAGCTCATGGATGTTTTCACCAGTCCCTGTGTGCCGCAATACGATTCTGCTTGCGCCGGTCTTTGATGATCCAGCAGCCAGCAGTGAACCATCAGGGCTGAAGGCAAGGACTGCTGGCGTGTTAGAAAGGCTTGTAAATTCTTCCAGCAGCTCCTGGTCCTGCCAATCCCAGAGTTGGATCAAACCGGAAGTATCGCTCAATGCCAGCAGGGTTCCGGAGGGACTAAAAACTATCTGATCGATGTCGTCCCCTTCATGTTTGAGTTCTGCAATGCTGGTTGTGGGATCGGTAAGCTGCACGATCCGAATCCTATCAACCGCACACGTGCGTGGGTTTTCAGGCTGGCTGCAGGCAGCCATTGCCAACAGATTGGATTGTGTTGGGTGGAATGTTGTGACGTGTACATCCTGTGTATTATCCAACAGCCTCTGGATCTGGAACTGGTTGTTCATATCCCATAAAATAATTTCAGTTCCGGCCAGAAAGGAACGATATGTGAGAGCAACAGCCTGATCGGGGTTGACGAAGAAGGAAAAGTCGGAGATGGTTGCAGGGGGAGGAAAATATGGAACGCGGCCTCCGATAGTAGTCTGGTTTGACAGGTCTGTTGCTTCGATTTCCTTAAAATAGTTGTCCCAAAGGACCGCAGCGCTGTCCTGTGTAAAGCTGATTTTGTAGGTTGGGGACCCAAAGGGCTCATGGTTTGCTCCGGTGAGCTTTTCGCCGCTCTCCAAATCCCAGAGGTGGGTCATTCGGGATCCGGTGGCAAGCAGCAGAGTATTATCCGGACTGAAAAGGGCATTTTTTATATTTTCCTGGTTGAACATCAAGTAAGGTTCTCCAAGGGGGGATCCAGTAACCGTGTCCCATACCTGAATTTCGCCTTCGACGTTCGAGGTGAGAAACAGTGTGCCATCCGGGCTCAGGTTGGAAAACCGGTAATAATCCGGATAGTCCTGCAGGCATTGAAATTCTCTTCCGGTATCTATTTCCCAGAAGCAGATTTCTTCGTCTTTCTCTGCTGCAAGTACTTTGAAGTTATCGCTGACAGTAATGATATCCGCTCCTGGATCAAGGAGCATGTTCAGTGGATCCGGATCCGGCCGGCGTTCAGAAAGGTCCCATAAGTACCAGCTGTGATCCATGGCTGTAGTCAGGATGCGGTCGCCTTCCTGGCTGAAGCGGACTCCGGCTCTTCTCATGTGTCCTGGTGTGCCAATCCAATCGGCTGGCTGGTGCGGGGCGGGGACTGTTTCGACTAGATTGCCGGTTTGTGTGTCGAAAAACAGAAGTTCAGCATCATTTGATACCAGGATGAATATGCTTGCATCTGGTGAAAGGGCATAGGTCTTTGTAATGAGTACTGGATCCTGTACGAGGAACTTTTGCAGATAAGGCGCATCTGTAAGGGCATTCATCAGTGCACCGCGGCTTTCATCGTTATCTTCCACATTGACTGCTTCCGCCGCCAGGAGAAGCCCCATATCAAGCTCTTCAAGAGTGAAAGTCTCTGCTCTGGCTGCCAGGCTGCGGGCAACAGCTGATATGTACTGGTCATCGAGGATGGCTTGCGATGTGGCAAGTGCATGTTCTTCCATTCTGGCTACTGCCTGGGCAGTTGCGCGGGAATGCGCTTCGGACAGGGCGACAACTTCAGCTGTTGCACGGGTATTTGTGGTGGATACGGCTTCCGAGCGCTGGACAAGTGCCATCACAGCCAGGGCGAACAGGATGACCATGCCGGCACCAGCAGCGAGGCTGATGCGCCTGCGGCGCTGGACATCCGCCTGTCGGCTGGTGAGAATGAAGGTCGTTTGCAGCTCTGTCGGCTGGAGGTCTTTTCCAGCAGCTTCTGCAAGAAATAATTCGGCTTCCTTCAGTTCCTGACCTCGTAGAAGAGAGGAACCGGGACGATTCTTCTTATCCCAATCCAATGCGCGCCGCTGCAGCAGCGTGTGCTGCCTGACCCAGTCCTGGTCAACCTGGATACTCTCAATGAGCTTTTGAAAAGAACCGGTGAACTGATTTTCCTCGGTGAAAAGAATCCAGTTGATGGCTGCAAGCGGTTCAGGCACCTTATCCGGTTCAACCTCGTTAACAACCACGGGAATCAAACGTTTGTGGTTTTTCAGGGCATGTGCAATCTCAAGCTTGCAAACATCCGAAACAACCGAATTTTCACTGATCAGGAAGACGAAGCTGTCGGAGTTTTCGATGGCTTCATAGACTTCGGCCAACCAGTCAGCACTGGGTGGTATATCCTGCCAATCGATCCAGACGTCGAGTTCCTGTTCGTCAAAGGCATTTTTGAGAAGCCGGGCGAATCCGATATTTTGTCGTGAGTAGGATATAAAGGCATCAGGCATATAGCCTCCAAAAAGCAGTGCGAAGAAAATAATTAAGCTTTTTTCCGTTCAGCGTTACTAATCTTTCAGTGACACTCTTATGGAATACTGCTGCATACAGGATCGTATGGTAGATCGGTTAGGTATCGCCGCCATTCGATTTCTGAAAGGCTGCGGTTTGCCATCAGGCAGGCTGTAGAAATCCATATATCCACATTTACATCCCAAAGAATAATTTCTCCTTCGTCATTGGTTGAAGCGAGGGTAGTGCTATCTGGTGAAAAGGTAAGTGTATGTATTGGATCCCACTCAGCCACATCGGATCGGCCTGGCAGCGGCGGCCCTATTTCTGTGCCTGTTCGACCGTCAAATAACTGGACATCGTTTCCTCCCATATGGGCAGCAAGAAGGCTCCCGTCAAGATCGTAGATGACGGAACGCGTCAATTCTTCGTGAAGTGCATCTCCCTGAGGGTATGCAAGTACATCGCCGGAGGGAAATTCAACAAGGGTGATACCCCCATTGCTTCCTATACCTATAAGATCTCCCAGAGGGGAAAAGTCCAAAGTTGTATGTGTCCCTTCCAGTTGAGTCAGTAATTCCGGTGTAGCAGATCCAGGTATTGTAAGGTCCCATTGCACTAAGGTATCATCGCTCTGTAAGGAGATCAAACAACCATATTCCGGGTGAAAACTAATATCTATGATATTGCTGGAGGGTTCATCTGCCTGTAAGGAGGCGCAATCGAGAACACTCTCCCAGTTTTCTGTATCCCAAACCGAAAGACAGGAAGACCTATTCTCTTCACTAGTCACTACTGCGAATAGGCTGCCGTTAGAGTTAAAAAGTATATTATCAATCCTGTTGGAACCTTCAATTCTGATAGGGGCATCCAGTTTATTACCTGCCGGCAGCTCCCAGAAAAGGATCTGATTATCCGGACCGGTTGACACCAGCAGCGTGTCTGATGGATGAATGGCGAGATCAGTAATACGATTATCGTGAGCAGGAATTGGTTCACCGATTCTTTCAAGTGTATACGGATCCCAGAAGAGAATTTCTCCCTGATAACAATTAAATCTGGTGCCCTCTGCACAACCGCCCGTGATAAGTGTCGGTCTGTTGTTCAGTTGGGCGAAAACAGATGTGTATACTTCCCGATCATGCTGGATTGTTGATGAAATTGAGTAAGGATGGTTAAAACTATAAAGAACATAGCGAGAGCCACTCTCTCCCCATTCATTTACCTGCAGGTAAAAACCCTTTTTTGGATTCCATGTGAAGCCCTGAAGGTCTCCTGTCACAACATTTGAATAAATGGGCCCGCCAATACTATCACCGCTGCGCAGATCCCACTCCATTATCTGAAAAATGTAGTCTCCGAACGCGACAGCTTCTCCGCTGCTGTTGAAGCCGACATCATAGGCATCTCCGGTCTTATACCATGTGCCTTTTTCCCGATCAAGGAGATATGTGCCCCGGCCGCTGACAAAGGCAAGCTGCGTGCCGGCTTCGTTATAGGTGATAGCATAAGACTGATTCAACTCATGCCGGTAGGGTTTTTTGGCTTCCTCTGCTTCCTGGATTGTGAAGCTTGAATCGAGAGGAAAGCCTGTTTCCAGATCCCAGTATACGATTATCGCTCCGCCATCAAGAACGGCAAGTTCACGCCCATCGGGGCTGTACGCAGCGACTGGATAAAGAACGCTGCTTTCTTCCAAAACCAGCTGGACATCACCGGTCAGCGAGTCGACGATGTTGATCGAACCATCGCGCAGTTGGACAACCAGGGAGGAACCATCCGGGCTGATGGCAAGAAGGTTCTTCCACAGGTCGCCTGTGTCCAGAGCTTCCAGCTTCGGTTCGAATGTCCCGAGATCCCACAGATAGAGTTTATCCTGGAAATCGACAGCCGCCAGTATCGTGTCGTCGCGTGAAAAGAAGAATTGTTCGATGGCTGAATCATTTCCTGTCTGAAGTTCAGCAAGAATCCCGCATGTTGTGGGATCAAATACTTTGATAGTCCCCTGTTCATTTCCAACAGCCAGCATATCACCGCCGGTGCTGAATTTAATGCTTTGGACATGGGAATCTGCTTCTGTTCCAAGAAAACAGTGAAGGTTTGGCTGCTGGGTAAGGGCATTCAGCAGGCTGTTCCGAGCAGCGGTTGTGTTTGAAAAATCTACTGCTTCAGCAGCAAGCAGCAGGTGAAGATCCATCTGACCAGGATCCAGGCCTTCAGCCTGCATGGCCAGCTGCTGGGAATAGGCGATGTCTCGCTGGGTCTGTGATTCGGACTGGGAGGTAGCCCGCGCATACATGTCACTGAGAGCTGCGGCTTCGGCAGTGGCCTGGAGGTGTGATTCTTCCACAGCGATTCTTTCTGCTGTCGCCTGTGCCACACTTTGCTCCCGGGCGATACCACGCTGGATAAACGCAAAAATGCTAAGGAGAAGCATGGCCAGGAAGGCGCCTCCCATAATGGCAAAGGTTCTGCGCTGTCGCTGCACCTGGAAGGACCTGCTGGCGGTGAGGTACTCCTGCTGCAGATATGTGGGGGGAGGGTCTTTCTCGTAAGCAGCTGCCAGCCAGGCTTCCGCTTCCTGCAGGTCCGTGCCGCGCAGGAACGATCCGGCTTCCTTGTCGCTGCGTTCCCAGGATAGAGCCCGCATCTGGTAGTTTGTATGTGCTTTTGCGTGTACCTGGTCGAGATTGATGGCATCCAGAAGCAGGTTCATGGAAGCTTCAAAATCATCCTGAGGTCTGAAGAAAATCCAGTTCAGAGCCTGGAGGTAATCAGGAATAGTATCTGCTTCCACATCGTCAATGACAAGGGGGATCAGGCGTTTGTTATTCTGACGCGCATGCTCAAGTTCCTTGCTGCATGTTTCGGATTGGATGGAGGCTTTGCAAATAACAAAGACAAAGTTGTCCGCCTCCTCGATTGCCTGATAGATGTTTTCAAGCCATTCTGTGCCCGGAGGGATATCTTCCCAGTCGATCCAGATATCGAGCCCGGTATTTTCGAGGCCTGAAAAAAGCTGCCGCGCAAAAGCGATGTTTTTACGTGAGTACGAAACAAATAGATCAGCCATTAGAACTCCGGTTACGGGCGCAGGTAAGAAGAGGTATGCGACAGTTAAGAACTGATGAACAAAACTTTACAGGAGAAATGTGAATAGGGCAAATCAATAACTTTGGTCAGGAAAACCGGGGGTCCGGGAGCTGCTATTATGTTCGCCTGTGAGAACCCGCTTCCTGTATAATCAATCCAGAATCAGATACATTTGCCTCTCCCGGATCACTCTATAGAGTCCGGGATCTGCAGGAGAGTAATCTTAGAACAAGTTTGGGAAGAGGGTTTGAGCACCGTGGAATTTCAACGCAAGTCCGGGGAAAGTATGGTAGCAGTGAGTGGGCATCGTGTTTTCAACGATGAAGCAGCTGTTATGGGCGGGATCACGCAGGGGCTGCTCGAAATGCTCCGATGCTGGCGGGCTGAGCGGCTGTGTGTAATTACGTCGTTGGCTGAAGGTGCGGACCGGTTAGTGATTCAGGCGGCACGTAGTATCGCACCAACTCGTTTTATCGCCGTTTTGCCTATGGATGAGGCTGACTACAAAGAGGATTTTGCCCCGGCTTCTGCTGCAGCTTTTTCCCGGCTTCTGGCAGAAGCGGATGCCGTGCAGGTGCTGGAAGGGATTGCACAACGTGAGGAAGCGTATTATCGTGCAGGTGTTGCGGTGCTGGATTATTGTGATCTGCTGCTGGCTGTGTGGGATGGACAGCCGGCGCGCGGGTATGGCGGGACCGGTGATATCGTGCAGCTTGCTCGCGAGCGGAAGCTGCCGTTGGTCTGGGTGTATGCAGCCCGATCGGGAGGGGGAGCGCCGGGTGGGATCGAATCAGGCAGGGTAAGGTATGAACGTTTCCCGGAAGATAAGAAGGCATAGGATCGGGAATCAAGGAGTGAGCGCAGTGTCTAACCGAAATAGACGGGTATTGTTAAAAGAGTTTGATTGGGTGTTGATTGGGCTGGCATGGATGGTTGCCCTGGCACTCGGGTATTATGGATTCCAGGTCTATTTCCAGTGGTCCGGTGTTTCTGTTAATGCATTTGACCTGATTTATCTTACCCTTCAGCTGGTTTTGATTGAGTCGGGCGGTATCATCACGCCGATCCCATGGCAGCTGGAAATTGCTCGATTTGCACTCCCACTTCTGGCTGCTTTTACAGCCATCAAGACTCTGGCGCTTGTATTTCTATTACAAGCCCAGGCACTGCGTTTGTTTTTTATCCGCGGGCATGTGATTATTTGCGGTTTGAATGACCAGGCTATTCTGCTGGGGCGCGGATTTGCCGGCACGGGTGACAGCGTTGTTTATATTGAGAGTGATGAAGGAAACCCACTGGTGGAAGAAGCACGGTCTTTTGGTGCCGTAGTAGTTCAGGGTGATCCTGAGCGCGGGGATGTTTTTACTCGTACTGCACTTGCGCGCGCCCGTCAGCTTATTTGTGTCCACAAGGATGACCGGTTGAATGTGCAGATTGCAGTGTTGGCGCAGCGTATTGTGAGAGAGACGCGCGGCGGGGTATTACCAACATTCATCCATATCGTACAGCCTCAGCTGTGGGATATGCTGCAGGCGAAAGCAATGGGCAGCAGGGATTTCGATCATTTGCGTCTGGAGCTGTTCAATATGTACGATCATGGCGCAAAAGTGCTGCTGCAGGAAACACTCGCTGTTCACCCGTTACTGGATTGGCAGGCTGGCCGGCTCCTTGTGCTGGGTATGGGAAACCTGGGCCAGGCACTGGTCGTGCATGCCGCACGGGCGGCTTTCGAGGCTTCTGATGCCGGTGGGGATCACCTGCAGATTCTGGTCATCGATCGTGAAGCTGGCGAGAAGTGTGCCGCATTGCAGTACCGGTATCCACAGCTGGAAAAATGCTGCAGGCTGGTGTCAATGGATATGGATTTTTCTTCGACAACCTTCACAAAAGGCGCCTTTCTCTATAATGGTGCTGGTGGGTTGGCTTTCGACGCGATCTATCTGTGCCTGGAAGATGACACACTGAATCTCAATGTTATTCTTTCGTTATACCATCATCTGCAGAACCAACCCGTACCTGTTTTCATACGTTCACAACAGGGCGATGGATTGACCGGGCTCCTGGGTACTGATACGGAAGGGGGATCGCTCCTTAATCTGCATATGTTCCCCCTGCTAAACCGCACTTCCACTCCGGATATCCTGATGGAGGGATGCCGGGAGGTTCTGGCGATATCACTGCACCAGGAATACGTTCGCAGTCAGCTGAGTGCGGGAGTGGATCCTTCCTTACCGGTATTACAGCCATGGCCGGAATTGTCAGAAAACTTGCGCGAAGCAAATCGCAAGCAGGTTGACCGTATGCAGCGGCACCTGATGGATCTTGGCTACTCCATAAGGCCTGATCCTGAGTGGGGAGAGCAGGTTCAGCGCCTGACCGAGGAGGAGGTTGAGCAAGTAGCCTGTCTTGAGCACAGCGGCTGGTGTGAGGATCTGCGCCGCAATGGCTGGAGACATGCGGCAGGTAAGAAAGATCCCGGCCGTAAAACACACCCCGCGCTGGTCCCATGGGAGCAGCTTTCTGATGCTGACCGGGAGAAGAACCGCATCCCGGTGCGTGAGTTTCCGGACTTGCTTGCCGGACTGGGGTTCAGGCTTGTTAATACTGGAGAGGCGTGATCGGGCTGATTCCCGGCTTTATCCCCCGGATCTGCCCGGGTTGAAGAGGACATAATTCGAGGCAAATGGCGACAATCCGGAGCTGTATCAGTTGACATTTCATCATGAATGAGTCGGCAGGGTTCCTATATACAGCTAGGGCTTTGGTAGAATCAGAGGAGGGCCTTTCCCCGCAGCTTGCTGCGCAGCATTAATGTAAGATAAGGCCATGAGCACACTAAAAAGAAAGAGTC
>JAFGNH010000155.1 GCA_016927115.1 Anaerolineales bacterium | reverse complement strand
TGGTGATGACTATCTGATAAACGAACCGTTTACTGCCCATTTCAGGTGAGTCTGCCTTCCTCATCGCGGCAATTGTGACACACTACTCTGTAGAAACCACAGGGAACTTTTCACACCGCTGTTACGTCTTTATGCTAGCATGTTTATCAGAGGTGTTCTATGAACGTAAAAAGATTATCCCTTTTGTGCCTGGTTGCTCTCTCAGCTGTTCTCTATGGCTGCAGCGCTTCTAAAATCCAGGTCGGACCGGCCGACAATGGCGCTGCTGTAAAACTCAAGCAGGGCCAGAGTCTGATTATCACTCTCGCATCCAGCCCCACCACCGGCTACAGCTGGCAGCCCGTTCTCGATCCGGTTTTCCTTGCACAGACAGGAGAAGCGAAATTCGAGGCGGAGTCATCACTGATCGGTGCCGGCGGGGCAGAAACATTCGAGTTTGAAGCCCTGGAACCCGGCACTACAACACTCACGCTGAACTATATGCGCCCCTGGGAAGAGGATGTGGAACCTGAGGAAATCTTTCAGATAACAGTTGTTATTGAAGGATAATCTCCCTGAAAGCCTTCTCTCTGGCAGCGATCTACATACAGGCCTTTCCCGGCGAAACATAAGGACTGTAGCAGCATCTGGCTGGAAAAAAACCTGAAGGGAAAAAGCCTGCACCAGAACTCCTGGCATACCTCAGGATATGCCCGCATCTGCGAGAAGCTCCTCTATCTGTTCCATTTCTTCCCCGGTCAGAGGACCATACTGCAGCACACCGGCATTCTCCGCTACCTGGACTGCAGTTTTGAACCCGGGAATGGGAACTGTCCTGCCGCTGCGCGCCAGAATCCACGCCAGCGCACCCTGTGCCAGTGTTCTCCCTCCACTGGCAAGAATGTCCCGTATCGCTTCGATTGCAGACAGCCAGGCCGGGTTAGGTGACCCATCCACCAGGCCCGGGAACCAGGCTGCATGCCTGCGAACATCATCCTGCGGGAAAGTCGATAAAGCTGTAAACTTCCCGGTCAACACGCCCATACCCAACGGCCCCCGGTTGATGCTGGCCAGATCATACTGCTCACACTGGTCCAGTATCTCTGTAACACCGTCAAAGATATTCAACTGCTGCTGCACCACGCTGCAGTGTTCTCCTTCAGCAAACAACGCAACTGCTTCCGGCCTGTCCGTGCTCCAGCCATAGCAGCGGACAAGGCCTTCAGAAACCAGATCCTCCAAAACCTGACGGACTTCCAACGCCCGGTCCAGATCATAACCCCAGATGTGGAGCTGATACACATCAACATAATCCATACCCAATCTGGACAGACTCGCATGAAGGTTTTCCCGGATATGTTCCGCAACCGGGCCTGTTTCTTCGTCGCCATACGCCGACACGCTCTTATGGCTCTCATCGACCTGGTAGCCGAACTTTGTAGCGATCACCGCCTGGTCTCGTTTTCCAACGAGGGCTTTTCCCAGGATCCGCTCACTGTGACCACAGCCGTAATTCGCCGCTGTATCGAAAAAATTCACCCCTTTTTCCAGCGCCATATGAATGGCCCGGATCGATTCAGCATTGTCGACCTGGCTCCATCCCGCTGGATTCCCCAGAAAATTCCACGGCCCACCGATCGCCCAGCACCCCATGCCGATCGCCGATACTTCTATGCCGCTCCGTCCCAGAACTCTTTTCTTCATCAGAACACCCCATTTCTTTCATACACGATAGATCACTGAAAATTTCACCAGCGATCAGCGGAAAGTACACGTTAAAATTATACTGATTCATTCGGGCCGGCAAACCTGAAAGTTAATCTCAAACAAAAAACGCTTTCTGTAATCAGCAGAGTTATTGATAAGTAAGATGTTCCAGGTCCGATAGTTGCGCGCCCAAACACAAACGATATACTAGCGTTAAGGAATTTGTAGATGGAACCAGAGATCTCAGATACCCGGCGTGAACCTCTTATGTTCCACTGAACAGGGTAAAGTATGAAATGCCTCACATGCAATACTATTATGGAAATCGAAGACCGCTTCTGTGCGCAATGCGGCACAATGCGGCCGCTCCTTCCCCATCATTTCGCACGGGCTGAAGGCGAATTCACCCGGTTTCGCTCTGAATTCCTCTCCGGTGTTATCGACCAGGCAGCATTTATTCATGCTGTCAAGGAGCTCACCATACAGGATGAGACGGGATCCTTCTGGTGTATCGGGGTTCAGAGTGGGCAGTGGTACCGTTATGAGGAAAACAGCTGGGTTCCGGCAGATCCGCCGGTAGAATCCACATCTCTATAACAGCGCACCCCGTTCTTTTTCCGGCGCATTCCTGCTGGAGGAGTAACATATGAAATCTCCATCGAAAAAACGCAGACAATGGTTACCTGGATTGGTGGCTGCAATTACGCTTGTTATCCTGCTTTTTTTTGGATTGTTTAGAGTTTACGGTCAGAGCGATGGTGCAGTCATTCGTGTCGCAGGTGGTTATCCAACCCAGCTGCCCGCGGATCGCGAGAGTCAAACCATGCTGGAAGTGGATATCAGCGGCTGCACCTTTGGCGGCGCTGCAGCAGCTGATGCCCAATATGCTATCGTTGCTACCGCCAGCAAAGGACGCCTCTCGCCGACATTTGCCAGCACACTGGACGGGGGCGATTTTCCCCCGCTTCTTCTGCTTGAATCTACCGGCACTCCCGGTGAAAGCCTGATCCAGGTCACTATCAGCTACTGCCCGGCAGACGCGGTATTCGTCCTCGGTGTGTGTTCGGCTCCCGGCTCTGTCAACAATGAATGCAAGGGAAGCATGACCTTTACTTTCGTCGAGGAGGAGGCTGAAGCAACTTCTACTGGCGGTTCCTACTGGGAGAGCGATGCTCATGCCACAGAGGAAGCTCACCATCACACAACAGAAGAGGTAGATGCCCGGGCAACAGAAGAAGCCCGCCATCATGCGACAGAAACGGCAGATGCCTGGGGAACAGTAGAAGCGCACCATAATAATGAAGAAGGAAGCCAGACTGTTTCCGCAAATGAACTCTATCAGGAGTTGACAGACTACCTGGCCGGTGAAGGCATCACCGCCCCCACGCCAGGCCAGATTGGTGCCAGCGGTATCGCCCTGGCCACCCTGCTGGCAGGGTGGCTGGTACTTAACCAGCTCTCGGGTGTCAGCACACAGACATCTCTGGAGGTAATTGAAAACTGGAGCCACGGGCAGACTCCGCCCGATGCGCAGCTGTCTCCGGAAAGCACTCCTTCCCCGCCGTCTCAGGAAACACCTCCGGAGGATCCATCCGAATCACAGCAGGAACGACAGGATCAACCGCCTGAACAGGAGAATGAACCACCTGACAGCACATCCCTGCAGCCGCCCGGGACCGTTCCGGAAGCTGACCTCCTGCAGGATTCTGAACAGGATGCTGAAACAGACCAGGAACCACCTGCACCGCCTTCCAGGCCAACTCCTGCCCAGGAAAGCACCGAGGACCAGATCCTGCACAATATCCAGGATGTCCAGGATTTTGACGATGCTGTGAAACAGACCCGGAAGGACTTCGAAACGTTCGAAGGCAATATTCCTGAATCCATACGCAATTCGGATATCTGGAAAAATAACGTCGAAAACAAAATTGAAAAGATCAAGAACCTCCTGGCCCAGGGCGAACTCGATAAAACCCGTACGTGGCTTGATCGCGCTGAACAGCTGCTCCAGCTTCGGAATGAAGTAGAACAGGATCTGAATTATCTGCCATCGGATTCACAGGAAGCAATCCTGTGGACGGAACGTACACTCCGGACACTTGGTCACTTTGCCTCGGACACATACCAGACTCTTGTTATCGACCCTGCCAAAAACGCCGGGAATGCAGTGCTGCCATCGGAACTCGCTCAACGCTGGAACGGTGCCATGGATGAACTCAACCAGGAACTCTCCAATGTTGCCCAGCAGGTAAGCGAACTGCCGCGCGATGGCGCTCAGCTGTTGACACATCGCAACCTGCAGGAGCAGGCACAACAGATGCTGCAGTCCGGTGAACAGGGCACGCAGGAGATGGGCCACGAGATCCAGGAATTATACGGACCGCGTGAAGTACCTGTTGAGTATCCGGACTTTATGGGTCGTGGTACTCGCAAAGTGCAGGAGTTGTGGGATCATACGATGCGCTGCCTTTTCCATGACTGATAAAAGAAAAACCGATCCACTGGAGGACAGGATGCCTGGAGAAGATAAAACCTTCATTATAAAGAACAAAAACCGGCTCGCACCTGCACTGGCAGCCCTGGCCAGTCTTGACGAGCTTGAAACCAAACGCGAGTCTGTTTCAGATAGTCATCTTGTGCAGAGACTTCTGGAAGACGGCCTGGGATTGTGCGACCAGGCCCTGCGTATTTTCAGGGCAGAAAATGAAATCTGGCCTGATTCCTGGTTGACCCTCCATAAAGCCGCTTTGCTCACGGATTTAGCGCAGCTAGTGGACCCTGCAGTCCGTCAGGTGCATACACGGAGTGCCATTGAACTCATCCGGAAAGCAATATCGAAAGTCGATGAGCTCCCATCCCCCAACCTGAAACTGCTCGCCAGAATTTACACATCGTCTATCGATACAGTCCTCAGAATCAGGGCATTTTATGATCAACCCGATTCCATTGAAGCACTGGATGATCATATTCGAACGCTGGCGTCACGCCTCGGTGAAATTCAAGCATTTGATCTTTCGATGCGCAGTGAAGCATACGACCTGTTGTTCTCAGCCCAGGTCCTGGATTCGACCATTTTGCTCGAAGAGAATCCGGATGAACAGAAGGCAATACGAAAGAAAAGCGAGGGAATGGCACTCGAAGCGTATGACCGGCTTCGACTTAGCAGCACTTCAACTCTTGAACCCCTGATGGATTTCCTGCAGCAGGTTCAGAAGCCGCTTCCTGGAAAACCGGAAACCCTGCTGGCCACCTGTCCTCGCTGCGGTGCAGAGAACAACCGGAACGCATCATTCTGTAATGAGTGCGGGGCAACCCTGGCACATTCGGTCGTCCTGAAGGACGATCTTCCTGAGAATATTTGCCGTCGATGCAGCCATCCAAACCGTGAAAATGCACTGTTCTGCACTTACTGTGGCTCCCGGCTGAAGCAGGAGGGTTGATGAGCAATATCTGGATAATCGTTGGTGTTTCAGGAACTGTGTTTGCAGCTGTGATGACAATCCTGAGCGCAGTCACATTCCGCAAACCACGAAAAATCAGCGCCATTTCCAGCATGCTTTCAGGAACCATCGCAGCTGCAACACTGGGGCTCATGGTGCTGCTCGGCGGGCTGCGTCTTAATCCGCTTCTGGCGTTCCCGACTCTTTTCCTCGGTTTGCTGCTTGGTTTTCTGCGCGGACAGACTGTACGCCTGTTATGGCAGGATAACCAGGTTGTTGGGCGCAACTCGATCCTGTTCCTGCTTCTGTGGGGTTTTTCCCTCGTACTCAGCCAGCTGCTGGGGATGCTCGGATCACCACTCCTTGCAAGCCTGGGGCTGATCCCGGCTGCGTTTTCAACGGGCCTCCAGCTGGGTTTTTACGGCAACTTGTTTCTTCGCCGCCTGACCATGCGTCAGCAGAAACCCACAGGCAGTTTGCATACTATCATCGGTATTGGAGGCGGTCTTGCGCTGAGCCTGCTCCTGCTGATTTCCCTCGTGATCGCTGCCCCGACACTCATCAGGACTTTTCCAGGCTTTACAGTTTCGACTGTCTCAGCTGCATCCCCGGACAACACGGCTGATGCAAACGTCCCCGGCGATCAGCAAGTTCTGCCCGATACCTCCCCCACACCCGGGCTGCTGCCGGTATCAGGCTCCATTGTAATCAATTGTGATGCTGCCCTGCAGAAAGAGCTGGATGAAGAAGAACCTTATGCAGGTATAGAGGGCCAGGAGTACAGCTTTGAGGAAATCTTTGAAAGTTATAATGCGGAAATGGAAATGCGGATGGATCTCAGCGTCCGCCGGTTTAATTACTACTTTCATGAATTTATGATCAAGAGAGATTTGCTTTATGATCCCGATTGGGATGAAGAACCCTGCCCGTTATATTCCGATATGATCTTCAATGCTGAGGGGATCATCTATGAGGATGGATGGATCGCTGGAGACGTCAGCCTGTCCAGCCTGGTAGATAACTGTACCGGATCGATGCCGGACGAAGGAACAAACCAGTTTTACGGCTACATCGACGATGCACTTTCCACTGTAGTATTCTGCCCACTTCCGGTCGGATCCTGGTTTAACCTGGAAGACTACACGGCAGATTTTGAATCTCTGCGACAGCAGGGCAAGGAACAGCTGATTTCAAACTGGTGGAGCCCGGATATGTGTCGAACCTGTACTGTTGATCAGGTTCTTCCATGAAGATTCTCACAGCTGTAATCCCGTGCAAAAGTTTGTTTTCCTGGATAAACCGGTTCCTGATGCTTTTCAGTATGAATGGAACAAATGCGAGGAGCAGCGCATCCTGACTGTGTAATGCTGCCAGGCATTCGTGGAGAATAGCATGTACTGTACACACTGCGGCAAACAGACCCGACCTGATGAAAAACTCTGCCCCCATTGCGGGCTGCCGATCAACGGTTCAGCTGGCGAGAGTCAACCACCTGCACAGAAGCCATCCGGCAGTCCGGTTTCAGGCGGCCTGACTATCCGGAACATGCTGATAGGCACAGCAGCCGGCCTCCTGCTGACTGCACTGTGTGCTCCGCTGGTACTGTATGCGCGCAGCCGGGTCCTTCAGAGCCCTCTGAATCCGGAAAAACCTCCGGCCGTGGAGGTCTCAGTAAGCGATTCTTTGCAGCCGATCCTTGAGGAAACACAACCGGAAACAGCAGCAGATCAGCCTGCTGCTGAGATCCAGAGCGAACCCACACTGACTGAGTCTGCACCCGACAAAACCGCTACGCCTGAGACCCTCTGGGTTGAGCTGCTGGAGGGTAATGCACTTGAATTTTCACAGCCGCCAGATCTGATTGCCTACGCCAACAACCAGGAAGTTACACCGCCGGAAGGGGTGCAGCTGGCGCCTTTCTGCCAGGATTCCTGTTTTCGCTTCCATCAGTGGCTGGGGTTGACGATGCCGGGGGAATCTTACGACGTGATTTACAGTGGCACAACCAACACACTCGGGGTGCAGTTATGGGGTGATCCCGGGGATGGTATTGCGCATGTGTACGTGGACGGCAATCTTGTATGGGAAGGCGATACGGAGGGAACAGATACAAACTACCCTGGTGGTGCGTTCGTAAAGTATCTTCAGATTCACAACCTGCCGGCAATTCCAAACCACATACTCCGCATCGAAACCGATGCTACCGGCGGCGGCGTGACCATTTACTTTTTCGGTTTCAGTCCTGCAGTCCCTTGAGGCAGGAATAAGAGCCAGGCTGTCCTTGCGGGCAGCCCAAAAAATCCGGCTTGAAAAATTATCGCCCCGGGGAACGGTTTATAAAGCCGGGGATTGTTAAATTTCTTTGGCTGATAGAGTTCAAATATGTTCTGTTTTCCCCATGTCCTGCGGATCCACATTGTCATTGAAAGATTGTTGAAAGATCTGGTA
>JAFGNH010000154.1 GCA_016927115.1 Anaerolineales bacterium | reverse complement strand
TGAGCTACCAAGGTAGAAGAGGGGGCAAGGCTGTGGCAGGGAGTTGCGCCAGTGACACCGAAGAATTCCCAGGGTTTCCATATTGGATAGACTGATGGGCGCTCTTCTCTGGCAGGCATCGTCCATGCAGACAATCAACTGTGGTGGGCTGTGTGAATGCAAATTAATGTAAGCTTGGATTCAACTACTTTGTACAACAGGGTTAGATTTCATCAACCAGCTGGAGGGCTGGATCAGGGTAGAGTTAGAAAAGTTCGATTAGAATTCCATAACTCTCAGTGATCATCATAAGAATTTAGTGAAGACGGTATCCATGCTTCAATTGCGGCTATTCTTGATGAGCTTGGCTCTCGTTGATTTCTGTGGGGTAAGATATTTGGACCCTGCAAAGCCAGCACCGGGATCAAATCCAGACGCTTGAATGAGGGAGACCCAACACATGATCCAACGTGTCCAGAACAAAACCCTGGTCAGGCCTCCAACCTGCTTATTCATTGATGGGGAGATGATCTTTGATGAATAAGTATGTAGTAACCCTGGGGCTTCGGACCAGATGGAAAGAGATCAGGATCACCCGATTTTAACAATAATATGACATTTATTCCGAAGGACACAGTATAAGAGACATTGGATTGAGCCAAGAAGCAGGAATACAGTTAATCCAGTTGGAAAATGTTGTATATCACACCAGATCGGCTGATCAGTCGGAGGATACTATGAAAGACTCGATGATTTTAGATTACGCAAACCTCTATACACCCCGGGAGATCATTTTTCCCGGAACCGTGGTTGTGGAGGAGGGACGCATTGTCTATGCTGGACAGATGGATAACGCGCCGCGAGTACAGGGGCAGCGCCTGGACCTGCGTGGTAAGCAACTTATCCCTGGACTGATGGACGTGCATGTGCACGGTGGCCACAACATCACCTTTGGCAATATGGAACATCTGGAAGAAGACCTGCGCAGTTATTCGGGTTGGGTCGTCGAAAACGGTGTGACTGGGTATCTGACTTCGATTACCCACGCAACCGCTGAAGGCCTGGTTGAAATGGTTGGTGCGTATGCGGATCTGATGGAGCATGGCGTGCCCGGCGCAGAACCGCTGGGCATTCACCTTGAAGGACCGTTCATCAATGTCAACAAAAAGGGAGCGCAAAATCCTGACTGGATTCGCGATCCCGACCCGGACGAAGCACTTGCCTGTATCAAGGCGGGGCGGGGCTGGGTGAAGCAGGTGACTATGGCACCAGAGCTGCCGAACGCGCACGAAGTGGCAAGGATCTACCGTCGCGCCGGTGTGGTGGTGGCTGTGGCACACTCAACCGCTGATTATCAGACCGCGCTGAAAGCGTTTGCAGGGGATTGGACACATATCACCCACACCTTTAATGCGATGGAAGGCCTGCATCACCGGGATCCGGGGATGATCGGTGCTGTTCTGGAATCTGACCAGCTGACCGCGGAGTTGATCGCAGATACCATTCATGTACATCCCGGCGCGATGAAAGTGCTGGTGCGCATGCTGGGGACAGATCGGGTAGTTTTAATCACCGATGCGATGGAAGCCGCTGGTTTACCTGATGGTGAATATGCACTGCTTGGCCACAAGGTGATGGTCAAGGATGGCGCTGCCAGGCTGCAGGATGGTACCTTGGCGGGCAGTGCCGCCCTGCTGAATCAATGCGTGGCGAATGTGCATCGCGAGGTTGGAGTTCCGCTGCTTGACGCGGTCAAAATGGCTACACTGAACCCTGCTCGGGCTATGGGGTTTGTCAGTCGTCTGGGTAGTATTGAGGTGGGCAAGGATGCCAGCCTGACTGTGGTGGATGAGAATATGCACGTGTATCTCACCATGGTTCGGGGTTCGATTGAATTCAATCGACTCTAGGAGAGGAAAGTTAAACCTGCAGAAGATGGATGGTTATTTGTCTTCTGCAGGTCTCGTATCTGGACGGGGGACTTGATATTCAAGGCAACGAACATTTTGGTCGCAGGCTGGTTGCTGGGAGGATGATCCCGGTTCCAAGCCATGCAGGAGGGGGAAGCGCATCCTACATTTTTAGGCAGACAGGGTCCTGTCACATCTTTCCCGATTCACTCGCAAACATCCAGGCCAGATTCAGCAGTTTATTTGACCGGGGGGGGAGTTTGGGATTATACTGTATATATCCGAGTATACAAGGTTGATAGGTCTGACTGGATCGGAAAGGAGTCAACATGGATCAGCATGCGTTGAGGGTGGACGCGCCTGAGCCCCTTTATAGCCAGCTAGCCAGGGAGCTCGCTGAACAGATGAAGGCTGGTGTGTTGAACGCAGGAGACAAGCTTCCCTCCATTCGGGATCTGGAGCTTAACTACAATGTAAGCAGCATCACGGTGCGGAAGGCCTTAGAGGAACTGCGCCAAGCGGATCTGGTCTTTAGTGTCCCCGGAAAAGGATCGTTTGTGAGCAAGCGGTTAATTCGCCAAGTGCTGCCAACATCCGAGGGCTTCACGGACATGATGGAAAAGAATGGGGTAGCTGCGTCAAGCATAGTCCATCGGGCTGATATTCAGTATGCAGGGGATGAGCTGGGGAGGATGTTTGGTATCCGCCACGACGCCGAGGTGGTCTTATTGGAACGGGTGCGAATGGGGGATGATACCCCTTTTTGCTTTCAGCAGGTTTTTCTGCCTCATGTACTTTGCCCTGGGATTCTGGACTTTGATTTTCGGACGTCCTCCCTGTACAACATTCTGGAACGGGAGTATGGCTTGAGGATGGGGAAGAGCCGGCACGTGATCCAAGCCCGCCTGGCTGAGGAAGGCGAACTGCTACATCTGAATCTTACCCCGCCGTCCCCGGTGTTGCAGGTAGAGCACTGGTCGTATACTGCCTCCGGACAGTTGTTTGAGGATGGCAAGACTACTTATCGAGCGGATTTGTATCAGATATCCAGCACCATGCATGAATATGAACTACGCTAGCGTGTAAATAAAGACGAGGACCTGTGGGGCTCGCTGTATGCTAAATTTGGTTCCACCGGAGCGGCATAGGAAGTGAAATATGCCTGGAAGGGATACGGAAGCGTTCTGGATTGGATAAAGGATAAAACCTAGGTAAGGAGCAGAGGAACAATGTATGAAGCATACCTTGAACAATTGATGGATCTTCTGAGAGAGCTGAAACAAACACAGGGAGAGGCTATTCGGCAGGCAGCGGCAATTGTCGGAGATATTCTAGCCAGAGGGGATGTGGTTTATACGTTCGGCAGCGGCCATTCCCAGCTGCTAGCTCGGGAGGTGGTTACTCGTGCGGGTGGGTTGGTCCCATTGTATCATTTGCCTGATCCGGTATGGGGTATGGCGGAGCAACTCGAAGGCTATGGAAAGCTGCTCTTTGATACCTTTCCGGTGAAGTCTGGTGAGGCGATCTTTATTATCTCGAACTCAGGACGCAATCCTGAGCCTATTGAGATTGCCCTTGCAGCAAAAGAGCGCGAGCTTCAGGTGATAGTGGTCACATCGCTTGCACATTCCCAAACGGTTGAATCGCGGCATTCAAGCGGGAAGAAGCTGTATGAGGTGGCGGATGTGGTGCTTGACAATCGTGTGCCGCGTGGGGATGCGCTGATGACGTTTGATGGGGTGAGTGAAAAGGCGGGGGCGGCCTCGACGATTTTAGGGGCAGCGTTGATGAACGCAGTCATGCTTGAGGCAGCACAGTATATGCTGGATCAGGGTGTGACGCCGCCGGTGCTTGTCAGTCAGAACCTGGACGGCGGGTTGGAACACAATCTGAAGCTTCAGGAGCATTATCAGCACATGGCTTGGGCCCCATATTACTATTTTTAGGGTCATTCAATCCGGCGGATCTCCTCATCCGGAGTGCGCTGCCTGTTCGACAATCCTGGTTCCTCAGTTCAGGCGTAAGACAGGTGGCAGGCAATGTTCTTCCCTCGGAAGCGGGACCCCATTCCTCAGGGGTCCCGCTGCACCAGGAACTGGCTCGATGCAGGGCTGCTCTCCCCAGGATCTCGAACGATCACGACCGGGACAGACAGCGCAGGACCCGATCACGCGGTTGCCGGGTCAGAAAACCCACAAATCTATTGACAAATAAACGAAGTTAATTTTATACTGTGTATACACAGTTATACTACAATATACACATAAACTGAGCAAGCTGAAATGGATCATGTAAAGTCCTGTACCTTTTCATATCCTGCATCGATTCTGATTCAGGAACAAGTTCCTCGGTAGAGGAGATCCAGTCCGTGGATCGAGATAGCCCGGTTTGACAATCGCCCTTTTGATCCCCAGTTCGGCAACGAGCTCGTTCAATCCCGGCACGTTCGCAGGGGAGGTTGAGCAAGTGAAGATGTAGGACCACACCCATCAAGGAGGAAGAGACCAAGAAAACAGCTTGCAGGAAGAAATTGAGTAAATTCAAAAACCAATTTAAGGAAGGAGATACCCATGCTTTTAAAACGTAATCGCATGTTCCGTACACTGGCCATCTTTACTCTGATTCTTTCCCTGGGTTTGGCTGCTTGTGCGCCAGCCAGTGAACCGGCTGCAGAAGTCGACGAACAACCTGCAGGGGAAGAAGCCAGTTCGGAGGAAGTGGCTGAAGAGCCTGCGTCGGAGTCTGGCGAAGAGCTCTACACAGTCAAATTTGTCGTCTGGCCGGGACCTGAATCAGATGCCGCGCAGGTGATGGTTGATTACTTCAACGCCAACCATGCTGCTGAAGCGGGTTTCAATGTTGAACTGCTCCTGTTTGGGCGGGACCAGCTGTTCGCGAAGCAGGATGCGATCATGGCTGCTCAGTCAAGCGAAGTTGATACATTCTTTGTTACCAGCCCGACCTTGCTCAAGTACCAGCAGTTCCTGGAACCACTGGACTCATACCTGGAGGATCCGGAAGTCAACCTCTGGGGGGCGACTCCAGACGATCTCATGTCGGGTGTGATCGGTGCCTATTATCTGGACGGTGCCTTGTATGGACTGCCATCGGATGTGTCTACGCATTTCCTCTATTACCGGACTGACTACATTGGAGAGCTGCTGACCAATGCGGACTGGCAGGCGACCTATACCGATATCTGTGAGGCTGAAACCGGACAGGCATTGGAGCCGAAGGAACCGGCTGAGTGGACCTGGGATGATTATGTATGCGCCTCCTATTTCTTTACCCAGCAGTACAATCCCGATTCACCAACCGTCTATGGCAACTACACACAGGGCAAGGCAATTTTCCCAACCAGCTTCCAGTGGTCGAATACCCTGTGGAGCTATGGTGGCGAATGGTTCACCGAAGCGGGCGACCCTGACTTCCTCTCCGATGCGGCGATGGAAGCAGCCCAGATCTGGGCACTGAACTGGGAGGCGGAACTGACGCCGGCAGGTTCAATCACCGGTGAATACCCCGAGGCGAACGAGGCCTTCAAGACCGGAAATGTGGCCTTCGGTCTGCAGTGGAATGCCGCTTTTAATGAGCTCAATGCAGAAGATTCTCCCGTACATGGGTTGCTCAATATTGTCGCAACACCTGCTGGCCCGGCGGGGCGCTACACCTACACCCAGAGCATTGGGTATGGTTTGAGCGCGTTCTCTGAGCATAAGGAAGAGGCTGCCTCCTGGCTGCTGTGGACCATGACTGAGGAGGCTAACCAGGTCTATGCAGAGGCAGGTGGAGTTCCTGCCCATGCTGCGGTACTTTCGGGGATGGCAGGAGAGAATCTGATGTTTGGTGCCTTGAGCGAGGTTGTCGGGAATTATGGGCGACCTGTGCTGCCTCAGGCCGGGTATTTCCAGGACATGGTGATAGAAAATCTGGCGAATGGCTGGTCCGGAAGCGTGTCTCTTGAAGAGGCATTGCAGCAGCTGCAGGACGACGCCACGATTGAGAAGGAAAGCCGGGGCCTGTAGCAACAAGCTGCAGGATCGGTTTTAGTACGCAATACGGGAAGCCTGATCCCGGTCAGGCTTCCCGACTGTGTACCAGTGGTGTTTGCTGTGGATCCATGGTTTCCGGCTGGGAGCCGGAAGAGGAGAAGTCCATTGTGAGATTCAAGCAGCTTTCGCAAAAATTGGTGCCAGTATTTCTCATGGCCCCCCTGAGTCTGTGGTTGTTGCTTTTTGCCATTATTCCCATCAGTTATGGCCTTTGGCTGAGTTTGCATCATGCGTTCATTGAAAACCTGTCGGAGCTTCGCTGGGCAGGACTGACCAATTACCGCCTGCTTTTTGGGGATGCCAAGTTTCTACAGTCGTTGCAGTGGAGCCTGTTGTTCGCTGTTATTTCGGTGGCAATTGAAATGACACTGGGAATGGGCATCGCTCAGCTTTTCAACCGCAGGGTCCCTGGTAAGGGTCTGGCCATCACATTTTTGCTGCTACCGATGCTTGTTTCAGCTGCATTGATGGGCACCATTTTCCGTCTGCTTCTGAATGAGTTTGTTGGACCGATAGCCTACCTGCTACAGCCCATTTCCCAGGGCGCAGCACTACTGGGTCCGGAATGGGCCAATCGGACGTTGATCCTGGCGGATGTGATTGCCTGCACGCCATTTGTCTTCATCAATGTGTATTCTGCCCTGCAGTCCATCCCGGAGGAGGTGCTGGAGTCGGCCAGTGTTGAAGGAGCTAATGCATGGCAACGATTCTCCCGGATCAGCTTTCCCATGATCCTGCCGATTATCGGGGTTACGTTTCTGGAACGGCTGATTGCAGCCTTTCTGATATTTGACCTGGTTTATACGATGACAGGCGGAGGTCCCGGGACTATCACCCAGAGTGTGAGCATCTATATATATCGGCGCGCCTTTGGACGAAGTAATTTTGGGATGGCCAACGCTGGTTCTTTCACGCTGGCGGTGATGCTGCTGATACCCTCATTGGTCCTGGTCAAACGCCTGTTGAGGTCTTTACAATGAAAGTACCATTGGGTAAGAACAGGGTGGTCTCGGAATATCTGTTGTATGCCGTCGTGATCCTTGTGGTTGTGGTCTTGTTTGATTTGCCGATGTTTACCACCATTCTCACAGCGTTCAAAACTGATGCGGATATATCCAGCTCACCACCGAAGTGGATTATTGAACCTGTGCTGACACATTTTCAAAACGTGTTTCAGGGGGTTGGTTTCCGCTTTGAACGTTATCTGCTGAACAGTGTGATCATCGGTCTGTCGGCGACTGCGCTGGCGATTCTGATCACCTTTCCAGCGGCATATGCCATTGTGCGCTATAAAGGTTACGGCCAGATCCTGATGGGGGCAACCCTGTTGATTCGGATGCTGCCGGCGATCAGCTATGCCATCCCGGTGTTCGTTCTGTTTCATCATTTCAAGCTCATCGATACCCGGTTATCAATCATCTTCATGCATACCCTGTTTATCGCGCCCACCTCGCTGATGCTCCTGATTGGTTACATCCAGGATATGCCAAGGGATCTGGAGGATGCGGCTGCGGTAGATGGAGCGAATGTGCTGCAAATTCTGGGGCATGTGCTTATTCCGATCGTGCGTCCAGGATTGGCAGCCGTAGCTATCCTGGGATTTATTACGAGCTGGAATGAGTTTCTGTTTGCGGTGATTCTGAGTGTGGAAAAAGCGGTGACTGCCACGGTGGGCACTTCCTTTTTCATCACTTCACACCAAGTGCGCTGGGGAGATATGGCTGCCGCGATCACGCTTTCCACAATCCCCACCCTGATCTTTATTTTCGTCGTCCAGCGGCAGTTGATCAAGGGAATGACGACCGGTGCAATTAAATGAAAGAGCATAATAAGTATGAAGGAGGAGTCCGTTTATGAAAGGTGATGTTCTGGACCAGATCCAGGGTGGGATCATAGTATCCTGTCAGGCGCTGCCGGAGGATTCGACGTATGGACCGGAGATGATGGCCATCTTTGCCCGCAGCGCAGAGCGTGGTGGAGCGGTGGGCATCCGTGCAAACAGCGCAGAGGATGTGGCTGCCATCCGTGCCGTCACGGATTTGCCGATCATTGGGATCTGGAAGCGCTCCTGCCCGGATGAAATCGGATATATCATTACCCCGACATTGGAGGATGCTCGCTTGCTAAAGGATGCTGGAGCATCGCTGATTGCGGCGGATGTGGCAGATCGTCCTAGGCCGGGTGATCTGAGTGCGGTGGAGCTGATCAAAGGAATTCATTCAGAGCTGCAGCTGCCTATCATGGCTGACTGTTTTACCCTGGAGGATGCACTCCATGCGCAGAATCACGGGGCTGATGTTTGTGCGACCACACTCGCTCTTCCGGAAAGTCTGGGGGAGTATGAGCCCAATCTGGCGCTTCTCCAGGCGATGGTGGAGCGGCTGGAGGTGCCAGTGATTGCCGAAGGTCGCTTCTGGGATCCAACCCAGGTGCAGGAAGCGTTCGCGCTCGGCGCTCACGCGGTAGTAATCGGATCTGCGGTTACCCGCCCGTGGATGATCACGGAACGGTTTGTCAAACAGGGTATACCCCGGCGGTAAACAGCGGCCATTGGCTGGCGAAAGAGGAGGTTGCTGTGAAAGCGACTGCTGAATATGGTACAAGCTATGCGGTGGGGGTGGACCGGGGTGGAACCAAGATCCGGATGGCACTGGTTAACTCGCACGGTGAAGTGCTGGAATTTGAGCAGGAGACTATGCCTGTCCAAACACTGGCAGCCCTGAGGGAGGTTGGTAACCAGCTTGTCCCGATGCTGGAAGCGTTCCTCAACAGACCCTATGTACGTAAATATTCGCCGGTGGGAGTTGGTGTATCCTCTGTGGGGGTGATGAATCAGCGGGGTGAGATCATGGACAGCTGCTTTAAGTACGAGCAGGACCACTATCCCATCCCCATACAGAAAGTGCTGCAGGAAGGTTTGAGACAGCGGTATCCGGTGCTGGTGGAAGGTGATGCGAAATCCGCAGTGTACGGTGAGTACCGTTTTGGAGCAGGTCGCGGTGTCCGGAATATGATTGGGTTAACAATCGGTACCGGGGTCGGGGGTGGATTGATCCTGGATGGCAAGCTGTATCACGGCAAGGATGGTTACGCTGGCATGCTGGGGTTTTTATCAGTGGATATGTACGGCCATGATTGCGCCAGCGGAGTGAGAGGCTGCCTTGATTCCTATGGTTGTGGTACTGCGATCCGAAAACAGGCTCAGCTGGCTCTGGAACGCGGAGAGTTGAGCCGGCTTAAGGAGCTTTCTCAGGGAAACCCTTCGCTGGTCAGCTCAGAAATGGTTTTTCTGGCTGCAGCAGAAGGAGATCGGTTAGCTAAAGAACTCATTGATGAAGCAGCCTATGCCTTGGGAATTGGGATCGCAAGCCTGATTCATGCGCTTAATCCGGAACTGGTGGTGCTCGGAGGTGGTCTGGCGGAGCAGGGGAAACTTTTCCTGGATCCTGTACGGGAGACTGTGCAACAACATCTCATGGGGAGCTTTGCTCAGACACCGATCAGGGAGGCAGAGCTGGGAAACCTGGCTGGGATGATTGGCGCCGTGGCACTGTTGATGGAGAAGCTGAAAGTATGAGGTCAGGGAGTGATGGCAAGGAGTCACGATTGTCGGGAGGAAACATGAAGCGAAGGGAAGCCCATCCATACTGGTTGTGGGAAGCCATGATGGGGTCGCCTGCGTTACTGCGGTCCTATCTTTCGGGCACCGAAGTGGACAAGGTTCAATCTGTGGTGGACGAGATCTTTTCAAGGGGTATTGAGCGGTTCTATCTGGCTGGAACCGGATCATCCCGTTTTGCTGGTATGGTTGTCAGGGATGCCTTCAGAGACATCGCTGATGTTGAAGCCCAGGTGATGAACACGATGGAGCTGGGAGCGTATCCTCCCCTGGAACTGGACGAAAAATCTGTGGTGGTATTTACTTCCCATTCAGGGGACACGCCCGGTGACGAGCAGGTCATTCGCCAGGTTCAGGGCAGTGGCGCTTGGACGGTGGGAATTACCAACCATGAGGATTCCACGCTCGCACGTACGGTCGACCGGGTTCTCAGTGGTCCGGACACACCGATGTTAAGGATGCGCTTGACACGATCCTATCCGGGGAACATTTTCCGCGGTATCCAGATGGCAATCGAGGTGGCTCACCGATCTCGGAGGAGTGGGAAGGCGGAGTCAGTGGAAGAGAAGCTCAATCGCATCCCTGATCAGCTGGAGAAGGTGATGCTGGATTATGAGCCGAGGGCAAAGGACATTGCAGAGCGCTTGTTGGGGCATCACGCTTACCTGGTGATCGGATCCGGGCCGAATCTGGCGACAGCGGAGGAAATTGCGCTCGGGTTCTACCAGGGAACAGGGGTGGGGTCTCGCCCGCTTCTGGTAGAGGAGTTCCTGCACGGCAGCATTCAGGCATTAACAGAACACATGGCTGTCGTGGCGGTCGCAGCCCCTGGCCCGCTGCAAGGTCGAATTCTTGACGCAATGTACGCTGTCCAGAGGATTGGTGCGACCACGGTCTTGTTGGCACCAGAGGGTACACCGAATCTGGCGGACTGCACTGTGCCCATCCCAATGCCGAATGATACACTGGAGCTTTTGACCCCGCTGACCTACATGGGGCCACCGTGGTTAATCGGATATTACTTCTCAATCCTGACCGGGCGTGACCCGGATTATATGGAAATGACTGATGAGGCTCATCAGCAGGCTCTGGGGTTGCTCATGCCAGCTGGAAGCCAGTTCGATCGTTGGTCCGGGCGAATCCCATGAGCACTGCGAAAATTTCTTCGTTGAACTAGCAGGGATTTATTTCGAGTCTTGACAAGTCGCTGCATGACGCCTATTGGCGGGCAGGTTGCTGACGGGAGCCAGCCGAGCAGCGAGAAATGATAGATGTTAATGCAAACTTCCGTATGTGTTCTCTGTGACTTTGATGGAACAATCTGTGAGACCGAAGTGCTCGGATTTCTCTTCCGTGAATATGCTGCTTGTGGTATGGAACATGTAATACGCTGGCAACGGGGAGAAATTGACATGCGGGAGGAAATCGCGGCGACTTTCCAGACAATCACTGCCACCCGGGAAGAGATGGAACGAGGCCTTGATCAGCTGATCATCCCGCAAGATTTCATCCATTTCCTTCAGGTGTGCCGTGCCAGACAGTACCAGTTTGCGGTGCTGAGTGATGGTCTGGAGTGGTATATCCGCTACCTGCTGGCAAGACATGGTGTGGGAGACATCCCTGTGTACGCCAACCATCTATATTTTGAGCAGAAGGGGATTCGCCTGGAATTCCCATGGTTCAGCGAGAACGAATCCCGAAGAGGGGTGTGTAAATCGTGTATTGTGAGACGCTATCGGGAACAATATAATCAGGTGATCTACATAGGGGATGGGGAGAGTGACATTCACGCAGTTGCTGAAGCGGATCTTGTATTCGCGCGTAACTGGCTTGCTGAATACTGTCAGGAAAACGGGATTCCCGCTCACAGATTTTCTACTTGGGGGGAACTGCTTTCGAAATGGGTATCTGTTCTTGGAAGAGAAGGCTGAGATGTTTTCTTCTTGCTTGCAGGGAGAACGCAGTTTGTGTTCGAGATGCTAAGATGGGAAAGGCAACCGTCAGGGGCAACCAGCTTCGAACTTCCTCTTCTGCAAAACCCGGTGGTATGGCTGATGCACAGTAAGATGTTTTCAATGCATGCTTTACTGTTCTGAGATAAATCGATCTCACGCTGGTCAGTGTTGACGAAAGAACGCCAGACTCTGCAGCTTGGGTGGTATCGAAGGATATTCTTTGTGCCGGGTAGGACGGCTTTTCAATGTTGCGCTGACTTGCTATATTTGGATAAGGCATCGATGCAGTTTCAAGAACCGATTTTAGGACTTCGACTTTCTGGCGAATGATAGTTCGTGTTTGAGTGCCTCCAGTATGCCTCCACGGAACATTCGGGCTTGTAGAATCGATTGGATATCCGCCTGGAACGGGATAATCCATTCCCCGAAACGGGCTGAGCCCAACAAGCAGGAGGCTCTCAAGCTTGTGTGGGTCCTTCACGGGCACAGGATCGGGCTTCAGGTGAAAGCAGCAGGTCCGTTCAGGATGAAGTGAGATTGGAGCAGGACTGCTGAGATTCCTCTGTTCCTTTCTCCATTTCCTTAGTCCAGGCGATGGGACTACTCAGCTGGAACTCGTAGAAGATACTGCTAAACCTTTCGAAAAAAATGTCCTGAGAATGGTGCTCTGGATTTCCTGAACGGATGATAGTGTGAATCACATCGAAAAGTATAGGGCTGAATTTTGGTGTACTCCATTGAGTGCAGGTGCTGAGTCTGCAACGTGTTCCGGGGACATGTCTTGTCAAGCTGACTTCGCGCCTGGAAAAGGGACGCGGCTGTCCCGCCCGGGGACAATCATTTTCGATATACTGGAGATGAGCGTTTAACTGCGGTTCCGGGGAGGGGGCTGTGAAGAAAGCTTCTGTTCTCCTGCTGAGCATGTGCCTGCTGATAGGACTGTCGCCAGTGACAGCGTCTGCAGGCCGGGACCAGCCTGCAGCGGTCCTTCCTGATCCCGACATCACCCTACCGGTTTCCTATATCACCCATCCTTGTATTCTGTATACTGTCTCCCCACCTGAAACGGGTCCGATGGTGGCTTCTTGTTTGTCGCCGCTGAACACGACCGCCTGGATCGGG
>JAFGNH010000019.1 GCA_016927115.1 Anaerolineales bacterium | reverse complement strand
TCAGATAACACTCAGATTCACACTCATATCATACCAAAAACAACCACTTCAATTAGGAAAAAGTTATTATTGGATTCTTTACGGATGGATGTTTACAAGAGTCCCAATTTCAGTGAACTCATACAACCATTTAGCTTCCTCGGTTCGCATATTGACACACCCATGACTCATAGGATTTCCAAAATTATCATGCCAGTAAGTGCCATGCAGGCCATACCCTTTATAGAAGTACATCGTGTAGGGAACATCGGGGAGATAATATCCCGGCCCACTCATATCCGTTGAAACATACTTACGCCAGATTACGAACAGACCGTCCACAGTCGGATGGACCGGAAGGCCGCTTGAAATCAGGAATGTCTCAACAGGTTCCGCTCCTTCATACGCGGTCAGAGTTTGATCCCCCAGATCCACATCTACCCAGCGATCCACATGAGACAACTCGGAAAGATCGGTTACAAAGGGTCGGCGCTCGTTGGTGTACCACGTAGGCGAAGCAGTTGGTGTGAGCGTTGGTGTTGGAGAGGGTGTGAACGTGGGAGTCGGTGTATAGGTGCGCGTGGGGGTGGCAGTATTTGTCGCTGTTGGCGTAAAACTCGCCTTCGCCATCGGTGCTGCTGCAGCACGCTGATACACTTCATCGGGAGTAAGTCTGACCCAGGCCACCAGTCCAATTGAGATGAATAAAATCATCAAAACCGATGACAGGGAAAACAGTCTGCGAGAGGAAACGGCTTCCAAAGGCAGTGAGTATGATTCCGGGTCTGTGAAATCCACGGCTGCCGCCGCTTTTTGAGGGCGGGCAGCAGTTCCTAACTCCGGATGAACTGCAGCGGAGGGTACCCTGTCCATTCCGGCGGGTCTTGACGTGGAAAAACCACCACCCGATGTCTGGTTCAACTTCAGGGATCCCGATGGCGGCTGCGGCACCTGTTTCTGTTTCTGGATTTGCTGGAGCAGCCACAGCCTGGCTTTAACGGCAGTCCTGCTCTGTGGGTTGATTTTCAAAGCGCGGTCCACATAACGCAAACCCGCCCGCGGGTCCGAAACGGCCGCCAGGAAAAGCCAGGGGTTCTCCTGATCTGGCGCTTGAACAACCGCCTGCTGTGCCAGCCGGCGCGCAGCCAGTCTATCGCCTGCATCCAATGCCCGGCGAGCTTGCCGCAAAAGTTGATTAGCGTCTTTGTGTTCCAGCATCAATCGTTACTCACCATTATCCATTTCACTGGGCTCATTATTTACATAACACAGAATACCGTCCACAATTCCGCTGGCAGCAACTTCCGGACTTTCTGTCAGAAAAGTGCGATCCAGGAAAAGAAAACCTGTCTCAATAATCACAGCTGGAGTCTGGCTGCTTATTTCATAAAACGTATGGTATTCCGTCATATCGCGGGTCAAACTGCCCGGATGATACTCCAGATTCGTTGCGCGGGCATAGCGGTCTACAATACAGGCTTCAAGGCGCTGCGACCGATCCGGTACATCTGTATCAACGATCGTTGTAACCTTATAACCGCTTGCTTCATCGTTGATGTACATACATGTATCAGCATGGATGGAAACCAGCGCGACAGCCCGGTATCCTGTAAGACGGTCATCAAACTCTTCGAGCAGATCTGCCTCGATCCCGGCCGCCTGCAGCCCGTTTACCACAAGTTCCGCTATACCGTAGTTCACCTCCTCCTCAGTCAGTCCATCTGAACAGACTGCACCCGGGTCCTGTATACCGGTATCAGGGTGGATTCCCCGATGGCCGCTGACAATACCGACTCTGAGCTTGACGCCCTCTACCGCTGATTCATCGAAAGCCTCATCCTCATCAGCTCTTGCAGCCGCCAGGTAGCGCGCTGCAAGTTCATCCGGGCGCAGGCTTGCCGGCTCCCAGCTGGTAAACACAGTAGCAAGAATCACTGCAGAAAAGACGGTCGTACTGAGCACCCGGATGATGTCCTGCCCGGAAGTCCTGGGTTTTCTGCGTCTGGATCCCGGTTTGGTGTACATTGGATTCAATGAAACCTCCACAGGGTTAAATTATAGCAAGTTTCCTGCCACAAACAGTTATGAAGGCATGATTCTTACAGATTCACTCCTCCTCTGCCTTTTCGCTGCTGACAGTTAAAATATCAAGCATTTGGGAACCAGCGCTTCTTTTCTGCCGGCAAAACCCGGACCTGTGCAGAATAACTTCCGTCTGGATTCTTAATCTTGACAAAGTATGTCCAATTAAAGTACACTTAGCAACAATAACATCAGAACTACAAAGGATTTTCAAATGGCTTGTTGCATCTGTCTCAAGCGGGGTTAGTCGTTCTCCCCTGCGGGAAAGGTACAACCCGGAAAACACTTGCTTTATAAAGAACACCGGCCGTACATTCCCACCAACAGACGAGAACCGACTACTCCGCGGTAAATCCAGGTCGATCTGACCTTGTCCGCAGGAACCGTATTGTCGGTTGTTGAAGGTCTGTTGGTGTTTTGTTTTAATGTACAGGAGTCATGAATGAACACACTAGAATACTCTTCCAGGCTGATCAATCTGCAGCTTCCGGTAAGAACACCCATCATGGCGCGGGTGGGAAATACCCCGCTTTTCAGATTAATCGCTGTTACCAGTGATATCCCTGATTCGGTCGAAATCTATGTAAAAGCTGAATGGTTCAACCCCAGTGGATCGGTTAAAGACCGGCCGGCTGCGGCAATCATCCAGAAGGCGATTTTCGACGGCAACCTGTGCGATGGAAAAACGCTGCTGGATGCAACCTCCGGCAACATGGGGATTGCCTACGCCACCTTCTGTGCAGGACTTCACATCCCGGCACATCTGATCATCCCGGCCAACGCCACACCGGAAAGGCTGGCCATTCTGCGTTCTCTCGGAGTCGAACTCACCCTTGCTGACCCTGTTGAAGGAACCGAAGGCGCTCGTAAAATCGCTATAGACCTCGCCGAGGCCTATCCGGATAAATACTTCTACGCCGACCAATACAACAACCCGGAAAATATCCATGCGCACTACCAATCCACCGGGCCAGAGCTCCTTTCCCAGACCGAAAACCGCATCACTCACTTTGTTGCCGGCCTGGGGACATCCGGGACAATGATGGGAACCGGCACTTACCTTAAGGAATTCCTTCCTGATGTGCAGCTCGTTGCAGTCCAACCCGATTCTCCCATACACGGCCTTGAAGGTTTGAAGCATTATAAATCGGGGAACATGCCGGGGCTGTTCAATCCTGGGTTGATCGACCGAACCATCGAGGTTGGTACTGAGGATGCCTACAGCATAGCCCGCAGGCTCGCCAGGGAAGAAGGCCTGATGGTCGGCGTCTCGGCTGCCGCGGCTACTGAAGCTGCACTTCGGCTTGCGCATGAGATCGACCATGGTGTTATCATCGCCCTTCACCCGGATTCCGCCCTGAAGTACCTGAATGAACCGTTCTGGGAGCAGGCATGAAACTGAGCATTGATACAACACTGATAGAGCGGCTGGAAGGGTATCTCGAATCACTCTATCCTGATGAAGCTGCCGGCCTCCTGCTGGGCAGGTCTGCAAATCAACAGCAAGGGGAAATCATGGAAATTATTACTCTTCCGAACAACTTTGAGGAAGGTGAGCGTTATCACCGTTACACAATCGATCCGATGGATATGCTCAGAGCTGAAAATGCTGCTGTTGCTCTGGATATGGAGGTCTTGGGGGTGTTTCACTCTCACCCCGACCATCCGGCCCGTCCATCCGATTACGATCTTGAATACGCCCTTCCGTGGTTTGTCTATGTGATTACGAGTATCCGGCAGGGCAATGCGGAACAAACACTTGCATGGCAGCTTCAGGAAGACCGGTCTGCTTTTCAAGAGGTTCAAATTAATATCAAACACATGAATAAGGAATGACCTGATGACATCCATTCGTATTCCATCCCCCCTGCAGTCCTATGTCGGCGGAAACCGGGAGGTATCCGTACAGGGCAACTCTGTAGGGGAGGTAGTTCAAAAACTGACAGAGCGGTATCCTGGCCTGGCAATCCATCTTTTCACTGAAGATGGCTCACTCAGGCCATATGTTCACCTCTACCGGAATGACACCAATGTATCTGATCTGGACGGTATGAAAACTGTTATCGAAAAAAACGACCGTCTGATGATCGTTCCAAGTATCGCCGGTGGTTAAACCCAGAAGTATTTATGCGCCCGGCCTGATAGAACGGTGTTTGTAGATTTACCTGTTTGCCGCATCCTTTTCTTCAGAACGCTTCCCGCATAGAATCAAACAACTGTATTGAAAGGAATCCGGATGACAGAGACAAACACCTCCTTGGATCTTACCCGCGATGAAATTCTGCGCTACTCCCGGCATTTGCTGATCCCTGAAGTGGGCATGCAGGGCCAGCGCAAGTTGAAAGAATCCAGCGTTCTCGTGATCGGCACCGGCGGGTTGGGATCACCGGCATCGATGTATCTCGCTGCCGCGGGTGTAGGCCATATCGGGCTGGTTGACTTCGATGTCGTCGATGAGTCCAATTTACAGCGCCAGATTGTGCATGGATCGGGAAGCGTCGGGCTTCGCAAAGTGGAGTCAGCGAGGGAGAGGCTTCTGGATATCAACCCCTCGATTCATGTTGAGACTTATGACGAGCCCTTCACAGTTTCGAACGCCATGCAGATTGTGCAGCCGTACAATGTCGTGATTGATGCGACAGATAATTTTCCCACCCGCTATCTCAGCAATGATATCTGCGTAAAAACCGGAAAAGTGAATATTTATGGTTCAATTTACCGATTTGACGGACAGGTAAGCGTTTTCTGGTCAAAACACGGCCCCTGCTACCGCTGCCTTTTCCCATCACCACCTCCTCCGGGCCTGGTACCAACCTGCGCGGAAGGAGGCGTTTTTGGTGTGCTGCCCGGCACAATTGGAACGCTGCAGGCAACAGAGGCGCTGAAGGTGCTGCTCGATATCGGCGAACCGCTGGTTGGCAAACTGATGCTCTATGACGCACTTGGCATGACATTCCAGGTCGTTAGCGTCGCCAAAAATCCGGACTGCCCTGTTTGCTCGCTCCCTCCTGACCAGATCGAGTTGATCGATTATGAAGCGTTCTGTGGGGTTCCGGGATTCGACCGCACCCATCAGGACGTAGAGGAGGAATGGGAAATAAGCCCGCGCGAGCTTGCCGCCCTGCTTCAATCGAATCCATCATTGATTCTGCTTGATGTGCGTGAACCTCACGAACAGGAAATCAGTGCAATTCCCGGTGCGATCAACTTTCCCTATGGCACGCTGGCCCTCCATATGCATGAGCTTGACACAACTGATGACCTTGTCCTTTTCTGCAAAACCGGCAGTCGTTCAGCCCGTGCACTGGAGATCCTTTTGGGTGCAGGCTTCCGCAAAATCCGGCACTTGAAAGGCGGCATCAACGCCTGGGCGAAACAGATCGACTCGTCCCTGCCTTTGTATTAGGTTATGACAGGCCCCTTAAAGCGATTCGATACCAGTATTAACACACAAACCCTGGCAAACCAACTGAGTGCAGGGGCAGGTTCCGCAGGACCTTCCACGGAAAGACCGGATTCGCAGCTATACAGACCATGCGGAGACATGCCTCGTGGAACCTGCCTGGACCATTCACCGGACTTAAAACCTATACACAAGCGACCTCCCTTTCGATACATTAAGAGCAATCCAACTGCACCATAATACCTGCTTTCACCTGGCATTCAGGATTCGAAAAGACATACATCACAAAGAATAAAACCAGGGGCAAAACGGTATTCACAGAAAGGGGGAAATATATTCATGCCGGGATTATTTCAATCTTCAGGGATAAAACATCATGTCCTGTCACCCGCTGGATTTATTGCTGCTTTTCTATTTCTGCTGTGTTCATTCTCTCCAAAACCTGCTCTGGCAGCTTCCGGGCTAAAACCACCTGAAGCATCCGCTGTTTGCTCTGTTGCTGCGTATGGTGCTGATGGCAGCGATCGCCGCGATAACACACAGACCACTCAACAGGCGGTCGATGACTGCGCTTCTCAAGGCGGCGGGACTGTACTTTTCCCTGGACCGGGCACCTATCTCATCAGCCGGCTCACCTTGAAAGACAATATCACCCTACACCTTCCCGTCCCCTGCGTGTTTTTGCGAGGAGCGTTCTGCTGATTGAATGCACCAATGGAGATGATTGGAGCGATCGTGGCAACCTGCTTTAAGCTTATAGGATTGCATGGATCTTCTTCCGGCATGGAACCTTTGCACGTCTGGCACACGCCATCCTGATGGCTACTCCGGGTTGAATAATCCAGTGAGGTATCTTGCTTTGAGTGAATCCATCAGATCACCACAGCTTACTGAAGGTTGCCACGATCGCTGCTGTTTTGCTGTGTATTCCGCTCCGGAGCAGCAGCGCTCCTCGCAATGACACCTGGAAGTTGGAACGATGAATGCACAGGAACCGGTGCGAGTTAAGTTCAGAGTGATCCCTGCCGGGAACACATCCGCTGGTTTTGTTTTCGTCCCCTCCCTGCGTGTTTTTGCGAGGAGCGTTCTGCTGACTACTCACACTTCCCGGTATGAGACAAGCGACCGTGGCAACCTGCTTTTGGCTTATAGGATTGCATGGATCCCCTCCTGGCGAAGAATCTTCAATCACCCGGTACTCTCCGGCGAGTCCGGGAAAACGGGAGTAATAAAGCAGGGAATAATTCTGTTTGCAGCGCAGCCATTGACTCTGTTTCTCCAACCGCAGATTGCTTCGCAAGCTCGCAACGACACATTGTGCGTCATCAGGTTGTTTTACATGTTTTGTCTTCGCCTTTTTACAAATCAAAGGTATATGCCATGTCACCGGGCTATCCAGAGGGGAAAAAGGGGCGGGTCTCTACAGGGATGCATTTTTAACAATGATTGATAACAGGAAGACTACTCTTTTGAGACAGCCTTTTTCCATTTCGTACGCTCCCCCCCTCAACTCGCTCAATCGTAAAAAAACTGCCCCGTATACCACGAGGCAGTTCTTATGCCGTGAGCCCCTGACAATCCCTCATATGCAGGAAATTGTCCCCTGGATACCTCACGACACTTAACAGCATTGAACAGGTTATTTTATAGTTTACACTCCCGATCTCAACCAGATCTGAACAGTTTTAAATAGAATCCCAATAGAAACCTCGATTTAACTCTCCAACAACTGCCGTAACACACCCCTTATACGCAACCGAAGCTTACTTTCCGGATCATGGTACAGTCGAACTGGATTTTTTGTCTAAATTTTACACTTCCTGGTGTATAATATAGACAGTTAGTCTAAAAGCCGGGGCATAACGAACCCTGGCTTCCTCAGCGGTGAGGGATACATGGATCAGTTAAAGCGTGATTGGCTCTTTGAATTACTCGGCCGGATCGCCGAAGGGATCATTGCTGTTGTCGGCCCTTACTGCGAGGTTGTAGTCTACGACTTCGCCGATCTCGAACATGCCATCGTATCAGTTGCAGGAGACCTCACCGACCGGCAGCCCGGCGCTCCCGTACCGGACCTCGAATTCATCCGGACCAGCCTGAAGAATGACAGTCCCGACGAGATCAACTACACCCAGAAAGGGGATCACCAGTTCCTCTCCTACACAGTCTGGGTGCGGGATCCTGCGGGGGAAATTATCGGCGCAGTTGGTATCAACATGGACTACGATCATATTCTGCAGATGAAGGCGATTGTTGATTCGCTCACGTCTGTCTTTCAGCAGAAATCAGACCTTTTAATCAGCAACACATTCGCCCGCAGTCTGGATGAACTGCTCCAGAACACTGTACGGGAGTTCCTCCAGCAGGAATCAATTCATTCCATCGATGAACTCACACTACAGGATAAACAACACCTGATCGAAATTGTAGAAGATAGAGGGCTGTTCAAAATTCGCGGCGCAGCACAACGTCTCGCAGATCTGCTTAATGTCTCTCGGGCCAGCATCTATAACTATCGTGCCGGTGCCGGCGTGAATCAGGAGTCCTGAACCAGGTGCAGAAAGTACACCATCACCACAGCGCACACACACAAATACCGGCAGAAGCTGCCAGCCAGTCTGGCAGGCTCCAGCCTTTGTTTTCAAACTGAAAGTTTATTCTCACCGGTTCATCCGGTCCCGGTGAAGGTTCTGTTCCTTTTGAAGATGTACCGGTAAACTAACCCGAAGTGAGAAGAAGGAGAGTAAATAACATGGGACGTACGAAGACACTGATCATGGGAGCTGCAGGACGAGATTTCCACAACTTTAATGTTTATTTTCGCGATAATGAAGAAACTGAAGTTGTTGCATTCACTGCAACCCAGATCCCGAATATCGACGATCGAAAATATCCAGCAGTGCTGGCAGGCAAATTGTATCCGGACGGCATTCCGATCTTTCCGGAAAGTGAACTCACCAGCCTGATCGAAAAGTACAACGTGGAACAGGTTGTTTTCTCCTACAGCGACGTACCCTACACCTATGTGATGAGCAAGGCGGCTGTTGTAAATGCAGCCGGTGCTGACTTCCAGCTGATGGGAACCAACCGAACCATGCTGGAATCCTCCAAACCGGTTGTAGCTGTCTGCGCGGTCCGAACCGGCTGCGGCAAGAGCCAGACCACCCGTCGTGTCTCACTTATCCTGCGGGAAATGGGCTTCAAGGTAGCGGCTGTCCGACACCCAATGCCCTATGGCGATCTCGCCAGGCAGGCTGTGCAGAGATTTGAAACCTATGCCGACCTCGACAAGCATGAGTGCACCATTGAAGAACGCGAGGAGTATGAACCCCATATTGATAACGGCGTGATTGTCTATGCCGGTGTTGACTATGAAGCGATCCTGCGCCAGGCCGAAAAGGAAGTGGATATCGTTCTCTGGGACGGCGGCAACAACGACTTCTCCTTCTACAAGTCGGACCTGTACATCACCGTTGTTGATCCGCACAGACCCGGCCACGAGCTCAGTTACTACCCTGGTGAGACCAACGCCAGACTGGCAGATATTTTTATCATCAACAAGGTCGATACAGCTGCTCCCGAGAACATCTACACCGTGCGCGAAAACCTGCAAAACCTCAATCCCGATGCGGTCGTAATCGAAGCCGCTTCCCCACTGTTCGTTGATGATCCCGGTGCCATCCGCGGCAAACGCGTTCTTGTAGTTGAAGATGGCCCCACCCTGACACACGGCGGGATGAAATACGGTGCAGGTTGGGTGGCAGCCACCCGCTTCGGTGCCGCAGAAATTGTCGATCCACGTCCCTTTGCTGTCGGCTCGATTGCTGATACATATAAAAAATACCCCGATACCGGAATGATTCTCCCGGCGATGGGTTATGGTGAACAACAGATGCGCGATCTGGAAAAAACCATCAATGCCTCAGATGTAGACCTGGTTGTTTCCGGCACGCCAATCGACCTTACCCGAATTATCAAAGTCTCAAAACCGATGCAGCGGGTGCGATATGAACTGCAGGAAATAGGACAGCCGACTCTGGAGGATCTTCTCCACCAGAAATTCGGATAAAACACAAAGGTATTAATAGCCCGGGCAGCAAAAGTCCGGGCTTAGAAACCATCCTGATATGAGAGGGAATATCATGAAAAAAGATTTTATCGCTGTATCAGATTACAGCCCTGAAGAGCTGCAGCACTTGCTGGACCTCGCCGTAGCACTGAAGAAAGAATGGAAAGCGGGAGGGAACAAACCGTTGCTGAAAGACAGAGTGCTGGCAATGATCTTCCAGAAACCCAGCCTTCGCACCAGGGTCAGCTTTGATATGGCCATGCGCCATCTTGGCGGCGATGCACTGTACCTTTCCCCGGCAGAAATCGGTCTGGGCAAGCGCGAATCGATTGCAGATGTCGCCCGCGTGCTTTCCGGCTATGTGGACATCATCATGGCTCGAGTCTTTGCACATGAGCATGTCACCGAACTTGCGAAATGGGCAAGCATCCCGGTTATCAACGGCCTGAGTGACTTCAATCACCCCTGCCAGGCGATGGCCGATGCACTGACCATTCTTGAGGAATTCGACACTCTTAAGGATAAGAATGTAACCTTCATCGGCGACGGGAACAACGTCGCGGTCTCGCTTATGTTCATCGCTGCCAAACTTGGTGCAAACTTCACCCTTGCTGCTCCTGAAGGGTACGATATGCCGGCCCAGACAGTAGAAACCGCCCGCGGCTTCGCGGCCAAAAACAGCAGCCAGATCAACCTGCTCCGTGATCCCCAGAAAGCTGTGAAAGACGCAGACGTCATCTACACTGATACCTGGACCAGCATGGGACAGGAGGAAGAAGCCCGCATACGCGAACAGGCTTTTGCCCCCTACCAGGTAAATGAAAAGCTCGTAGCCGAAGCAAGACCCGAAGCGATCGTAATGCACTGCCTTCCAGCACACCGCGGTCAGGAGATTACAAACGCCGTCGCCGACGGGCCGCATTCACGACTCTTCCCCCAGGCGCACAACCGGCTGCATGCCCAGAAAGCAGTCCTGGTATACCTGCTAGGGGAAGGATAAAATATATGAACACAAGAGACTACATTGCACTTGAAGAGCAGTACGGCGCACACAATTACCACCCCCTGGATGTCGTCATCGAGCGCGGTGAGGGTGTATGGGTTTATGATGTAGACGGAAAGAAATACCTGGACTGCCTGAGCGCATACTCGGCAGTTAATCAGGGACATGTACATCCCAGGATTCTGGCCGCTGCGCAGGAACAGATGGCCCGGCTCACGCTTACCTCCCGAGCCTTTCGCAACAATCAGCTCCCGCTCTTCTATAAGGAACTGATCGAACTGACGGGGTACGATCGCGTACTCCCGATGAACTCGGGCGTTGAAGCTGTCGAAACAGCAATCAAACTGGCGCGGAAATGGGCTTACCGGGTCAAGGGCGTACCACGCCACCTGGCGGAAATCATCGTCGCTGAAGGCAACTTCCACGGCCGCACGATTGCAGTCATCTCCTTCACCAGCGAGAAGCTTTATAAGGAAGACTTTGGCCCCTTCACACCCGGGTTCAAGGTTGTCCCCTACGGTGATGCCCGCGCAATCAAGGCAGCCATCACGCCCAACACTGCAGCTGTAATGATCGAACCTGTGCAGGGCGAAGCCGGCGTGATTGTTCCGCCTGAAGGGTACCTCTCACAGGTGGCGGAAATCTGCAAAGAAAATCAGGTGCTCTTCCTGGCAGATGAGATTCAGAGCGGCCTGGGACGTACAGGCAAGCTGCTTGCCTGTGACCATGAAGGTGTCCGCCCGGATCTGGTGATTCTCGGGAAAGCCCTCTCGGGTGGCTTCTATCCCGTTTCTGCGGTGGTCGGTACAGAAGAAGTTGTCGGATTGATCACGCCCGGTGAACATGGGTCCACCTTTGGAGGTAACCCGCTCGGTGCAGCAATAGCACGCGCTGCGCTCAAGGTCCTTGTCGACGAAGGGCTGATCGAAAATGCAGCAAAACTGGGCAGCTACTTCATGGAGCGCCTGGCCGCGATTCCCAGCCCGCACGTGGAAAAAATCCGCGGCCGCGGTCTGTTGATTGGAGTGGTCCTGAAACAGGAAGCCGGCGGAGCCCGCCGCTTCTGTGAGGCTCTTCAGGCGGAAGGTATTCTTGCCAAGGAAACCCACGAAAATGTAATCCGCTTCGCACCGCCGCTGGTGATCGATCAGGCAACCGTCGACTGGGCACTGGAACGTATCGAAAAAGTACTGTCGATGGATTGAGTAACAACAGAGTTAACACCTGAAATGCTGGAGAAATCTTCCAGCATTTTTTTTTGCAGATATTTCCCGGCAGCAGGTTCTTGAAACCCGGGGTGAAGATTGAAGTCAGTCGCTACTATTTAATTCCCCCCATCAACAACCATGGGATCGTCAGCGCGATTTGTGTTTTCAGCGCAACCTGCGTTTACAGTGTTCTCTCCTACCAGTACCAGCGTACTGCCCGGACACACCCCATCGCTGCCGGCATGATATTTTTTTATTGCTTATAATTTAAAAGCAGGCAGTTGCAAAAAGGAGACTCTATTCATCTCCCGTCCGGAGAGATAAGGAACAAATCCCCACTCAAAGGATAGCTGTAAGAGCCGATAACGATTATACAAACCTGCTGGACATCACCTGTTGTGAGAAGCGAGCTTTCTGCATGGATTACAGCCTTTCCAGGAAGATAGTCTCCCGAAAATCTGCCAATACTTCAAGGCAGTTGATTCAGACCGGGTCCTGGCCGGGGGTGCTCACGGCAGCAGTACTTCTTACACTGCTGACGGCTTTTCTTTCCACTCGGCTGCTCCAGCTGAATAGACCCGTTCTCCCCCTGATTGCCAATCCTGTTCTGGCCAGCGCCGCAGGAGGATCAGGCATCTACACCGGAAATGTTCCCTTCAACAATCCTGTCACCGCTTTAACCGGAAAAGACCTTCTGGATGCTGGTCCCGCTTCTGCAGCAAGCTCTGCCAGCTACACCATCAGCAGCACCAGACTCGCCCCACAGATTTCAATTGAACACAGTTCGAATCTGATTGATCTGACCTACCAGTTCGTCTCCGGTTCTGATGCCGTATCCGATACCTCCCCCGAAATGTTGCAGCCCTCTCTCTCCGAGCTGACGTTTCTGGAACCAGGAACCGCCGGCCAGGAATTCCTCTGGAATGGTGCCTCCCGCCAGGTACTGTACTATCTGGGCAGCAGTCGCTTTCAGATCGCCCTAACAATGGACCTTGCATCAGGTGCTGTAGCCCCGGATATGTCTGGCAGTACTCCTGCCATCAACCCAGACACCGCGGCTGCCCTCCCCGGGCTTTTCAGTGTCCACCTCACCATGAATGCCTCAGACCAGACGGAGCCAGTATCGAACAACAGCATCCTGCTCCCCATGGAACAGGATTTCCACTCACAGCTGTATGAAACCAGGCTGCCGAACGCCTGCGGTCCCGCAGCGACATTAATTGTGCTCGACTACTATGGCCTTGAAGACTCACTCAATGAGGTGATCCGCCAGATGCAGGAGCCGTCACCCCGGTTCGGCGGTTATGATCCAGCCTGCCAGCTTAACCCGGTGTGTACCTCACCAAGGACCATGGCCCGGGTTTTCAGCGACAACTACAACATGATTGTGGACAGCCGCTCTGATTGGTCATTTGAACATGTGTACGATGCACTCAACCGGGGGAATCCTGTTATTGCCGACATCCGCTGGTTCCAGCAGGGTGGAACGCTGGGCCATTTTGTGGTTATCTATGGGATCGATATGGAAACCAGGACACTGACCTATCACGATCCCTTCACAGGCGCCGCCCGTACTGCTTCCTGGGAGCAGTTTTCTTCGCGCTGGTCCGGCCCGGTGGATGTGAACGACCCGCTGCAGCCGCAGGGATTTTCCTTCTGGGGTATGGAAATCTACCCCCCGCCCGCCTCATGATCTCCGCTTCCGCTGTGTGTAAACAGCGTACAGCTGAACTTCCCGGCAGGACAGATATCGTGATATCCACACTTCGGACAGATCAACCACAACACCAGCACCGTGTGCAGCAGCATTAATAAAAAAACAGCGAGAACATACAGCCAGCCCAGGGTATACAGCCAGTAGAATGCAAACAGCAGTGCTGCACCAAGGAAACTCATGGCTATGTTTGCACTGCGCTCGAACGTCCGGGTTTCGAAAGCCTGATCCGCATACCACCAGCTGGAAAATATATTCGCCAGGTACACACCAAAAATTGGCGGACAGAACCCTCCCCGGTATGGGCAGCCCACACAGCAGCGCGCCTGGAAAACGTTCCCCATCACATACAACACCAGCAGCACAACAGCCAGCAAAGGATGGATTCCACCAAGCAGTACCACACTGCCCAAGAATCCGGCCAGAAACGGGGACAGAACCAGGAAATAGAGCAGCTTGTCCTTGGTTGTCCAATGGTACCCACATTCTTTGCCAGTTTTCTGTTTCTCATCCCTGCGGCTTGCGGGGTTTATTTGCAGCTAAAGCCGGCTGAAGGCTGTTACTGAGTCTGCACCAGCCGCTTCCATTGTATAGCAGGAAAACTTGATAGAACAACCCGGACGGGATAATCCTACTCTCACGGAGTGTTTTCAACTTCCCGGCAGTTTGCCTGCTCAATCGTATCTCTCCGTACGGCTGGGCAGCTGTGCAGGGACCATAGTACCCTGTACAGAACTCGTTGGAGTCATTCAGAATGATAAACACAGGTTAAGTCTCTCATACGTGTTTTTGGTTCTGGAATGGCGATTACGAGAGATTAATTTAGAGAAAGTGAGCTGTATAGAGTATGGAATCAAAACGCGAAAGGTGGGATAGATGAAAGCGCGTTTTCTGATCAGTATGGTTTCCATTCCTGTCGTCGTTCTGTTTTTAGCCGTAAGTGGCAGCTGCCCGGCCCTGTCTGCAGGACAGACCTTTGACGATGTCCCTGTTGATCATCCTTATTATGACTACATCGAAGCACTGTACCAGAACGGATATGTTTCCGGCTGCAGTACTGATCCTCTGCTGTACTGCCCGGAAGAAGTTATGGATCGGGCGGAGAGTGCGGTGTTTGTCGAGCGCGGTATCCATGATTCGTCCTATTCACCTTCCCAACCCGGCGAAACCGTTTTCGCCGATGTACCCCTGGGTTATTGGTATGCAAAATGGGCGCATGGCCTCTGGGATGACGGCTTTACCGCCGGCTGCAACACCGACCCATTGATGTACTGCCCTGAACAGGAACACACCCGCGCTGAAGGCTGCGTGTTTTATCTGCGAATGCTGCATGGCGCCTCGTATCTGCCTCCTGAGGGAACCGGGATCTTCGAGGATATCGATCCCGGGATATGGTATGCAGATTGGGTGGATGCATGCTGGGAGGACGGGATAGCCGAACCATGCAGCTTCGATCCGATGCTGTACTGCCCGGAAGACGGCCTCACACGTTCTGTGGCAGCCTATATGATGGTGCAGGCAAAGGATATCCCCCTGCCAACGCCGGAACCCACGCCGGATCCGGGAACGATTATCATCGATCACAACACCGTTGATCTCGATCAGATTCCTCAAGAGTGGATCGAAGCGGCGAAAGATCTGACCGTTCATTACGCCCACACTTCACACGGCAGCCAGATTATGTCCGGACTGAGCTACTGGGAAACACAGGATCCGCTGTATGATATTTCCGTCGTGTCCGCAGGAAGCAGCCCACCCTCATCGCTCAACTGTACACAGGGGACTCTGTGTATCTACGATGGCAATCCACCCGAAACATACATAACACCGGAGGATTACTGGAGCACCCCAGGCGGCACCCAGCGCACGGAAGCAGTCGCCGAGACTGGCCTGTTCGACTTCTCCATGTGGTCCTGGTGCGGACAGCAGTCCGGTAATTCCGAGGCAACCGTGCAGCAGTACCTGAATACAATGGAAACTTTCGGGCAGTCCTATCCCGCCATGCGGTTCCTACTGATGACCGGGCATACAGACGGAGGCAGCAGCACGCTGACCCGCAACAACAACATGGTGCTGACCTATGCCGCTGAAAACCAGAAAGTAGTATTTGACTTTGCCGACATCGAAAGCTACGACCCGGATGGCAACTACTACCCGGACACCACAGACGCGTGTGAATGGTGTGCGGATTGGTGCAGCTCTCACCCGGAGGACTGTCAGAACCTGCCGTCCTGTGCCCACTCACACGGATTCAACTGCGTGCGTAAGGGGGAAGCATTCTGGTGGATGATGGCCCGCCTTGCCGGCTGGGACGGTAATCCGTGATTACCTTGTGATACATTGTGCACCTGTCTTTCTGGATCTGCTGAGACTCCTTTTTTAACGAACATGCGATGCCTTCCACCATGGCGATTTTCCAGATCGTCTGTTTTTGCCGGGAGCGTCCATCTGTCTTTCGTACCTTCCGAATAGGACAGGAGCGGCCGTGGCAATCTGCAGTTGGCACGACTGAGCCAATGGATTCGCTCCAGGTAAAATATGGTTGCTGCTCTGTTCATCCCGGCGTTCCCTGCAGCGGAGTGTGCCAGATACCTGAAGCAGCCTCGCCTGGAGCAGCTCCATCCAGCCCGCTGAGCTTAACGCAGACCGCTGCCCGATCACGCCAGTCTTCCACATCCACAACCCCCATTGCTCCCCCTTTCCTCCCGGCTTACAATACTATCCAGCCCATATTCCCGGATTCTCGGTACAGTTTCCAGAAAACCTGTGCAGGAGAGGTCATGACAACGTTGATTCAGCTTGATAACGTATCCTTCTCCTACCCATCCAGTATTCCGGGAAATCTCCCCACGCTGGAGAATATTAACTTCACGATCGAGGAGGGTGAGTTCGTCGCGCTGATCGGGGCAAACGGATCCGGGAAAAGCACACTGGCGAAACTGCTCAATGCCCTGCTGCTGCCGGACAGCGGCCACGTGCGTGTTGCAGGCCTGGATACACACGAACCCGCCAGCTTGCACACTATCCGGACCAGGGTAGGCATGGTCTTCCAGCGCCCGCAGGACCAGATCGTGGCGACAACTGTCGAAGAGGATGTTGCATTCGGCCCCGCCAACCTCGGCCTGCCGCACCAGCAGGTGCGGGAGCGTGTCGAGCAGTCCCTGGCAGCCACCGGCCTTTCCGCCATGCAGGAACGTTCTCCATTTTCCCTATCTGCCGGAGAAGCACAGCGGCTCGCTCTGGCCGGCGTACTGGCAATGCGCCCACAATGCCTCATCTTCGACGAAACCACCGCCATGCTTGATCCAGCCGGCCGAGACATGGTGCTGCAGCAGGCAAAGGCACTGAATCGGGAGGGATACGCCATCCTGCTGATCACCCACATCATGGCAGAAGCCGCAACTGCAGACCGGGTGATCGTACTGCACCAGGGCCGCCTGTTAATGGACGGCTCTCCGGCATCTGTATTCTCCAGAGTCGAGGCTCTGCAGGCTGCCGGGCTCGACCAGCCGGGTACAGCGAAAATCGCGGCCGGGCTGCGGCGGTACTTCCCCTCGCTGCCGGATAATATCATTCTGCCGAACCAACTGTTCCAATCCCTGCCGGTTTTTCGCGTGCAAAATAATGCAGCCGCGGCAGGGGTCTTTTCAGGAATGCCGGCCGGAGAACCGTCGATCGATGTACAAAACCTTTCACACACCTATATGCAGGGATCCCCACTGGCCTTTCGTGCATTGGACCAGCTTTCAATGCAGGTCTCACTAAACACCATTCACGGCCTGATCGGCAGTACCGGCTCCGGAAAATCAACTCTTCTGCAGCATCTCAACGGCCTGCTGCTGCCACAGACCGGCAGCATACGTGTAGCCGGTTTTGACCTTACCAGCAAGGAACTGGATGTCAGAGCCCTCAGACGTACAGTGGCACTGGCTTTCCAGCAGCCGGAAGACCAGATTTTCGAACAATACGTCGGCGATGAAATCGCGTACGGGCCCCGACAGCTGGGATACGATGGAAAACTGGCGGATATCGTTCAACAGGCAATGGAAATGGTTGGGTTGGATTTTACCGCCGATAAGGATCGCCTCACCGCCACCCTGAGCGGTGGGGAACAGCGTAAAGTTGCCCTCGCTTCGACACTGGCAGTGCAATCCGAGATCCTGCTGCTCGACGAACCGATGGCAGGCCTGGATCCGCAGTCTGTGCATGAGCTGCTGAACCAGCTGGAACAGATCCACAAGAACGGCACTACCCTGATAATCTCCACACATCAGTATGATGAGCTGGCCGGAATGCTTGACCAGATTAGTGTACTGCACCATGGCAGCAATTACTTGCACGGCAGCTGTGAAGAAGTTTTTTCCCGGATGGAAGCCCTGCACACAATCGGACTACAGGCTCCCCTGGCCGTCCGCACAGCGGCTCACCTGCGCAGCAAAGGATGGCCGTTGCGGTCTCACATCACCACCATGGCGGCTCTGGAACGCGAATTGGAAAATGTGCTGGGAGAAGGGATACCATGAGCCAGTCGGAGCTCCTCAACCGTCTCTCTTCCGGCCAATACATACCAACCGGTTCGATCCTGCATCGGACAGATCCTCGCGCAAAGATCCTCGGGGTTTTTGCTCTGCTTCTTTCAATTACCCTCACCGGGCAGAGCTCCGGATTGATAGCTGGACTGGCAGTGACCTTTCTGCTCCTCCTGGCAGCCCGTATACCATTGAAATACGCAATACGCGGTCTGCTCGCACCGCTGCCATTCATCTTCCTGCTTGCAGTACTGCAGCTTTTCATCACTCCCCACGCTGGGAGCGTGGTCTACCTCTCCTGGTGGTTTCTGTCCATCTCGGCGGCCGGTGTGCATCTGTCAATCCTGTTGATCCTGCGTTTCCTTGGGCTTCTTTTGCTGCTGATTCTTGCCGGTACAACACTATCCACACTGGAGCTGATTTATGGCCTTGACCTGTTGTTCAAACTGCTGCAGGTATTGGGCATACACACACAGTCCATCACTATGGTTGTGCAGATCATGCTCCGTTTTATCCCCTTTCTGGCGATGCGAACCGAAAACATAACCCGCTCCCAGGCTGCCCGCGGCGCATTGTGGGGCAGCGAGCAGGGAAATCTGATTCAGCGTGCCCGACAGATGCTTCCGCTGCTGATACCTCTTTTCACAACCAGCCTGCAGCAAGCTGATACATTGACGAATGCCATGCTGGCCCGCGGCTACGGCAGCACAACTCGAAGAACGGGTTTAAGAGTGTATTCGTTCAAATGGAAAGATGGGTTATTTTTACTGCTGTGCCTGGCAGCTTGCGCTGCAATTCTTTATCTATGACCCGCCGATCGCCCAGCCCTTTCCCTTGCCTCGTAATACCGGGTATTCCGTATACAATATCCGGGACAGGCCTGCAATTTTTAATGCCCCCCTGTCATCCAGAGCGTGCGAAGGACCTCTGATAACAATGGCTGGCCTATGAGAGGCAAAGGTTTGAAGGAGTATTCTGCATCCTCCAACCACGCTGCCCGGGCACTCCATTGACTCATCATGGTTTTCAACGCGGTATAGAGGTCTCTCGCAGGCTCGGCATGACAGATGCAGGGGCTGGATGACATGGAGGGACAGAATGACAGAAAGTGGGCGGTTTTCATGAACAATGTATTCATTCCGTTTGTCTAATGATTTTCAGCCGGATTGTCCTCTATACCCGCGTAATCAGTTGTTCATTAAAAAGAGGGGGATGGGGAGAAGTTCCCCCGTTTAATATTTTAAGCCCGAGTTCATGAGGGGTCTCTGCTCTATGGTACCGGTCAGGGAGAGGTTATGGAAAGCGAGGGCAAAGCGCCGCAAGAATTTCGGCTGCTTATGATTGCCATTACTTCACCCTGGCAACAGGCATACACCAGCGGTCCTTCACACACCCGGACGACAGGTGTGGGGAAAAGAGGTGCTCCAAAATGAACCGATCAGCGCAAACAGCGGTCTAATCCGTCAGATCTGCCCCACGTTTTTTCCCCAGGGGAATTCTCAAATAGGCACCTACAACAGCCGCAGTGAGGAATGCTGAAACAAGGATTTCCGGCAGGCCGTTCGCTGCTGCCACACCCCCCAGAACAAGCCACGGAAGATACCCGAGCAGTCCGATCACTCCCAATACGAGCGCTGTATTGGTGAGACTCCCGGCTGCACCAGCTGCCAGCAGTGCGGCTGCCGGCCAGCGCTTCAGTGCCCGCCAAACCAGCCAGGCGGCCGGGCCAATAAACAGGCGCGGCACTACCGACAGCAGCGGGTTGGTGAACCACACATCGGTCGGCCCGGTAGGAGCGACAGCTGCCTGTATCATGCTGAAAATGCCGAACACCAGCCCAACACCAAGGCCGGAGACGGGCCCCACCAGCACAGCTGCAATAACGACCGGAATATGCATGATGGTCAGCGACACTCCACCGAACCAGGGAATGAAGCCCCAATGTGTCCAGCCAAGCACAACGGTTACGGCAGCCATCAATGCTGTGATCACCACCGCTCGAGTCTGTTTGAATTCTTGCATAGTATATGGCTCCAGGGATTACATAATCGTCCAGATAATAACACTTTAATTTAGATCTGTGAAAGGGTATGGATCCGACTGCTGCAAATTTGCTGCACCAATATTCAGCCCCCAGGCTGCATGCAGTGAAGAACTGCTCTACCTGTACAACGCCCGGAAGACACAGCGGCTCAATCACTCAGCATACTTCATCTTCTGAAAAACGCCTGTTCAAAAATAATAGGCCCGGACCTGATAAAAAACACCCCTGGAGGGAATGTCCTCCAGGGGTGAATACTTCAGTACGAAAGTTGGAAAGTTACTAGCGGCCTCCTCGATTGCCCCGGCTGCCGCTCATGCTGCCGCCTGCGGGGAATTCCAGGCCAGCGCTTTCAAACAGGTCATGGATAGTATTTCCGGCCGCTATTTCAGCCTCAAGCTCTTCGGCGGTCATACCGAGCAGTTCCGGCATACGGTCCCCAATACCTGTCCCGGCTGAACCGGTGCCATTACGACTGCCGTTCATCCAGTCCTCACCCCACATCGGTACTTCGATACCGGCTGCTTCTGCCAGATCGTGTACGGTGGAACCATCTTCCAGTGCTGCCTGCAGCTCTTCCACAGTCATGCCAAGCTGCTCGGCCAAAAACGCCTGGCGGTCCACGCTGTAATTGTACAGATACTGGTATTCCAGGGTCCATTCTGACAGATCAACACCAGCTGATTCCAGGAGATCATGGACTGTTGCACCAGCGTCCAGCTGCGCCTGCAGTTCTTCCACGGTCATACCGAGAGCCTCGGCAGCTGCATCGAGATCCTGCCCGCCGGCACCCATCATGCGGGAACCGCCCTGCGCAGAACCGCCCATCCGTCCGGGCCGTTCCGGTGGTGTTGCGCGATCTGCATACACCGGGCTTGCTGTAATTACCAATACTGCTGTTACTGCGATTACCATTCCAATTGCGATTTTCTTCATAACTATCGCTCCTTTTTGTTTTGTTGATGGTGTAAGGATACGATGCAGTTGTTCAGAAAATATTCAGAACCTGTTTCCGTCCTGTGAAAAACGCAGCAGCAAACGCAATAACCATAATTATGTCACATAGAAACGGATAATCAGGCCTTTATCTTTCCCACTGCTGAAAGACATAAAGCCCCCCGGCGTTCCAGTTCTGAAAGCTGGTGTGTTCCATAGCTGCCGTGCAAATCTGCCTGCTCCTCTTTTGTGAAGGTTTTATCAAGCCAACCTTCAAGAAGCTGAACGATACGTTGTTCGCGGGAATCTCCTTTCGGGATCAATACGGCAGTCCTGCCGTCCGGAAATGTTCCGTTGAGATAGACCCGATTCGGAGTAAAGCTTCCAATGCAGCCATCTACAGAAAAAGACAGTGCCCGCTTTTCCGTATCCTGCAGGCCGATGGCGATCGTTCCCCCATCACGATAGATATCAATAAAAACAAGTTCCACTGGTTCAGAAAGTAAAATCCGGGTATCCATATCCTTCCCCTGCTGGTTTCTTTATGAATGGTTTCATATCCAGTGTATCCTTTTCGCGACGTATTTCAAACCAATTACGTACAGATGATGGATACCCCAGTTGTGCTGCAGCGCAGTTAAACCAATTACGTCAGGCTTCAATCAGGAACCAGACAGCCGGCTGCAAAGATTAATGAAGTACAATTTACCCGAAACCTTCGCGGATTTATTTTGGGGATACAGGGAGGAGATAGTAATGGCTTATACTTCAGACCCGCGGGCACCCTCTACCAGATTGGGCGAACTGCTCGCCAACTCCATCACCCACGGCGTGGGTGTCGGGCTGAGCATCGCCGGGCTGGTGATCCTTATCGTGCGCGCTGTCCGTTTTGGCACCGGCTGGCACCTGGCCGGCTTCCTGGTCTTCGGGATTTCACTGATCCTGCTCTACCTGGCTTCCACCCTCTACCACAGCATGGCCAACAAACCCTGGAAAGGAATCCTGCAGCGGCTGGATCACAGCGCTATCTTTTTCCTGATCGCAGGCACCTACACACCCTTCCTGTTTACAGCATTACGGAACTGGATCGGCTGGACGATTTTCGGTATCGTATGGGGTATCGCGCTCATAATCCTGGTTTTGAAACTGGGGATTAAAAAAGGGTTTGAAAAACCACCGGTATGGCTGTATCTGGCTCTCGGATGGTTTGGTACAGTTGTTTTCTGGCAGGGCTTGAACAGCATCAGCACCAGCTCATTCCTCTATCTTCTTCTCGGAGGCGTTGTATACAGCCTGGGTGTGGTTTTCTACCGCTGGCGATCCCTGCCCTACAGCCACGCTATCTGGCACCTGTTTGTGCTTGGGGGCAGCGTGCTGCATTATTTTTCTATACTCGAAATGGTGTAACGAATACATTCAATGGAAACGCCTATCCCCGGAGCACATAAATGGTTGTTCTGGCTTATACTCGGCGCCTTCTCCACCTTTTTTGCGGAGGTATTTGCCGGTTCCGACATGTTTCCTTTCTTCAACCTCTGGGGCATCGTCATCGTCTGGCCGCTGTATGGGCTGCACACCATCATCCTGACCACAATCATTTTCCGGTATGGGAAACCAACGCTGCCGGTGCTCATCTTTGCGGGCATGCTGTTCGGCCTTTACGAGGCTTACATGACCAAAGTGCTCTGGCAGCCAGACTGGGATGTTTTTGTACACATTGCGGACCTGGCAGTATTCGAACTGTTTGTGCTTGTTTTCTGGTGGCACACATGGCTGTCCTTTATCACACCTCTGCTGCTCAGTGAGCAGCTGCTTACCAAGTCGTCGTATGTCCTGAACGGGTTGAGCGGAAAGGTGCGAAGTTTCTATACCAGCTGGAAAGGGTATCTGGCGCTGGTGCTCTTTGGTGGTGTCTTTCAAAGTATCAATTCCCCCTCCATTGGCCTTTCCCTGTTCTCAGGTATTTCTACAGTCTCGTTTCTGTTCCTCCTGACCTGGCTGTGGAAACGGATCACAAATGGGAGGAACTACACACTGCCCGATTTACTGCCCAGCCGCAAGCAGTTTACTGTTCTGTCCATCTGGCTGGCAGCGCTGTACCTCTTCCTTGGATTCGCCATATATCCTGAGCGGATCCCCGGACCTTCAGGGCAGGGTTTGATCCTGCTTTTTTACCTCGTTCTGATTCTTCTGTTTATCCATTCGCTGCGCTTATCCCGCCGTCAGGAACCTCCTGAAACAGCAGCTGTTGAGATTCCCCTGAAACGGTGGCTGCAAATCTGGCTGGTGTTTGTGATCACGCTGGTTATTTCGCGGGCAGTACTTGGCGGCGTATCAAATTACGTGGCACTGGTATTCTGGCTCGCCGGAAGCGTGTTCGGAACCGGCATGTTCGTTTATGCATTGAAAGTATTACGCAAGCGGCCTCTCTGAAATGCTTTGATCTCCTTCTCCTGTTAAGGATAGATATAAAAGGAGCCGGACAGTATTGTCCGGCTCC
>JAFGNH010000153.1 GCA_016927115.1 Anaerolineales bacterium | reverse complement strand
GGTAACCACTCCTGGAATAAACCCTGCCAGGGAAAGGAAACTGTGATGGATAATATACGCGACCTGCTTGAAACCTTCCAGAAGGACTTCCCCGAAATTTACAATAAATATGAGGCGCTCGGAAAAGAGATTCACCTTGAAGCAGGCCCTCTTCCAGAAAAGACACGCTGGTTGCTGAAAGTTGCGATTTCCGCCTCAACCCAGCACCGGCGTGCGTTGGAAACCCACATCCGCAAAGCCCGGGCGGCAGGCGCGAGCGACGAAGAAATCCTGCAAACCCTGCTGTTGATCCTGCCGACAACAGGTTTCCCGACTTTTATGGAAGCCTATCAGATCTTCAAGGAGCGTTTTTAGCGGCGCTGCTTGAGATGCCCCTGGATAGCAGGCGAGGACACACATTTTCAACCAGCTGTGATAGCAGCCAGCTGCTTCTGATACTATTTCCATTATTAACAAAAACGTGCCTGGGTGTCCGGGCACGTTCGGATTCAGTAGAATATGGCTCTGCTCTACCCCGCAAGCCGTAAAGCCAGCAAACAGGTCAGCCTGGCAAAATCAAACAGCTGTTGAATTTCAACGTATTCATTAGCCACATGAAATGTGGAACCATCCCCCGGCCCCCAGCCGACCGCAGTTACACCATGCATAACCAGCTCCTTTGCATAAGTCCCCCCACCGATGCCGAAGGTAGCCGGTGTGATACCCAGAGCCGCTTGAGCTTCTTCCTGGATAATCTTCACCACCGGATTGTCCGGTTCAATTGCATGTGGACTCTTGGCTGATATTACTTTAATTTGGAAGTCCCCATCAGGAACCTGATCGATACAGACCTGCAGGGCATCAAGCACACCTTCGCGGGTCATCCCGGGGACAATTCGGAAATCCAGATAGATAAAGCATGTGCCGGGGACTATATTAGGAGCAGCACCGCCGTGTATCTCCCCCAGATTAACCGTGGGAGAACCCAGCAATGGATGGACTGTGTGTTCCAGCTTCAACGTTTCTATTTGGGAAACGAGTTTATTCATCATGTAGATAGCATTAATCCCTGCATCAGGATTGGCACCATGTGCCTGCCGCCCGATGGCTGTGATTTTCACAACCATACGTCCTTTTTCAGCAATATCGATTTTTTTCATGTCTTCACCGATATCCGGCACAACAGATACGGTTGGATTAATAAGATTCTCTTCCACCAGATAACCAATCCCATAATCTATCTGGTCTTCGTCCATTGCTTCCTCATCAGACAGGGCGGCTATCTGTAGCTGGCCGCGCAGTTCACGATCAAGCCCCGTTTTTTTCAAGACGTAGGCGCTTGCCAGAATGGATGCGAGCTGACCTTTATTATCAGAAGTACCTCGTCCATACAGCAGCCCATCTTTCTCTACAACCTGGTATGGATCGGTATCCCAGCCTTCTCCCGCCGGAACAACATCCATATGGCCCGGCATGAACAGCCGCTCACCACTCTTATCCTGCCCCAATTTACCGATAATGTTGGGGCGTCCTTCCATACGGGAATATTCATCAAACGGGATGTCCAGCTCCTGAAAAAACTTCTTCACCTTGTCGCCCACGCGGTATTCTTCGCCGCGGATTTTCAGATACGGATGGTCGCCCAATTTTTCCGAAACCACATTCACTGTTCGTTCTTCCACAAAGGAGGTTGTCAATTGAACGATCAAATTTTTAATCTCATCCTCATGTTGGTCAAAGTATTCTGTAATGCGCTCTCGTAAATCCATGGTTTCCTCTCTCTCAGATCCTGCTGTTTATTCTTCCTCTGGCCAGGCAGATTCTGTTCAGACTTATTGTACATCTGCCTGTAAATATCGACCACCTGGAGCAGTTACGATCCCTCCGCTGACTTCTTCGCCTTCGGCAGCAGCAGAATGAACGGCAGCCCTGCCAGTGAAAGGATTGCACTCCAGAAGAACGCCCGCTCCAATCCAATGGAATCACCCAGCCACCCTATCAGCAGCGCGGCACTGAAACTTACGATAAAGTTGCCCGCCATGTAGAAACCATTCGCAAAGGATCGTTTTTCCGGAAAGCTCTCCTGGATCAAAGCCATAAGAATAGGAAGACCGGCCAGACTGCAGAAGCCAAGCACGATCAGCAGTACCAGCTGCAGCTCATCAGCAGTCCGCAGGAACAGCAGCAGCCCTGCAGGCGCAAGAAGCTGAAATAAAGCCAGCATACGGCTGCGGCCGATACGGTCGCTCAGATTTCCCCCTACCAGCGCACCAATTACCCCGGCCGCTTCGTAGATCGTCAGTGCTGCACCTGCCAGCCACAGGCCGGATCCTTGCTCAGTGAGCAAGGTCGGGAGAAAAATCCCGAGAGATGTGCGAAGCAGTGAAGTGGATGCAAACAGCATCAGCACCGGGATCTGTATGGGAAGCATACTGCGTACAGCTTCTCGCCAATTTAAACCATCGCCCTTTTCTGCCAGGATCACCGGTATGCTGCGCAGCCTCAGGAACAACGCCAGGGAAGCAGCAATACCAAACAGCATCAGCCAGGGGGTGCCTTTAAGCCCCAGGAAACGGATCGCGGTTACAATGAAAATCGGCCCCAATGCCCGGCCAAATTCCCCACCGACCATCCAGAATCCCATCCCCCGCCCCAATTTGCTTCCGGACAACCTCCCGGCAATAACAGGTGCAACAGAGTGGAAAGCGGCTGAGCTCAGCCCCGCAGCCAACAGCAGGATCACAAGCACGCCATATCCTGGGGCAATCCCCAGTAAACTCATCAGTACTGCAGTCAAAGCCGGTGCAGCAATCACAAGCCAGCGCAAATCCTTCTTATCAGCAATGCGGCCGAAAATCGGCTGTAAGATAGAAGGAACCCGCAGCATTGCGGCCAGGAATCCAGCCTCGGTCCTCGTCAGGGCAAGGTTCTGAATGAACACCGGGACCAGCGAAGGAAGGAAACCTGAATATGTATCGTGAATTGCATGGCCAGTGGAAATCACAGCCACATTTGTGGTTTGAAACGAAGTATCAGCCGGAGTATCCGCTTGATGGGCAGGCATGATAGTGTACACTCTCAGAATTGAATTCTATCAGGTGGGATATTCAACAATCCAATACGGGCAATTTGGACATCCCGGATCCGAAGGCAGCAGTCCCTGATCATAACCCATCCCGGTTCTTTGATAAAGGCTTTCACGTCAGAGATTGAGACATGTCCTAAAAGAGGCTGGTCAAACCCTTAAGATCCGCCTAAAAAAATCTGCTGCAGACATATCAACAGATACGGGAAAAAAAATGAATAATATTGTGAATCAGAAGAGGCGAAATCTGTCGGCAAATGCCGCATAAACAAGAACCTGACAGCGCTGAGTTCCTACTTGTGTCAGGGCTTTTACCATTCATCAGAACCGCCGCGTCGCTGTCTTTTCAGCAGCGCACGACGCTTTTTTCCCTCCAGCCTGCGTTCCTTACTGGCAGTACTCGGTTTTGTGGGTTTGCGTTTACGGGGCCGCAGCAGAGCCCGCCTGATCAGAATAATAAGACGCTCGATAGCATCTTCCCTGTTCTTCTCCTGAGTTCGGTATCTTCTTGCCTCGATAATCAGGATTCCGTCCTTTGTGATCTGGTTTTTCGCCAGCATTTTCAGGCGCGCCTTCACCTCAGGCTGTAACGACGTAGAATGAACAATATCAAAACGCAGCTGTACTGCAGTTGATACTTTGTTGACGTTCTGTCCGCCCGGTCCTGACGCGCGGATAAAATTCATTTCGATTTCATTCTCGGCTATATTTACCGATGGTGTAATGTTGATCATAAAGCACCTATTAGTCAGGCAAAGAGACAACCTGCCCATTCATACTATCATGGGCAGGCCTACAAATCCCACAGCAGGTGCTGCGCCCTTCACCTCTCCAGAGGAACTGCAAGCGCATCAAGTGAGAATCAGCTGATTGGTGACCGGCAGGTGCCTTGCATCAAGCCGGATCCCCCGCCGGGGTTCTATTGATTTTCGTCTCCGGATTGCAGATGTCGCAGCGCTTACTCTTGTCCGCCACAGGCCGGCACCGGCGAAGCATTTATCACCGTGCGGAAATCAAACAGGCCCATGAATTGTTCCATGGCACGTTGTGCATCCACCGTCGCTCGTCCGAGAATGCCATCATCACAGGCAGCCGCCAGTATCTCATTTTCAGCAGCGAGGCGTGCTTCCGATTCCAGATTTGTGTTCGGCGGTGCAAAAACCCCACGCTGGCGATCGTATACCTGTGTTTTTGCATTGTCGAGATCCACACTGAAAATTTCAGCAGCCGGAAGCGTGATAGTCACCGTGCGGCCATCTTCTGCAACGACCACATCATCATTGGTCATCTTGCCCAGATCAACACCCGCCACCACCTGGCCGTAAGCAATCAGCAGCAGCCGGTCACCACGCAGCCAGTCCGGCCAGACCGGATCGGATTGGCTGGCTTCTATCACCCGCTCAACCGAATAGACTGTTGTCTCCAGTCTGCTTACCTGCTGGATCTGATGAACAATGGCCGGGCCGGAAATGAGTTCCGGCGTTGGTGTTGCCATCGGTGTCAGCAGTGACAACCATCCTGTGTCCTGCTCTTTCTGCCCCGACATCATCAGTATGCCGCCGGCAATGATTATCAAAACGAGCAGTCCAAAAATCCACCAGCTCTTTTTCATTATTCTCCTCTTATTCAGCAGGGAGAACCTGCTCACCTGCTGCATAAAAAACACCCATACAATTTGCATCCGCCCGAACCGGGCATCGACTATATTCTATCAATACCCATGTAGATTATCGCATTTTTTTTATTAGATTTCCATTATCGGGTAATGCTGAATTTCACCGTTCCAACCTGTTTGCACGATCTCCCTCACAGAATCGTTCACTCAATCGGCAAGGAAGGGGATGTTTATCCAGCGGGGAGGATGCCCCGCAGCGTCCAGAAACTGCAGCAGTTCAGCTTTCGCCATCAGCAGCGTGCTTGTATTTACAAGCGGGTGACACTGGAAATACGACTCATTTGCGAGCCCTTTGTCCAGCAGCAGGGTTATCCTGTTCTCCTCATCATTGATTAACGCCAGCGGCGAAACGGATCCAGGATCCACCCCCAGCAGCTGTAACAGCCGTTCAGGTGACGCCAGGCCCAGGCGCTTGACTCCAAGCTGGTGGGAGAGAGCTGCCAGATCAATGCGGCGCCCATCCCCCACCATTATCATAAAATGGTTTCCGCCCTTCTTGTCCCTCACAAATACATTCTTTGTTCGTGCCGCCTGCAGATCCGGCACCAGACGGTTCGCTTGCTCGAACGTAAACACTGCCGGATGGTCAAAACGTTCATATTTGATTTTAAAATCTTCCAGAAAACGGTAGATATCCTGCATTATTCAAACCATCCTTCTTTCCCATATTAAAACAAGGATAGAGACTGTTGGAAACAAGAAGCCATACATATCGGTCTGTGCCGCCTTCAGCTAACCTTCTGCCGGCTTCTCAGCAAGGCAGAATACATTGGTACGGGCAAATAATCTCGCATCCAGCGCCAGCAGGCGGTTCCACAGCGGACGAAGAAAAGCGGGTGAAACCAGGCGAAACGGCAGAATTAATCGGGTAAAAAAGCCACTGCCATCAAAGACACACACCTGAAATCCACACCCCTCCAGCAATTCCTGCAGCTCGCGCCTGGAAAAATGCTGGTGCCAACCTTTTTCCCGCTCGATGTCGCCGATCAGGCCGTCGGGATTATCCAGATAGCGCAGATCATATTCCTCGGCCGTATGCCGGATCAGGTACAACGCCCGATGGATCCGGGGAAAACGGAACTTGAAATTACCGGTATCAAGAAAGCTGAACAGGTGCTTCCCCGGAACCGTTACGATCAGCCGCCCACCAGGTTGCAGCACCCTGTACAGCTCATTCAGAACCAACTGCTGGTCGGCAATATGTTCAATCACATCAAGCAGGCTGGCACTGCTGAACCTGCTGTTATTAAAAGGAAGTGGTTGATTCCGCTCTATCAGCTGCAGACTAGCTTTCGGCGGCATCAAGCCTTCGTTCTCTTCAACAATTTTGCGGTTAACTTCTACACCAACCGCAGAAACAGCGCAGCCGGTTTCCACCAATATTCGGATAACACTGCCGTCATAGGCGCCATAATCCAGGTGCTGACCACTGGGCTGTCGATGGAGTGCTTCCCATAAAAACCCGTGCCGGGTGAACCCGCAGGGATTTTCTTTACATAATCGTGTATTCAATAGGTATTCCGAATCTGCAAAAGCAGCGAATCCAGCTCAATGGATCTTACATAACATTGTTTTTCCTGCTTCTGCGAGAAGTATGCTTCATTATAAAGGGACATGTGTTCACAAACCAGTGCAGATCTCTTACGCGTCCAACCCCCAGTGCGATCTGCACTTTCAGCGTTCTCAGCGCACTCAGCGTTCTCAGCGATACTCCTGCCCATCCACCACTAACCGGCGAACATACAGTATTTCACATGCGCCGGCGCCCCGATCCGTCCGTGTGAGTGACGTCGGAGTTTCAAGCCGGAACCCGAACAGATCGACGGCTGTATCAACCAGTTCACCCTCCAGCAAAATCACATCCCCCTCCTCCAGTGCTAACAAAGAACGGGATAGTGTGGGAGTAGCCGGAATGATATGCACATTGGAAGATCGCAGAGCTACTTCATCCAGTGATAACGGACCATCTACGTTTATCGTGTAGAAATACCACCGTCCGGATTGACTCCACTGAACCCATTCATCCATTTCCGGATTGGCTACCGCTCCCCACCCCAGAGCAAGATCCAGCGGAGAACACACTGCCCGCCAGTCCAGATCGTAGTGACGTACATGCAGTACGCGAGCCTGGACCATGTAGGAAGCCCTCGGCTGCAGCTTGCAGCTACCGAAGAGACCTTCCTGTTGAATCGGCCCGGTATTCACCAGCCCCTGTACGGGGTCCTGTGCGGGGTCGATTGTCTGTGATGACGCGTTTCCTGGTGGGGTAAACAACCCGCAACCTGCCAGCATCCAGGCAAACGCGGTGAACCACGCCGCCATTCGCAGCCGAAGGTATCCGGTACCCAAAACACACCGGGGAGTATACAGGTTCCTGTTTCCCTGCCGGTTCATTCTTAACCACTCCTTATTCAAGCTGTGCCGGAATTTCCGATCTCAAATCCAAATCACTTGTTCACTTCGAATTCCGGGGTGGTAGTCCCTGCGCATCGCACTGTGTATCTGCCAGGCACAGGACAACCCCACCGGACTTGCATCATGATCATCGCTGGCGAAGCGCACTGCTTCGTACCCCGTCGGTATCACCGTACCACACCGGTTTTGCCATGCCACACCAGTTTCACCGTGCCATACCGGTTTCACCGTGCCACACCGGTTTCACCGTGCCACACCGGTTTCACCGTGCCACACCGGTTTCACCGTGCCATCACCGGTTTCACCGTGCCATCACCCGTTTCACCGTGCCATCACCCGTTTCACCGTGCCATCACCGGTTTCACCGTGCCATCACCGGTTTCACTGTGCCATTACCTTCAAACAAATCATCTGTCACCGGTTCTCCAACACAAACCTGGTACCCTCTTAGACCTGTGCAAGAACCTCAGAACTCTGAAGCGTGATCTCGGTTATTTCAGGCCGGCAGTTGAACCGTACACCTGGTGGCACCATCCCCACCCCGCGGTTGACATACAGAAACCCCTGATGGACATTGTACAGTCCAGCCGGGTAGCGAGAACCGAGATAAGGCAGCACGGGGGCACCGATCAGCGGCAGCCGCACCTGGCCGCCGTGAGAATGGCCGGAGAGCTGCAAGCCAACGCGCTCGTCCTGCAGGAGGTAGTCTGCCGGGTCCGGCTCATGCGCCAGTAAAACTACAGGCTCATCCAGCAGTGTTCCCTTCAGAGCTTGCTCCAGATCAGGCACACCGCTCCAGGTGTCATCGAGTCCGGCAAGGATCAGCCCCGCCTCGCCCACACTGATCCTGTGGTTCTCATTCACCAGCACCTGAACCCCGGCTCGCTCCAACCCCGAGCGGACCACCGCTGCATCCGTCCAGTAATCATGATTGCCCAGGCAGGCCCAGATACCGTATGGTGGCGACAACTCCTCCAACAGCTGACCCAGCTGCTCGACCATATCAGCCTGTTCGTAAACGTAATCCCCGGTCAGGACAACCAGATCGGGGTCAAGTTCGGCAGCCTTGTTAATTACGGTTTTGATGAAAGATGGGTCGGTACAGGTTCCGAGATGCAGATCACTCAGCTGAGCAAGCCGCAGGCCATGCAGTGCTGGTGAAAGGTGTTTAAGTGAGATTGAAATCCGTTCAACCGCCAGCCATTCCGGTTCCAGCAGTGTGCTGTAAACGCCGCCCCCCAACCCGGCCAGGGTCGTCCCCAGGATCAGTGTGCCGCAGCTTTTTAAAAAGGAACGCCGGTTCAAAAATGAAGCCTCCTTTTAATGCTGCCATGTTTTATGGCAGAAACCCTGTTATTCCTATCCAGCCTTTTGCAGGAGCTGGCCAACTGCCGGCAGCAGCCGCTTCCTGTTCCGGGCTGAAACATCCACACAGCACTCAGCAGAAACCGGTTACACCTTCGGAACAGGCGAACTCTTCCCGCACAGGGATTCAATTTCGACTACAAACATACATGTGCGCTGCAGAGTGGTATCCTCGATATCATACGGAGGGTCAGTATAGTGATCCAGCAGCGTTTCCATTGCTTTGCGTTTTTCTGCCGGATCGGTCAGGAAGCGCACCACCCCATACCCAACCACAGATCGGTACTGGAGACTCCAGCTGCAGATTTTATCTGATGGTTTGATACGAACGTCAATTTCACATTCAAAACACACGCGCGGATTGCTGCGCAGAATTTCGATCTTGCGCCCTTCTCCGGCACTGTGAAAATACAGCTGCTCGCCATCGTACCCGTACAGCAGCGGGACGATGTAGGGCTCCTTCCCGTCAAAAAGCGCCAACCGTATCACATCAGCTTTGCGTAGAATTTCCTCGATCTGCGTTGATTCCGCAAGCTCCTTCTCAGCACGCCGCATCAGCCACGCTCCTTTATGTTCCCTGGAAGTTCGGTTTTTTTTGGTTCCCATACGACAATAAACATTCCGGCAAACATCAGAATCCCGCCCAGGATACCTCGGGGCGGAAGAGCTTCATTCAACAGCAGCCAACCTGCAATAGCAGCAAATACGCCTTCAAGATTCATAACGACTGCTGCCGGCCCTGCCTGTGAAATTTGCTGCGCATATACCTGCAGTGAAAATGCCAGCGCGGTGGAGAAAACGCCTACATACAACACCGACACAATCCCCATACCAGTCCAATAGATGGGCTGCTGCTCAAAAACAAGTGCAGCCAGCCCACTGAGCAGTGCGCAGCTGAGGAACTGCAAAACCGCGAGCATAAGTGCGGGAATGCGGCGGGCATACTGGTCGATAATATGGATCTGTGCCGCCCAGAAAAAAGCGCTGATCAGAACCCAGATATCACCCTGGTTGATACTCTCCCGCCCCTGCACACTGAGCATATATAATCCAGCTACCGACAATACCCCCGCGACCCACACCGCTCCGGTCATCTTCTTCCCCAGGAAAATACCCAGCACCGGAACCAATATTACATACATACCTGTGATAAACCCTGCCTTGCCGGCGGTCGTGTATACCATGCCGATCTGCTGTGTTGCAGCCGCGAGGAAAAGTGCCGCCCCGGACAGAACTCCTCCAAGCACAACTGACCTGCCTGCTGCCTTCGACCGGACTTCCCCACTCTGTTTTCGCCTGGATACCCACAACAAGGGCAGCAGAATCACACCGCCCAGTGAAAAACGGACCGCGTTAAAAGCCAGCGGTCCCATCGTTTCCATCGCTACTCGCTGTGGCACAAAGGCGAAACCCCATACGACTGCAGTGAGCAGCAGCATCAGCTCAGCCAGGTACTTGCGACCAAAATTTACCATACCCGCTCCTGCCAGAAATCCTCTCGTGAAAACGGTGTATTCTACCGAAAAACCACTCTTCCGGCAGTCCGGACAAAAAACCAACCCGATCTCTGGTCAGGAACTATTGTACCTGTGGAAAGTCCGCTTTTGAATGGCTTCCGGGGTGGAAAAGCAGCAGGGCTGCCCGGCCGGGCAGCCCTGTAAAATCCGGGTATCAATACGCCGAAAAATAAATCAAACAGCCGGTATTCAGGCGTGACGCATTTTCATCAGATTGATATCCTCCTGCAGTGCCTCCAGATCCTCTTCATGTTCCACTTCGTCGGCAAGAATGCTCACCACGATTTCATACGTAATCGGGTCTTTTGTAGCAGTGATCTCAGCCAGCTTCTGGTACACACTGATGGCGCACTGCTCACCGGCAATATTCTGCTTCAACAGCGATTCGACATAGGGATCGGACGGTATTTCATAACCGCAATTGGTTTTTTCTGACCACTCCTTCGGGTCAAGCAGTGGTGTACCACCAATCTGGATAATACGAGTCACAAGCAGTAATGCATGCCCGAGTTCTTCAGTGGCGTGCAGCTCCAGCTCCGCAACGACTTCACCCCGCATCGGGCCTTCCGCTACTTTGGCGCCGATCCAGTATTGATAATAGGCCAACCATTCGTCGGCCAGTGCCTTATTCAGCAGCTCGATCAGCTTGTCAACATCCAGTCCGATAATTTCTCGTCCTCTGGTTCCCATTCGGTCCTCCTGAAATAGAATTCATATAACGATTGACTCATCTTACCTATCATAGACCGATTTGGCTGGAATTCCAAGCACACGGACTGATTCAGACGATTTCCGCAGCCAAAATGACTGCTCCGGAGAAAATGAATTTTTACCCCCATGGAAAGGACAAGATGGCGTACCTGTGGAAGATGTCTTTGATATCTCTGGAGGATAGTAGAAACACAGGTTCCGCCATCTTTTCTAAGCAGCAATCAGAATTACTCGGACCAACTCTTTCAGGCAATCAGGTGGTAATACATTTCATTCCATCTAAGATGATCCTTAAAAGTATTCATATCTGTATTTTTATCAATAATCATAACTTCGATACCGGCCATTTCTGCAAAATCCAACAGGTGACTGGTATGAACAGCCTGGCTGAAACAGGTATGGTGTGCACCTCCGGCCAGGATCCAGGTTGAAGCAGCTGTAGGCAGATCCGGCAGAGGTTTCCATATCACCCGGCCGACGGGCAGATGTGGCAGTTCTTCCGAAGGAGTAACAACATCCACTTCATTAATCAGCATCCGGAATCTGCCGCCCAGATCAATAATGGTGGCATTCAAAGCTGGCCTGGCCTGGACATTAAACACCAGCCGCGGCGGATCATCTTTCCCACCAATCCCAAGCGGATGCACCTCAAGGGAAGGTTTCCCATCAGCAATCGAAGCACACACTTCCAGCATGTGGGCACCCAGAACCATCTGGTTTCCCGGTTCGAAGTGATAGGTATAGTCCTCCATAAACGACGTTCCACCTTCCAGCCCGGCTGCCATGACTTTCATAGATCTGACCAGTGCAGCTGTTTTCCAATCACCTTCGGCACCGAAACCATACCCATCGGCCATCAATCGCTGCGCCGATAGGCCAGGGAGTTGGGCAAGCCCATACAGGTTCTCAAACGTAGTTGTGAAAGCCTTAAAATCTCCCTCTTCGAGAAACGCCCGCAAACCAATTTCTATTTTTGCAGCCTCCCGTAAATCACTGCTTCGTGATCCGCCCGGTTGCAGTTCTTTCTGTACAAAATACAGATCGCAGTATTCATTGATAAGCTGATCAACCTGGGAATCAGTCGCCTGGTTGACATACGCGGTCAGATCACCCAGGCCATAGCCGTTGACCGCATAACCGAATGTCATCTGCGCCGATACTTTATTACCCTCTGTTACAGCAACTTCGCGCATATTATCACCAAAACGGGCGATTTTCAGGTGGTGAGAATCATCCCAGGCCAGCGCGGCACGCGACCAGTTGCCCAGTTCATCGAGAACTCTCTGCTCCTGCCAGTAACCGACAATGATCTTGCGCGGCAGCCCTATACGGGCGCCAATAAATCCGAATTCGCGATCCCCATGAGCAGATTGATTGAGGTTCATATAATCCATATCAATGCTATCCCAGGGGATATCCCGGTTAAACTGGGTATGCAGATGAGCCAGAGGCTTATTCAATATGCTCAGCCCGGCAATCCACATTTTCGCGGGAGAAAAGGTGTGCATCCAGGTGATCAGACCAATGCATTCCGGGGAATAATTCGCATCCAGACAAACCTGGTTGATTTCTTCCGGTGTGGTTGCTACTGATTTAAAAATAATGTCAATCGGAATCTGGTCCGCCTCAGCCAGACCTGAAACGATTTTTTTCGAATTCACGGCAACCTTTTCCAGGGCTTCCTGCCCATACAAGTGCTGACTTCCAGTTACAAACCATAATTGCTTATTCCTGTGTATCTCCATATCGACTCCTGTTCTCAGGTCAGTGTTGACCGTATACGTTTATATATCGCTCGTGCAGTCTGGCCACGTTCTCGGTGGAAATTTCACACGGTTCTCCAAGCTGCATGGAAAGCCAGACGGTCTTGGCAACATCCTCCACCATCACTGCAGCCTTGACGGCAGCTTTTCCAGTTTTCCCGATCGTAAATACACCATGGTTTTTCAGCAGAATAGCCGGACTGGTGCCGATTTCCTCAATCACAATCTTCCCTATCTGCTCTCCACCGATCAGGGCAAATCCTCCACAGGGAATCGGGCCTCCAAACTCATCGCAGAGTGCTGTAAGTACAGCGGGAATTGGCATATTAACAGCCGCAAAGGCAGTTGCATAATTGGAATGGGTGTGGACTACACCATTGACATCTTTGCGATGGCGATAGATATAAAGGTGGCTGGAAGTGTCGGAGGAAGCAGCCAGATCCCCTTCCACCCGGTTCCCATCCAGATCAACAACAACCATACTTTCCGGAGTCAGGTCAGGGAACATAATGCCGGAAGGCTTGATAACAACCAGCCCGGTTTCCGGATCACGCACGCTTGCATTCCCGCCGGTCCACACAACCAGGCCATTTTCTGCGAGTGCCTGGTTGAGAAAAACCAGCTCTTCCCGAATCTCTGTTAACATCATGATTCTTTCCTCGTGCGGTCTGCAAGCACCTCGCCCTTCAGTGCCTTCAAACGCTTCAAAACATCATTCGCCCCTCTGCCAAAATAATCGTGCAGCTGTATATATTCGGTATATAGACGGTTATATACAGCGTGGTTTTCCATATCAGGTTTGTAATAGTCCTCCTTGAGAGAAGCCATAGCCTGTGCTGCTTCGTAAATGCTGTCGTACCCACCGGCTGCCTTACCGGCTGCGACTGCTCCAAACATGGCCGAGCCAAGAGCAGGTGTCTGAGCTGAAGCACTTACCTTGAATGGCATACCCATTACATCCGAATATATCTGCATCAGCAGACTGTTCTTCTCCGGCAAACCACCGCAGGCTACCAGTTCATGAATCGGCACTCCATTCTGCTGGAACGCCTCAACAATTACCCGCGTACCGAATGCAGTCGCTTCTATCAAAGCCCTGTAGATCTCTTCAGGTTTTGTCGCCAGCGTCATGCCCACGAGTACTCCGGCCAGGTCAACATCAACCAGCACGGAACGGTTTCCGTTCCACCAGTCCAGAGCTACCAGCCCGGTTTCCCCTGCCTGATAGCGCGAAGCTTTTTCCTCCAACAGGGCATGAATTCCGATTCCACGCTCTTCCGCTTCCTGATCATAGGAGCCTGGGACACAATTTTCTACAAACCAGGCAAAATGATCTCCCACACAGGATTGGCCTGCTTCATATCCGAAGAAATCCGGGATAATACCATCTTCCACATAACCACAAATACCGGGTACCAGGTGTTCTTCCTTGCCCAGAACCATATGGCAGGTCGAAGTTCCCATGATCATCACCATCCGCCCCGCTTCTGTAACTGTCACAGCAGGAACAGCAACATGGGCATCTACATTCGCAACAGCGACAGCAGTCCCCGGCTTAAGGCCGGTCCATTCAGCAGCCTGTGGGCTCAACCCGCCGGCTTTCTGCCCTGCCGGGCGAATGTCCCGGCTCATTTTTTCATCAACAACATTTTCGAGCATCGGATGAAGTGCTTTAAAATAATCCTTTGAGGGGAATCCTTCACTTTTAGACCAGATAGCCTTATACCCGGCAGTGCAGCTGTTGCGCGTTTCTACGCCTGTGAGCTGCCAAACAACCCAATCAGCCGCCTCAATCATCCTGTCTGCCGCCTTGTAGACTTCAGGCGCTTCATGCACAATCTGCAGCACCTTGGAAAAGAACCACTCGGAGGAGATTTTACCGCCATAACGTTCCAGCCAGGGTTCTCCCATTTCGCGTGCTGTACTGTTAATCAGATCAGCTTCAGGCTGGGCTGCATGGTGCTTCCATAATTTCACCCATGCATGGGGATTGTCTTTCCATTCGGGCTGAAAACATAAAGGGGTGCCGTCTGCGGTTGTGGGAAGCATAGTACAGGCCGTGAAATCTATTCCAATCCCGATGATATTCTCAGGATTGATACCGGATTTTTTGATTGTATTGGGTATCACATTCTGAAAGGTGCGGAGGTAATCCTGTGGATCCTGCAGTGCCCAATCCGTTTCCAGTGGTTGATCGGAAGAGGGGAGTCTTTCGTCGATAACGCCATTTGAATACTGATAGACATCGCTGGCTATTTCCCTTCCATCAGCAGTATCCACCAGGATGGCCCGCCCGGATTCTGTACCAAAATCAACTCCGATCACATACCTGGACATCCGCCCTCCTTGTTTTGAATTCCTGAATATTCCCATTCAGAAAAATATCAATGTGTGCTATCTCTGTGCAATGGATCTTTTCCACAGCACCTGTGACCAACTTGCTTCCCGGTTTAAACGCTATCCCTTTCAAGAATGTCAGGGCGTTTTACACACTTATCATCAATCCTGATTTCCAGCATAGGCCAACCCGGAGTTTCGGTTAAGACCTCGTTGGCCCAGGGTTCCACCAGAATGGTGTCTTCAGATTTTGCTCCAGATACAGATGGGTTCCAGGCGTACGCCTGGCCGACTGCAACCGGCTGGTGAGTATCCTGAGTCGCAACAATTTCACGCGGCTCATACCCCGCCAATCCACCCTGGTGATGGTTTTGCCATTCTCCAGGATAACCAAGTCTAGAATAAGCCTGTTGAGTACTCGAAAAGACATCTGCAATCGTCCTTCCTGGACGCGTGCGGGTGATCATAAACGCATCAATCTCTGCGACTGCCCGGGTTCTGGAGCGTATTTCTTCCGGCACAGCACCAAAATGGACCAGACGGGTAACCGAACACACCAATCCCCATTTTCGGCCGCAAAGCACAACCATGGCATAACGATCCAGCTTTCTGGCTGTTGGGATGGGGTGGCGGTAATTAAAAATCCGTTCATCGGTCCCGACAAGATTGACAACGGCCTGGACCCCATTGGATTCTGCAGCTCCAGACAGCAGGCCGGCTATTTCATACTCACTCATGCCCGGTTGAATCGAATAGACTGCTTCCTGCATAGACTTTCCGCATAATTCGCCCAGAATCCTGAAGCGCGCTGTTTCGTTTTCCGAGAGCTGAGCCCGCAGCCATGCAAGTTCCCTGGAAAGGTCCTTTCCCACAGGGTAAAGTCCATCTGTACCTGTTCTTCTGCCACTGGTTAATACCCTTGCCGCGCCATCCGGCCCATACCAGGGAGAAACCTTGAAGGTCCACCCCTGTAAAAAGAGGCCCTCTTCCTGTTCCAGACGGGAAGCTTCGATGTTATCGGTTAATACATATTTTTCACTCGGTGTTATCAGCAGCATCGCCGCGCCATCGCTGGCTGCGGTATTGATATGTGGATCCGCCCCACAGGTAGCCCATGAAAAGCTGCTGGACCGCTGCAGGAGAACAGCATCCACTTCCGACGCTTCCATAAGGTGCCGGAGACTATTGATCTTATTCTCCAGTTCGTTTTGAATTGCTGCAGTCTCGATATCCATAAGGCCACACATCAGTAAGAAGGTTCAATCACCCTGCTATTCACTCCCGGCGATTGCCTCCATGATTTTCCGTTCCTCCACACTTCCTGAAAACTCGTTAACCTTCTCTTTTTCACGCATGACAACAATCCGATGGCTGGTCCGCATCACTTCTTCTAATTCAGAAGAAATAAAAACGCAGGACATGCCTTCGGAGGCAAGAGAAATGACCATTTTCTGGATCTCTGCTTTTGTACCCACATCGATACCACGGGTTGGTTCGTCAAGTATCAAGAGTTCTGGATGCGTTGCGAGCCAGCGGGCAAGAATCACCTTTTGCTGGTTGCCGCCGCTGAGATTCCCCACTTTCTGTTCGGCAGATGGTGTGGAAATATTGAGCATCTTTACATATTTGTCCGTGACTTCTTCCTGTTCCTGCCTGCTCAGAAATTTAAACCAACCGAGCCGGGCCTGCATGGCAATAAAGATATTTTCCCGCACAGTCAGTTGGTCAAAAATCCCGCTCTCCTTACGATCTTCAGGGCAGAGAGCCAGACCAAAACAGATCGATGTCAGAGGTGAATGGTTCTTGAGGAGCTTGCCGTCTATGGATATGTTTCCTGAATCCGGCTCATCGATCCCGAATAACAGCTTGGCCACTTCAGTCCGGCCAGAGCCCAGCAATCCGGCCAGCCCCACCACTTCTCCTGCATGCAAATCGATATCCAGCGGTTTTACAGAGCCAACTCGCCCTAATCCATTTGCCTGGACAATAGGGACTTCATCAGTATGTTTGTATTCAGATTTTTCCATTTCTTCGTATTCAGCCAGGCTGCGGCCGATCATCTTCTCAACGAGCGACAGTCTGGAAAGCGAGTCAGTGTCGTATGTCCCAACCAGTGATCCATTTCGCAGGACTGTGATACGGTCCGAGACATCGTATACCTGTTTGATAAAATGGGTGATAAAGATGATTCCCACGCCAGAATCTTTCAGCTGCCGCATCACCTTGAAAATAAGATTGGTCTCCTGGATATCCAGACTCGATGTGGGTTCATCGAGGATCAATACTTTTACCGAGGATATTTCCAACGCGCGGGCAATGGCTATAATCTGCTGGATGGCTGTGGAGAAAGTCTCCAGCGGTGCAGTTACGTCAATATCCACTCCCAGCTCAAGCATGATCTCCCTGGCCCGTTTATTCATCGCCTTCTTATTGATGCCTAATAATCCGCCTGGTTCGCGCCCGAGCAGCAGGTTTTCAGCCACCGACAGATTGGAGCAGAGATTTATTTCCTGGTACACCGTACTGATGCCGAGATTCTGCGCCTGCTGTGGTGAGCGAATGATGATTTCCTGGCCATCATAAATCAATTTTCCTGTATCAAACCGTTCCACACCTGTCATTACCTTGATAAGCGTTGATTTGCCGGCGCCATTTTCACCAACCAGAGCATGAATCTCGCCTTTACGCAGGCAGAAGTCTACATTCTCCAAAGCCTGAACGCCCGGGAAATATTTATAGATACCTTCCATCCTGATAATTTCGCCGTTATTATTCTGGGTCATTGTTCCCATCTCCATCTTCTAAGAAACGAATCCCCTGCAATTCCATCCCTATTTCCTCTTGTAGAAAAAGCTCTGGATCCCGATAAAGATCAGTGTCAGTACTCCCACACCAATTCGGGTCCACCAGGACGTCAGTGTTCCATTGAACTGCAGGATTGAGACGATAATTCCGTTGATCATTACGCCAAACAGCGTGCCGAAAACATTCCCGACACCACCTGTCAGGGCAGTTCCTCCGATCACTGTTGAGGCGATAGCATCCATCTCCATTGACTGAGCATACCCCCCATACCCTGAAAGCAGTGAGATACTGAATACAATTCCGGCCAATGCTGAGCAAAAACCACTGATCGAATACACAATGATTTTGGTTCGCCCAACCGGCAGCCCCATGAGCATGGCCGACTGTTCATCATCTCCAATGGCATATACAGTGCGCCCGAAGCGTGTAAAGTTGGTGATAACCATGAGAACTAACAAAAGTACAATACCCACCAATGTTGGGATATAAACATACGCCTTTTCAAAAAACGGGATCGGTATTTTAGTCAATGCAAGAAATTTATAGAACTCATTCTTTATTGTTATCGAGCTGTCATTGATTACATATGCCATTCCCCGGGCAAAGAACAAACCCATCAGGGTAACCACAAACGCTTCTACCTTGAGAAAGTGGATGATAAAACCCTGGGTGAACCCAAACAGAATACCCATCACAAGCATCAGGATCATCACCAGGACAGGATTTAACCCCGCCTGAAGCAGCGCTGCCGAAGCCATACTGGTAAGCGCAATCATCGCACCAACTGAAAGGTCTATCCCTCCCATCAAAACCACCAGGGTCATACCAATCGAGACAATCAACAGACTGGCATTATTAATGAACAGATTAAAAAATACCTGGGGCTTTTGCATGGCCGGATACAGTTGACCGCCGATAAAGTACACAATGATAAAGATACAGATCGTTGCTATCAGAGCACCATTCGTAAAGAGGAAACGTTTTATTTTAGGCATTTTTCATCCCCTTCCTCCGTTCGGATAGCATGTTCAGAAGTTGTCGGGATTGATCAGAGTAAAGGAGAATTACCACAAGTACCAGCAGAGCTTTAGCTGCCAGGAGTGCATTAGCCGGAACCCCAACGGTATACATCGTGATCGTGAAGGTTCGGATTACCACTGCGCCTATTGCACTCGCGACAAGTGAGAACCTGCCCCCCGCCATGAGTGTCCCGCCGATAACGACCGCCAGGATCGCATCCAGTTCGTAGTTAAGGCCGATGTTATTGGCATCTGCACTGTGCACATAGGAGCTCAGGATCAACCCGGCAATAGATGCGCAGAAACCGCAGAAAGTATAGGCAAAAAGTTTGACGTTTTTTTCGTTGATACCACTGTAATATGCCGAAGATGCATTGATCCCGACCGATTCAATAAACAAACCTATTGAGGTCTTACGGACCAGGAACCATGCCAGGATCAACACCAGAATAACGATATACACCGCCACTGGGATACCCAGAAAAAAACCATTTCCAAAGAAAAAGTACGGCGTATAGTAGATGGTCATGATCTGGCCATTGGTGATCAGCTGGGCGATGCCGCGTCCTGCAACCATAAGGATGAGCGTGGCAACCATAGGCTGGATCTTTGCCCGAGAAACCAGAAATCCATTCCACAATCCGCAGATTGTCCCAGCCGCAAGATTGGCCAATACAATCAATGGAAGCGGCGTTCTGGAGATATTTTCGGTAAGAATTTCATTGGAAATAAGTTCGTTGCCGAATGCCGGATTGATCAATACAGCGCCCATGGCTGCGGAAATCGCGATAACCGCTCCTACAGATAGGTCGACACCCTCGGTGGCAATCACCATTGTCATCCCGATCGCAACCAGGATCAACGGAGCTCCATTATTGACGACATCGATCAGATTACCATACAGATGGCCTTCTACGATTCCGATTTTGAAAAAATCGGGAGCATAAATGCCGTCGAAAACTAAAATCAATACCAGCGCAACGGTCGGCCAGAATAATTGGCTCTCACGAAATCGAATAAATAAGGACGGTTTCTTATTCATAAATGTTTTCCTTGGCTCACTGCTGCCGGTTTTTTACTGTTCGAGACCAGCCTGGTACGTTTCGGATTTTCGAGCAACAGGCTGTTTTTCTTGGGAGAGAAGCAGGCCCCCAGCTTCTGCCTCTCTCCACTGGTTTTCCACAGCTGCGGTTTAGATCAGCTGCGAATCAACACGGATCAGTACTGCCGGGTCGGGAGCAGTTCTTCGGCGTTGTCCGGATAGTAAACTGTTTCGTTGGTGAGGATTTCAGCCTCTACAGTCTCACCATTCATCAGAGCCAATGCAATTTCCATGACCTGTGGTCCAAGGAGGGGATTGCATTCCACGTCAGCCTGAATCCAGCCGTCGATCATAGCCTGGAAACCACCGCGTGTGCCGTCCACCGATACAATCTTGATATCGCCTGGATTAATTCCGGCTGCCTTGAGCGCTTCGATTGCGCCGATTGCCATATCATCGTTGTGGATGAACAGGCCGTCAATTTCGCCGGCATATTTCTTCAGGAACGCTTCCATAACGGGAATTGCTTCTGCGCGGGTAAAGTTGCCGGTTTGGGAATCCAGAATGGTGATGTTGTCATTGAGGGAATCGCGGAAGCCATCAGCACGGCCTACTGCCGCACCTGATCCAACGGTGCCTGAGAGCTCAAGGATGTTTCCACCATCCGGAAGCAGCGCGTTCATCTCTTCCGCAGCTCGTTGTCCTTCAAGGAACATATTTGACCCAAGATGGACATCGTAGAGGGAAGCATCTGCGCTTACGGAGCGGTCAACAATAATCACCGGGATCCCGGCTTCCTTGGCTTCTGTCAGGACTGCGTCCCAGCCGTCTTCAACAACCGGCGGGAGGGCGATTACGCTCACACCCTGCTGGATGCACGCACGAACTGCAGAGATCTGGTTCTCCTGCTTCTGCTGAGCATCGGAGAAAATCAACTGCTGGATGCCCAATTCGTCAGCTGAAGACTTGATGGAAGCTGAGTTAGCAGTCCGCCAGTCACTTTCGGCTCCCAGCTGTGGGTAGCAGAGGACCAGGTCAGCGTAGGTATAGGTTGTTGGTTCCGCTTCAGCCGGTTCTTCTGCTTCTTCCGCGACTTCCGCTTCCGCCTCTGCTGCTGCTTCTGGTTCTTCAGCTGCCGGAGCCGCGGTATCGGCCGGTGTACAGGCGGAGAGGACCATGATGGTAATCAACAAGATGAAAGCAATATTCTTCACACGAGACATTTCCTTTTCCTCCATTTTTTTGGGTTATGTTTGTAAACAAGCTGCGTTATAATTGGCAAAGTGCGTGCCTCTCATCTATCCAGATGCTGGTGCGCACGCCCCCAGGTGCTTGTCAGAAACCACACTTTTTGACAAGCACTTTTTTTGTATATTTCCGCTTCACCTCCTTTTAACGACGCGGTGAGCTTTGCCGCACGATGATTTCCGGTATCAGGATATTTGCTTTTGCTTCTGGTGCTGTGTGATTATGAAGAGATTCAATCAATCGGATGATTTCCTGTACTGCCAGTGCACCAGCTTGATGTTGATCATGTTGAATGGTTGTCAACGGGGGCCAGAAAAATTCTGATTCGGGCATATTATCAAAGCCGGCAATAGCAATATCCTCCGGGATAGTCAACCCCCGGGCATGGATCACAGACATTGCACCCAGAGCCATCTGGTCATTCGCTGAAAAAACTGCATCCATATCCGGATACTGATCGAGTAATTTCCTGGCAGCCTCTGCACCGCTGGACGAGGACCAATTCCCCTCCACCCAGTGGCAATTCTCCTCAGAGTATCCGGCCGCCATCAGTGTTTCTCTCCACCCCATAAAACGCTTTTTCGATTCCCACCACTCCAACGGGCCAGCGATGTGACCTATATGACGATATCCATTGTCCAGCAGATGGGATACTGCCAGTCTGGCTCCTTCGCAGTTATCCACAGAGATGATGGATATCCCTTTCCTTGTTTCCATTGTCATGTACACAATCGGGACGCTGATTTTCGATTCAGCATCATCCACCCAATCCCGATTGTTTCCAATTTCCGGTGCAGCCCAGATAATCCCGTCCACATGACGGGAAAGCAAGTTATTAAAAACCGGCATAAAATCAATGACGGTAAACCGCGGCAGCTCCTGGAGGATCAGGGAGTATCCGGCTTCTTCAGCTGTGCATGTAATGCCGTTAAGGATCCGGGAAGGGCCGATATACTTCAGACCAGCAGTCACCACACCGATAGTGTAGCTCCGGTTTCTGATCAGACTGCGGGCCAGTGCGCTGGGCCGATACCCCATTTCGTTAATTACTCTCTTGACCCGTTCTCGTGTCTCATCAGCAACATCGGGGCGGTTATTGATAACCCGGGATACTGTCTGTGTAGACACCTCCGCTACGGCAGCTACCTCTTTGATCGTTGGTCGTTTTCTGAATTCTTCCATGAGTTCGCTTCCGCTGTTTATATGTTATCGATCCCGTTATCGTTCCCGTTATCGATAACAGCATACAAAATTTAAAAGCGCTTGTCAATAGAAAATTCAGCGAATGTCTAATATTTACGGATAATCCGATGCGCAATCTGCATTTTCCCCCTCTCTCCCCTTCTTCAGACAGGTATCTTTCCGGCCGAAGGGTGTTGTCCTGGAACAGAAACCGGGCGGAAATAACAGTCTGAAGTACGATGCCGGCTATCCAATAATCACACCCGGCCCCCTCCCGAAGCCGCGGACTCCTGGTTTTTTCCCGGGTATGGATCTGAACAGATTTGGAAGATGTCTGTTTTATCCGGTTTTTTACCATTTTACGAAGGAATGGAATCTGAAAATCCAAAGACGTGTTCCACGTTATCTGCACATCCGGATTAAAGCCGGGAATGTTGTATAGCATCTCAATTCCAGAGGGAATCTTTATTAATCGCATCGTGAAGATTCTGTGGATTCTGCCAACCCAGAAAATCGGGATAAGGATCTGAGAAAAAAGCGGGAAGTGTTTATCCATATTCCTACATGGACCATCCAGCTTGTGATATGATTCACAACTATTATTATCCCGGTCAATATCAAAGGACTCATGCCATGTCTGTTCAGATTAAAGAAGTAAAAACGCGAAGAGAGCTTAAGCTTTTTATCCAATTTCCCCATACACTTTACCGTGGTAATCCATACTGGGTACCAAACCTGTTTTCGGATGATCTGAACACACTGCGTTGGGATAAAAACCCTGCTTTTGCGCACTGCAAAGCACGCTACTGGCTTGCCTATGTCAACGGCCACATCGCAGGCCGGATTGCCGCCATCATGAACAATGCCCATATCGAGAAGTGGGGGCAGCACTACATGCGATTCGGCTGGTTCGACTTTATCGACGATCCGGCTGTCTCAACCGCGCTGCTTAAGCAGGTGGAAAATTGGGCACTCGAAGAAAGCAAAACCGCCGTGCACGGCCCACTGGGTTTTACCGACCTCGACCGGGAGGGTATGCTTGTGGAAGGTTTTGAGGAACTGGGCACACTGGCAACTATTTACAACTACCCCTATTACCCGGAACACCTGGAGAACGCCGGATACATCAAGGATACCGACTGGGTGGAATATGAAATCACGATTCCCACCGAAATTAATGGAACCATTACCCGCGTTGCTGAAACCGCCGCACAGCGCAGCAAGGTCCATCTTCTTGAACCACGCAATAAAAAGGAAATGTTGAAGTATGCAGATCAGCTGTTTGAGGTCCTCGATGAAGCCTACCAGGACCTGTACAGCGTCGTACCGTTGACACCTGCACAACGTAAAGCCTATACCAAACAATATTTTGGATTCATTACTCCGGATTTCGTACCGATCGTTCTCGATGAAAACGACCGCCTGGTTGCTTTCGGTATTAGTATGCCGTCGCTGTCTTTTGCCCTGCAAAAATCCGGTGGAAAGCTGTTTCCTTTCGGTTTTATCCACCTGCTGCGAGCGTTTAAGAAGAACAAGAAAGCAGACCTTTACCTCATCGCCGTCCGGCGTTCTTACCAGGGCAAGGGAATCAACGCGATCATGATGGATCGAATCCTGAAGGTATTCCACGAACACGGGATTTTGTCAGTAGAATCCAACCCGGAGTTGGAAACCAACCGCCAGGTCCAGGCACAGTGGAAGTTTTTCAATACACGGCAGCATAAACGCCGCCGCTGCTACATCCGCCACTTATAACACTGAGGACGCTGAGGAAAAAGAACGCTGAAGACGCTGAAAAATTCATTGTCCTGGTTTACCCTCTTGTCACGGCAAATTAATTCCAGGAATATCATCAACCTTTTTTACATCTTCTTCCGGCAAACGTTTCCATAACAATAGCACTTCAGCGTTATCAGCATTCCAGGTCGACCAGGGTGATCTGATCGACCAATCTGCAAAGCAGCACGTTGATCGGATACCGATTCACAATACGTGAAGAGATCTGATTTTCGAGCAAAAGGGCAATAAAGCCGTGCACCAGACTCCAGAGGGCTGTTGCCTGCAGCTGCACATCACCGGCCTTCAACAGTCCCCCAGCCTGCCACTGTGCGACCAATTCCTCCAGCTGGCGGAAATTCCTTTGCGAGGCATCAACAAATTCAGGGTATTCCTTTTCCTTTTCCAGCACACCGGAAAACATCACCTTGAAACACGCCGGATTTTGAAGTGCAAACGAAGCGTATGCATTGGCCACTTTGAGCAGCATGGCCGGCAGATCCTCTGCATAGCTCTCCGCCGTTAGTGACACCTGCTCATACAGCCGGTTGAAGCCGTCCGCTGAAATCGCGGCAATCAGGGCCTGTTTATCCTTAAAGTGCGCGTACGGAGCGGAATGGCTCACCCCGGCTTTTGCAGCCACCTTGCGCAATGAAAGAGCGGCCGTGCCTTCGCGAGCGAGAATTTCAGCTCCCGCCTGAATGAGCGCGTTTTTCAGATCCCCATGATGGTAAGCATCTTTGGACATACACTAATCTTAGGATACGAACTTGACACTGTCAAGTTTCTATTCTATTATCTTTACAGTGTAAAGTTTGCGGAGGTGAAGGCGTGCCAGAAATGCAAAAAGCGAAAGAAACCATTATCAGCGCAGCACACAGACTGCTGGAAAAAGGGTTCCTGAGTGCAACCGGAGGTAACCTGTCGGTCCGTCTGCCGGGAGAAGAAGCCTTCGCTATCACACCCTCCAACTTTGATTATTCAGAGATGCAGATCAAAGATGTGTGTGTGCTGGATTTTGATCTGAAGCACCTGGAAGGCGGGTTGAAGCCGTCTGTTGAATCAGGCATGCACGCAGCAATCTATCAGATCCGGCCCGATGTCCACACCATCATCCACACCCACCAGGTATACCCCAGTACATTGGCCAGCATCCGCACCGGCATCCCTGCCCTGTTCGATGAACAGGTGCGCTTCCTGGGACGGTCGGTTGATGTTATCCCCTATGCACCGTCCGGCACCGGAATGCTGAAGAAGACCATCGTTAAACATATCGGCACTCACCATAACGCCTACCTGATGGCCAGCCACGGCGCGCTGGTATTTGGCGACTCGATGCAGCGCGCGATCCACAATGTAGAAATACTTGACAAATGTGCGCTGGCCTACCTGCTGACTCTGTGTACAGAGAAAGAAGCCCACACTATCCCGCTGATCGTTCGGGAAGTGGCTTTTGCCAAATTGAAAAAGGATCAGAAAAAATACAGCGAAGGCCGGCATTAAAACCTGAAGCTCACAGGAGAAGTACAGAAATGACCGAACAGCAGTACGCCATCTCCCACTACCCCGATGTTGAAAAAATCTATAAAAAGTTGAACGCGCTCGTCGCACAGCCCCTGCGGCCGGTGCGGCGCGATAAAATGGCCGAGTATCTCGGCTATTTCGAGAACAGCTGCACGCGCTCAAAGGAATTGATTGACGAAGCCCAGAAAATTATTCCGGGCGGTGTGCAGCATAACCTTGCTTTCAACTATCCCTTTCCGATCGCCATCGAGAAAGCCGAAGGCGCCTTCCTGTGGGATGTGGACGGCAACCGCTATATCGATTTCCTTCAGGCCGGCGGTCCCACCATACTCGGCAGCAACTACCATGTCGTCCGTGATCACGTGATCGATTTGCTCGATCACTGCGGCCCGGTGACCGGTCTCTTTCACGAATACGAGCTGAAGCTGGCTCAACTGATCCAGCGCTTCATGCCCTCGATTGAAATGTTCCGTATGCTTGGAACAGGCACGGAGTCGGTGATGGCCGCCGTTCGCGCAGCCCGTGCTTACACGAAAAAGAAGAAAGTCATCAAGGTCGGCGGAGCCTATCACGGCTGGAGCGACTCGATGGTATACGGCCTGCACATTCCGGGTACTGGCCGATTCGAAGCCAAAGGCATCCCGCGCGGCGCCAGCGCGAATACGCAGGAATTCTACCCGAACAGCATCGGCGCCCTGCGGCGCAAGCTTATAACGAACCGCCTGCGAGGCGGCACAGCTGCTGTGATTGTCGAACCTGTCGGCCCCGAATCCGGGACCAGGCCGGTGCCGTTCGAGTTTAATCAGCAGGTGCGCGAGCTCTGCGATGAATTCGGCGCCCTGTTGATTTTCGACGAAGTTGTCAGCGGCTTCAGGCTCGGTATGGGCGGCGCGCAGGGATACTTCGGCGTTGTTCCTGATCTGACGATATTCGGCAAGTGCATCACAGGCGGCTACCCGATGGCCGGAGGCGTTGGCGGCAAGGCCGACGTCATCCGCTGCTTTGCAGCCGGGATCGGCGGCACCGGTGAGCGCGCCTATATCGGCGGTACCCTGTCAGCCAACCCGCTCTCCTGTGTGGCCGGGTACCATGCCCTGCTGGAAATGGAACGCACCAACGCACCGGTGATCGCAGGCAGGGCCGGGGACCGCATGACAGCGGGCCTGCAAAAGATCATCGATAAATACAACCTGCCCTTCGTAGCCTTCAATCAGGGTTCCATTGTGCACCTGGAAACGGCTGCGGTCATGCTTCTCGATTTCCACCACCCGCTCCGTCTGGCCCGTGAACTCAAAGCCCGCAAGCATATGATGGAAGAAATGGGTGCGGCGTACATGGCCAACGGGCTGATCACCCTCGCCGGCAGCCGCCTGTATACCAGCATGGCTGATACGGAAAAGGTTATAGATGAAGCACTTGGTAAATTTGAAGCGGTACTTTCCAATATCGAAGGTGTTTAAAAAAATACGACAGCAATCCGGCCTATACGAAAGAGGAAATCATGGGTGAAGGCAAAGATCCTGTCTTTCTGGCGGTAGATCTCGGTACGTCCAGTATGAAAGTTGCCCTGGTCACAGTTTCCGGCCGGGTACTGGGCTGGGAATCAGAGCCGCTCCAGCTGTATATGACCGGGGATGGTGGTGTGGAACAGTCGCCGCAGGAATGGTGGCAGGCTTTCCTGAACACCTCAACCCGGCTTATCCGCAAGGTCAATCCTGAAAAAACACGTATCAAAGCGGTTTGCTGCTCCACCCAGGGCGAAGGCACAATCCCTGTCGACCGCGACGGCCGTGCCCTGAGCAACTGTGTGCTCTGGATGGACATGCGCGGCGCACCCCACCTCAAACGCCACTTTAAGGGAATACTCAACGTCACCGGCGCCGGACTGCTTCAGACTCTGCGCTGGATCCGCCAAACCGGCGGTATGCCCTCTATGACAGGCAAGGATCCCGCCGCCCACATGCTGCTGATCCGTGATGTGTATCCGCAAATCTATGAGAACACGTTTAAATTCCTCAACGTCCTCGACTACATGAACCTCAAATTGACCGGGCGCTTCACCGCCACATTTGATTCTATCCTCACCTCCTGGGTAACCGATAACCGCGATCCGGACAACATCCGTTATGATCCCGGCCTGGTAAACCGCAGCGGGATCGACAGGGAAAAGTTTCCCGAGATCGTACCCTGCACCGAAGTACTCGGCCCGCTGCTGCCTGAAGTCGCCAACGCACTATGCCTGGGGAATGATGTGCAGGTCGTAGCCGGTGCGATCGACAGCACCGCCGCTGCCATCGGCTCCGGCGCAGTGGAAGACTACCTCCCCCACATCTACATCGGCACCTCCTCCTGGATGGCAGCTCATGTTCCTTTCAAGAAAACGGACATCGGTGCATCACTCGCTTCTGTCCCCTGCGCCGTTCCCGGGAAATATCTCCTCATCGCCCTGCAAGCTACAGCCGGCGGGAACCTGACCTTCCTGCGGGACAAGATCATCTACAATAAAGATGAACTGCTGCAGGAAGCAGACAAACCGGATATATTCAAAGTGCTGGATGAGATCGCTGAGCGGGTGCCGCCCGGGGCCAACGGCGTGATTTACACTCCCTGGATCTGGGGAGAACGGGCTCCTGTCGAAGACAAGAACCTGCGCGCCGGCCTCTACAACCTCTCGCTGCACAACGACCGCAGCGACATCATCCGCGCCTTCCTGGAGGGCATCGCCCTGAACACCTGCTGGCTGCTCGAACCGGTGGTAAAATTCCTCGGACGAAAACCGGAATGTATCCACATCGTCGGCGGCGGCGCCCAGTCGGATGCCTGGTGCCGGATCTTCGCCGATGTGATGCAGATCCGTATCAAGCAGGTGCAGGACCCGATGTGGGCCAACGCAGTCGGTGCAGCCTGGTTGGCAGCGTCCGGTATCGGAGCGATCTCATTTGAAGATATTCCTGATCTGATCCGTTTCAAGGATATCTACGAACCGGATCCCGCCAATGAAGCTCTGTATGCAGAACGCTTCGACATCTTCAAACAGATCTACCGCCGTATGAAACCTGTCTATACGCGCTTGAATGCGGGAATCGAAAGGGAAATCCAATGAACCAGAAACCATATCGGCTGTACCCCTATCGCTGGGTCGTTCTGGCAGTGTTTATGCTTACCAACCTCACCATCCAGCTGCTGTGGATATCGTACGCCCCCATCACCGGCCTTGCAGCCTCCTTCTACGGTGTCACAGACCTGCAGATCGGGATGTTTTCGATGGTTTTCATGATCGCCTTTCTGCCTCTCTCCATTCCGGTCTCCTGGATGCTCGACACCTGGGGGCTGCGTATCGGTGTCAGTATCGGAGCCATACTGATGGGTTTTTGCGCGATCGGGCGCGGGTTGGCCGGCTCAGACTACACCACCGCCCTGGTCTTCACCATCGGCCTGGCTGCCGCCCAACCGTTCCTGCTGAACGCCTGGACCAAGCTGCCGGCGCAGTGGTTCGGTGAACAGGAGCGCGCCACCGCAGTCGGCCTGATCACGCTCGCCAACCTGATCGGCACCGGCCTCGGAATGGTGCTCACCCCTGCTCTGATGGAAACATACAGCATCGACAGGATCCAGCTTATCTACGGTGTGGTGACAGCCGTCAGTGCCGTGCTGTTCCTGATTTTCGCCCGTGAAAAGCCCGCCACACCACCCTGCAGCGAGGAACAGGCTGTACGCGCACTTATGCTCGACGGGTTGAAAAGCGCACTCAAGATTAAACCGTTCTGGATGTATCTGTTTATCTCCTTCGTAGGACTGGGGATCTTCAACGGGCTGAACACCTGGGTGGAGGCTATCATCCGGCCGCGTGGTTTCAGCGCGGTGGATGCAGGGAACCTCGGTGCTGCTATGCTGATTGGCGGGTTGATCGGTGCCATTCTGCTTCCGGCTATCTCCGATAAACGCAATAAACGGATTCCATTCCTGCTGATTGGCTTTGTGTTCGCCATACCGGGTATGATCGGTATCACCTTTGCCCAGGAGCTGTGGCTGCTGCTTGTATCGGCTTTCAGCCTCGGCTTCTTCCTGATCAGTGCCAATCCAATCGGCATGCAATACGCCGCCGAGATCACCTTCCCTACACCGGAAGGCACTTCTGCCGGCCTGATCCAGCTTTTCGGCCAGGCCTCATTTGTATTCGTATATATCATGGAGGCCTTGAAGCAGTCAGACGGTTCCTTCACTCCGGGTTTGCTGCTTATGGTTGTTATGATAGTACTGAGTGCGGTAATGATTCTGTTTATGAAAGAACCCGGGGAGTTGAATCGCTGATTGCGTAGAACCACTGATTGCGCTGATCAGTACAGATTACACTGATAAATGCGTTGTTTTACGAGACTGCCAAGTATCCTTGCATTTCCTGGTTATTCCGCAGTATTCAGTATCTGATCTTAACAATTATGTAAAAAAAGGGGTTCTGCAGCGTAATCAATATCAATCCGAACCATGAGTGGTTCGCGGGTTTTGGAACCGCTCATGGCGCTGAAAAAAAAACATCCCCACACAAAATACACTTGTTCGTGCGTCGATCCAACTGAAACAAGACATGGCTGGCGGCAGGATTCTCGGAAAAATGTTCTTATTTATCAAACTTACAAATCAGTCGTATCCCTCACACGATTGATCTTTGCCGAATCCTTGTATAGATTGCTGTGGAACTGGTTCCAGAGATATGCTATGATAAATTCTATAGAAAGAACATGCCGTATTCAACATACTGTTGGAATAGCATCACATGCCGGCACCAAAAGGCATGTTTAATGTGGAAAATCAGTCATCAACCAGATTCCATCCCTGCCGGTTCTGTCCAGAAACGAAAAGATCCTTCAGGCAGCTTTTCGGAACGGAATTAGCCCTTTTTACGCCGCAACCGTTTTAACAACCCTACATTATGGTGCTGACAAGCACTCCTGCATTAATTCTCACCCCTGCTCCAACTCCGATCAGCATACGCAAGCTGTAGCCTGTATCTTTCCTTTTCCCGTTATTTAATAGAAGACCTCATGACATTTTCATAAGAATCAGATCTACACAGGAGAAGTTCCTATGAGTATTCGAAAAGTGTTGCTGGGTATTCTCTTCGCTGCTGTTATCGGGGGCGGTTTGTTCCTGGGCAGCAAGTATATCGGATTCCGGAATACAGCTTATCTATTTCCGGAGAACGGTGGTGCCATAAAAATAGCAATCCTTGATCCTGATACCGGGACAGAGATGCCGGCTGGTGAGTTTCTCCCTGTTACAGTGATGGCAAAGGGTGAAAACCCCCTGCTGAGTGTTGAATTATGGGCTAATGGGGAACTGGTTGCAGTTCAGTCTGCTCCACCCGGAGGAGTCACACCCATGAATGTCAGCATGTCCTGGATTCCACCGTCGCCTGGAGAGTATTCCTTGCTCGCAAGAGCAATGGATACGGATCAGAACACCGGCACTTCCAGTGTGGTTTATGTCAGTGTTCATGAAGCGCTCAAAGAATATATCGAAAATGAAAGCGACGATCCTGATACGGTCGTCCCTGTAGTACAGGGCTCCGGGGGTGAGGGTAATCCACCGGCCCAGGTCCCTGCGCCTGCTTTGCCGACCATTCTTCAGGAAGTTCCCGAAGATGCAAACGTCGAAGAAGCCAGGCGCTGGAATCCCTCCCCGATCGTCTGGGCAGCATCCCTGTTCAACACAACCGATCCTCCCGCCGCACCAGTGATACTCAATTACGAATTATCTGAATGTGATGTAAAACTGTATATCCAGGATAAAATCGAAAACGAACTTGGCTTTAACCTCTACAGACAGGATCCCGGTCAGAGCAGTTTTACACTGGTAGCTACCCGCGGTGCCCACGAAATCACGGATTACTTCTTTATTAAGGATTCAGGGCTTGCGCCCGGACTGTACCAGTATTATGCAGCTGCCTTTAATCTGGGCGGGGAGACCCCCGGCAATATTAAAAGTATTGAAATCAGCACCGACAGCTGCACTCCGCCCATTTCAGAACAGCCCGTCCTTTCACTCAACCCTTCAGCTTTTTTGACGGATACAAACACGGAACTTTTCTACTGCTACAAATCCCTGGATGGACTCAACTGGTCACGCTGGCCAACAGAAGGCTTCTTTACACCGGGTGTTTTAAATCCTGATATCGAAAGCCTTGCCTCGATCATCCAGACGAGTGAAGAACAATCAACAGGTCTGCATCTGGATTGCTGGGGGTGGTCCAACGGTGAGTTGGAATGGCTTGGAGAGCTCGATCAGGATTCCATAAATCTGGCAGCGCCAGGTAACCTGACTATCCAGAACAGCGGCCTTTCACTGGAAGTCGAAGCCAGCGTCGATACTATGAAACCAATGGACGGACCTCCACCTGAGCCGGCACCGGTTGACCCCCAGATGCCCGAGGTGTTTGCCATGATCCTCTACGGAGCAGAGGTGTGTAAGGACCACACACCAAGTGCTGGTGATAATTTCTGGGAAAACTTGCTGTTCTGCACTCCCTGGCCCGGATATGATGTAGGCTCGCAGCCATACCTGATCTGGTGGGTCTCGGATCGCTGCCTTGCCGGTAAGGGCGATGCCTGCCACGACGCCGATTACTACCGCTCACGCGCAGAAGACACCCACGGGGAAGCAGGGTTCCATGTCTTTGCCCAGTTCAGCAATGTCTACCCGGTTCTCACCACACCTACCTCTCTCTCAGCCTGGGCAATCGAACCTCCCCAGAACGGCTGCGGGACGGATACGAAGTATCTCAACGTCCGCATGTACTATACGGGCGGTCCGGACGATCCTGATTTCCCCAACCAGACCATGCAGGGACCCGAAAGCAATACGGTCAACACCTTCCCCTTCTGCCCTGCTCCGGAAGAAGTTGAATTGGAAGTCCAGATCAACTCCATATCCTTCGGCGATCTTGGTGATGGTATCGGGGGAGGAGATGATCTTGAAATATACGGCTGGATTTCCGCAAAGGGAGCACCTGGAACGGGGGGCGCCCGCAGCCTCCGCCCGTGGGGCGATCATGGGGATTGTCCGGATGATAATTATGAACCGACAGTGCCGGGTATTCTGGATTCAAGCGGCACGCTTGGCTGCCCTACGACGGTAAAAGAACAGGGCTACACCTTTTCTGAATTCTATTTATGTGAATCCTCACTCGGATCCCCTAACTCCTGTACAGGCGGGTACGAGACATCTAACAACACCATTCCTATCACAGTAACAGGAGGCAGCCTGATCGAAATTGCCGTTCATCTCACGGATTGGGATCACCAGAGCGGTGATGACCCGGTATGCAACGTAAGCACCTGGGTTGGTCCGGAATCCATCTATGGATGGATGGAGCACACAGAAAGCGGATATATGGCCCAGGGTGACAATGATAACGCCTCCTGCAGTGTTCAATTTCTCATTCGGCCGCGCTCTGATTAGCAGGTGCGGCCATGAATCAGAACAATATCACGAAAGAGTCCCGGATACAGAGCCGGAGTATGGATTGGGAGTTGGAAATGAAAAAAATATTGTGGACCCTTCTGCTTCTGACAGCAACTATTCTCTCAGCATGCAACCCTCCCGCCACCAGTACACCACCCCCGGAGACACCTTGCTGGTGGGATCAACCGCTTTCTAATTCAAGTTATGCAAATCTGGATCCCCTTCACCTTATGTTCCACTGTGCCAGTTTTGCAGGGATTGAGAGCATGCAGCTCAGCGTCAATGGCGTTGTTGCTGCGGAGGTTTCCCCCTCCCAGACAGGGTCAGGAGGAGCACAATACGGCACTCTCTTCCTGGGTGAATACGACTGGACTCCACCCGCGTTCGGCACCTACCTGCTGGAAGTCCGCGGAAAAAAGAGTGGATCCGATTATGGACCGTCAACTCCGATCCAGGTAGTATTTCAGCAGAAACCCGCAGCTCAAGAGCTGCCTTTGGAAGCCCCGACACATGAACCCACAGCTGCCCCCACCGATACCCCCACCCCCGAAATAGTAGAAGTTTTGTTATCCGACCCGACGTTTTCAACCAGCAGCTTCTATTATCGCGGCGCAGGCTGCGGGCCGAAGGATATCACCATCCGCGTTGAGGGTGATGATCCTTCCCTGTACAGCGTTGTCCTTTTCTTCCGCCTGAAAGATACAGAAAGCAGCAGCAAAACAGAGTGGACTGCTGTAGCAATGAATCCATCTTCAAGCGGCGGTTTCACGCTCACGCTTAACTCGGAAAAGGACATCCCTGACTTTACAACCTTCAGCAGCGCGTACTTCCAGGTACAGATAGTCGCTACTGACAGCGAACAGGCTGAAGTGGCCCGTACAGGTGTATTTTCGGAAGTGATCCTGGAATATTGCGCTAATCGCTGAAAGGGAAAAGTGGGGTTTCGGAAATCTGCAGCAGAATCCGGGGTTCTTCAAAACCGGGAAAATTCTTAATCCCCAACGGGACGGCCTGTAAACAGATCGTCCCGTTGAGGTTGTGGGCGGTATGGATTGCAAACACGCACTCCTGATTCGGGACAAACATGAAACGGGCTGCCGGTGTAAGAGTATACGCTGAAGACGCTGAGGGCGCTGAAATAAAAATGATCATGCGCAGGGAGGAAGAAGACGGGAAGGTGGTGGAATATACAAGTGCTCCGATGCTGATCCGATTCCGCATCCCGGAATGGATGAGTGAACTGACACCGGTCATTCAACTCTGGAACCCGAACGTCAATGCCTGGATTGAAATGGAAACCATTGTCTCTCCCGACAGCTTCTGGGAACAAACCCTTTCCCACCGAACCGGCACCTGTCTCCTGGCCGTGAGTGGTGTAAAACGGCCACGGGACTGCATTGGCCAGGCCGTGCTTGCTCTTGAGGAAGGGATCAGCATCAGCCTGCCATGTGGAATTGCTGACATCGTTTCCCTGGCTCCTCTGGCCGCCTTCCAACTGCCCGAAGATTTTTCGGCCGATCTGGATTTCATCTCAGCCTTTCACGTTTGGATCTTGCAGGATGGAATCGAACTATCCGGGGCCGATTTGGAAGCTTCCTTCCCGCTCCCTGACCTGTACCCCGTCGAAAACCTGGTTTTCTTACATTGGCAGTTTGATGCATGGACCGAACTACAAACAACTGCCACAGAAAACCGCACTGAAGCCGATGGAACCTTGACCAGCCAGTACGTTCTCGCCAAACGCTCCCCTTGAGTTACCCTGGCGCTTGGAGCGTTTAAGATTACTTTCGATGCCGGTTTGATATGACATGCCCATCTTTCCCGCTTTGAGATAACATTGATTACTGGTCAACGTACTTCTCATTCTTCTGAATAATGAGTGAGTATCGACGACTGATTATGGAAAACCTGCTGTGTATTTCCGAACATCAGTAAACGAACAAAAAAGAACCAGCTCCACCCTGTATCCAGCCACCTGATGATGGACCAGTTGCTCTCTTTATCCAGGTTGGTTTTTCTTCATCTTGCGAGAAATACTTGACTCTGATTTTTCCTGCTCTATAATGGAATTATCATAATGTTAGGTCATTATAACATTATGCCTTATTTGAGGTGAGAATGACCCAACTTAAACGAGAATCCCCGCTTCCACTCTATCACCAGCTTAAAGAATATCTCGTCGAACGTGTCGAGAACGGCGAGTTCCCTGCAGATAAACCGCTCCCCACTGAACTGGAGATCATCAACCAGTTCAGTATCAGCCGGGCTACCGTCCGACGAGCTATGCACGACCTGGAGGTTGATGGTTACATCAGACGCATTCCCGGAAAAGGAACCTTTATCCTTCGGACGAAGATCAAACGCGGGCTTTCACGACTGACAAGTTTCTCGGAAGACATGGCCGAACACGGCCAGGTGGTCACCTCTAAATTGCTGGATTTTGATAAACGTGTCCCCCCCGCAAGGGTTACTGAAAAACTGGGTGTCCCCACCGATCACGAAGTAACCTATATCCAGCGGCTCAGGCTGGTCGATGACGTACCAATCGCCCTGAACATCTCCTATCTCTCACTCCCCGAGGGCACCTTCATTGAACTTTGTGAACTGGAAAATGTCGCTTCTTTATGGTCGCTCCTTGAACAGAAGAATATCCCGATTATCGAGGCCGATAAATCCATCGAATCAGCCTCTGCTGATGAAGAAAGCGCTCTCCTGCTGGAAATGCCCGCCGGCGCTCCCCTGCTGGTGGTGAAGGGTATCGTTTACACGACCGGCCACGTGCCTGTCGAGTATCACAAGGTAATCAGCTGTGGGGATCGATACAGGTATTCGCTTCATCTGGATCGGTAACCTCTCACTCAAAGACCAATCCATAAGATCGGATGAACCGAAACATTGGAAGACAGGAGGTGAAAACCTGATAAAACTGTGCAGTATCTTCTCACATGACGAGATTATCGTCTACGCAACTGAGGAAGAAGTTGATTCGCTGTATGGAAGTAATTGAGTATCCCACACCAACAAAGGAGTTGAAGATGCAAACGAAAGTTGTAAAAACCCTCGTTTTTACATTCATTCTTACAGCCCTGGTTTTTTCATCAATTGGCTGTACAGCTCAAACGCCTGCTGCTGAGGAACCGGCTGCAGAAGAACCGATGGCTGAAGAGCCTGCTGCCGAAGAGCCTGCCGCCGAAGAACCAGCCGCTGAAGAAGCTGCGATGCCCTACGACGGTGTTGAACTGACTCTGGCCTCGATGACCGATCAATACATCGAAGGCTTTCGCTACCTGATTCCCCTCTTCGAAGAAGAGACCGGAATCACAATCACCATGGACGAGCTGGGTTATGTTGACCTCTATCAGAAACTGACTGCCGATTTCGTAGGAGAGACAGCTTCGTATGACCTCATGACCATGGACATTGTATGGTCGGGTGAATATGGCGCTAACGGCTATACCGTTCCGCTTGACGACTTAATGGCTCGTGATGCAGACGAGCTGAACCTCGACGACATTCTGCCTGTCATGTGGACTCAGGGCGAATATCAAGGCCAGCAGTATGCATTCCCGCTTGGCGGTTACGCCAATGTCCTTAACTACCGCAAGGATGTCTTCGAAGCAGCCGGTATCGAGCCCCCCACAACCCAGGAAGAAATGCTTGCCGCTGCCATGGAACTTAACGACCCGGATAACGACTTCTACGGTATCGCTCTTCTTGGTGCCGGGTCAGCCGGCGCGCAGGATTACATGGCATGGGTACAGCAGCACGGCGGCACTATCCTTGACGCCGACGGCAGCATAAAGCTCAACACGGAAGAAAATGCTCAAATCCTCGAATTCTTCGGCGATTTATTCGACTATGCTCCTCCGGGATCCCCCGGTTACTGGTGGGGAGATCGTGAAACAGCATTCCGTGATGGCAAGGTTGCCATGATGGAAGGCTGGAGCATCGCCCGTAATGACTACGAAGATCCCGAAATGTCATCCGTTGTTGGAATGGTAGACATCACCCTCGCCCCTGTTTCAGAAGGTGTGGCACAGACCTACGGTTTCGGTGGATGGGGTATTGGTATCAATGCCGATTCGGATTCCGTGAAGCAGGAAGCTGCCTGGGAATTCATCAAGTGGCTGTCCTCGGAAGAGATTCAGAAAGAATGGGTCCTGCACCGCGGCGTACCGCTGCGCTACAGCACGATGACCGATCCTGATATCGTTGAAGCGCTGCCCTGGATGCCGCTGCTGCTCGAAGCTTTTGAAAACGGCGACGGCGATTACCGCCCGCGTACTCCTGAATACAGCATCGTTGAGACTGCGATTGCTACGTACGTAAGCGCTTATCTGGCCGGCGAAATGGATGCAATGGAAGCTCTTGATGCAGCACAGGCCCAGATCGAGCAGAACACTCAGTAAGATAACGCTTCTTTCTGACCGTATTGGTAAACCTGCCGTTTCCTCGGGCAGGATCGGATAAGAGCAGGTTCTACAGGTAAGTATTCAAAAAGCGCTTATCCTTCGGCCAGGAGGAAAACACGGGGCGCTTGCAAGCTGCAGGCGCCCCGTTCAACAGAGCAGTCTATACAAAAGGAGCATACTCCTTGAATACCAAATTCACTGGATCTTTCCGCCGTTTTATCCTGGACCACGGCACCTATATTCTGATGCTCGCACCGCTGCTGATCTTCGTTGTCGCGATCGCCATTTATCCATTGTTTTTTTCTCTTAGAATCAGCTTTTTTGATTACCGGCTTACAGACCCCAACCAGACACAAACCTGGGTAGGCCTCCAGAATTATGTGCAGGCTTTCTCCGATCCGCTGGTTATTAAATCCATATCAACCACCCTCGTCTTTGTCTTCGGTACTGTTTCGCTGGAAATACTCTTTGGACTGGGACTTGCCTTCCTCCTGGGTGCTGATACCCGATTAGCCAATTTTCTTCGTTCGTTTCTGATGATCCCCATGGCGCTTCCCTCGCTCGTGGTTGGTCTCGTCTGGCGAGCGCTCTACAATGTTGACTTTGGTGTGTTACCCTACTACCTGAAACTGATCGGTGTAAATCTGGGGCACGGCCCATTATCTGAAATGGCCCTGGCCATGCCGGCAGTTATTCTGATAGATATCTGGCAGTGGAGCCCTTTGCTCATGTTCATCTTCCTGGCAGGCATCAGAAGCCTTCCGGTTGAACCATACGAGGCAGCTTATGTTGATGGCGCATCACGCTGGCAGAGCTTCATCCACCTGACCCTTCCCCTGCTCAAGCCCACTTTTCTGATCGCTATCCTGCTGCGCACGATGCAGTCCTTCAAGGTATTCGACATTATCTATGCTACAACCGCAGGCGGCCCCGGGACGGCAACAACGGTTTTGAACTACCACATTTTCAAAGTAGGTCTCACATTCTTCGATATGGGATATGCCGCCGCACTCGCCAATATTTTGCTGGTTGTGATTGCAGTTCTTTCCATTATCTACATACTCGTCCTTCAAAGACAGCAGCTCTGAATTCCAGGACAAAAAATATGATAAAAAGACATCCTCTTGAAAAAATACTCCTGTCCATCGTAACCATCATTGTGATGGTATTCTTCCTGGTACCTATCTTCTGGCTGATAACAACTTCCTTTAAGTTCGGGCGAGATTCCTTTGCCATCCCCCCTCAGTGGATCAATTTCGATTTCACTCTGAAAAACTATACCGAGCTCCTTGAGGCTTCCAAAACGGGTATGTTTGTAAAGAACAGTGTTATTATCACATTCTTCACAACCGTCTTGTCGCTGGTGCTCGGTGTTCCGGCAGGTTACGCCATTGCCCGATCAAAATCCAGGCTGCTTAACTCATCCTCTTATTTTTTCCTGATCATCTTAATGATCCCGCCTGTCGCCATGTTGATCCCGTTTTACCTCATCATGCGCGATATAGATCTGCTGGGGACATACCGGGCGGTCATCATTCTCGACACAGTTTTCGATGCTTCGTTTGTCGTTTGGATGATGCGCAGCTATTTTGCTGATGTCCCACAGGAGATGGAAGAAGCCGCCCTTGTCGATGGCGCATCCAAATTTACATCCTTCATTAAAGTTGCCCTTCCCTTGTCCGTCCCGGGAATCGTTTCCTCTGCAATTTACTGCATCATATACAGCTGGAACGATTTCCTCTTCGCTCTCATGCTGACCAATCCAAAAACCAAGACCATACCACTTGGTATCCTGGCTTCATTCAGTGCAATTGAAATCAGCTGGGGGCAGATGGCAGCTATGTCCATGTTTGCTATTATCCCCGCCCTGTTAATCTCGATTTTCCTGAATAAGTATTACATCCAGGGCCTTACAATGGGTGCTACGAAAGGGTAAGAATGGGCAGGTTGATCGGTTACAGCAGCGCAGCCATCCTGACAGGCGAGACCATGGAGGTCCTCGAAAATACCACCATGCTTGTCCGTAATGGTTTGATTCTCGGCTTCGACCCTCCTCCGGCAGAAACCGAAGTAGTGGATATGCGCGGCCGGCTGCTGTGCCCCATGTTTATCAACAGCCATACTCACATCGGCGACACCGGTGCGAAGGACCTGGGTATCGGCCTTTCCCTCGAAGAATCAGTCATTCCTCCGGATGGATTGAAACACCGCTTTCTCTCCACGCTCGACCGCAGTTCCCATATCACCATGATGCGCCACGGTATGATCGAAATGCTTCGCAGCGGCACCGTCGCTTTCGCCGACTTCCGCGAACAGTCCGTCGAAGGCGCGCACAGACTCAGAACTGCCGCAGAAGGGCTGCCGATCACACCGGTCATCCTCGGGCGGCTCACAGAGAATCAGGAGATGGAGAAGAGCTTGCCCGAGGCGGAAAAATTATTGTCCATCGCTGATGGACTTGGTCTACGGGACGTAAGTGCATACGACCCGGAGGTTCTGCAGCGTCTCCGCCTCGACTATCCCGAGCACATTTTCGCAGTCCACGCGGCGGAAGGGCTGGCGGAAGAGCTCCACTCCCGCAAAACTACCGGCAGAGGCCAGGTTGCCCGCGCTCTCGACTGGGGTGTCGATGCCCTGGTCCACCTGGTTCATGCCGATCCTGATGAGCTCCTCCGGGCTGCAGAGGAAGGTGTTTTCGCTGTCCACTGCCCCCGCAGTAACGGCATTCTGGGAGATGGTTTTGCCAATCTCTCCGAATGGAATACCCTGGGTCTGGACTACTGCCTCGGCACCGATAATATCATGTTCTGCTCGCCGGATATGCTGCGCGAGATGGATATCGCTTCACGGCTCGGGCGCGGGATCAATCGGGACCCGACTGCAGTCGACTCACGCCGGATCCTCCAGGCGGCCACCATCTATGGTGCCCGGATGCTGAAACTCGAAGATCGACTGGGGAGTCTCTCTCCAGGCAAGGATGCAAGTTTTATCGTATTCGACTTGTCCAGCCCGAACATGCAATACTCGCACGATCCGATCAATTCAATCGTGCACAGGGCTTCAGTGAAGGACATCGAATCTGTGATTGTAAGAGGTTTACCCCTGGATATTGGTTTAGAATAGCTGTTTGAGAAAGGAGTAATTCAAGAATGACAGAAAAAACTATGAGGGCGATGTGGTGTGAAGAGCCCCAGAAGCTTGAAGTGCGGCAGATTCCCATCCATGAAGTTGGCGAAAATGACGTACTGATCAAGGTCGCTTATGCAGCGATCTGCCCGTGGGATGTGCGGGCTTATTCCGGCTTAAGCAAATCGGTGAAGTTTCCCCGCCTGCTGGGCCATGAAATGTCCGGTACAGTTGCCGCGGTCGGAAAGAATGTAAAGAACCTTTCCATCGGCCAGCCGGTGGTCCCCGATCTGATCGTCAAGTGCGGCACCTGCAAGGCCTGCCTCACCGGCCGTCCCAACAAATGCCGGAATGTCGTGTTCATGCAGTTCGGCGGTGCATTTGCTGATTACGTTTGTGTTCCTCAGCAAAATGTCCATGTTCTGAAGCCGGGAACCAGTAAAAAAGCTGCCGCTTTTATGGAGCCGCTCGCCTGTGTGACCCGCGGCCAGAACATGCTCAATCTGTATCCTGGTGAAGTTGAGCTGGTCGTCGGACTCGGGCCGATCGGGTTGATGCACATGCAGGTGGCACGTGCATTCGGTGCACGCGTCATCGTCTCCGATCCCATCCCGGACCGCCTCACGAAGGCTCTGGAACTCGGCGCCGACCTGGCAGTCAACCCCGCGGAGGAGGATCTGGCTGAAGTTGTTGATTCCTTTACGGATGGCTGGGGCGCCGACGCAGCCGTAATCACCGTCGGCTCAGCCCGATTGGTGGAGCAGCTTATTCCGATAATGGCACCCGGCGGCCGCCTGAATATTTTCGCAGGCATCTACCCGCACGATACCGTCCAGATCGACCCCAACATCATCCACTACCAGGAGCTGATCCTGACCGGTTCGGCCGACAGCACCCCAATCGATATGAACCACGCCCTGGACTTTATCCAAAATGGGCAGGTCGATACCGAAAGCCTGATCAGCCACCTGCTGCCGCTGGAAGATCTCGGTAAAGGTTTTGAAATTGTAAAGAACCGCGAAGGGTTAAAAGTCATGATCGAGGTAAATGGCGAACCAGAATGAGTAAGGCCCATCCCTTTGTTCTGGCCGTCGATGTCGGTACATCGGCATTAAAGATTGTTTTGTACAGCCGGGAAGGCCGATCTATAGCCGCGGCTGTCGAACGTTATGGGTATCTCGCACCGGCTCCCGGTCAGGCAGAAGCCGACCCGGAAACCTGGTGGGATGCCCTGATGCGCGCGGCAGCCCAGCTCCATGAGTCCGGCTTTGATCTCAGCAGCCTCTCCTTTATTGCTGTAACCGGCCAGATGCACACAGCAGTCCTGCTTGATGAAAAAGTGAACGTAATCGCGCCGACTATTCTGTGGCTCGATCGCCGGGCATCCGCCGAAACAGCAGAACTGCAGAAAACCCTGGGGCTCCCCCCCTATCAGCTCAACTCGACCTATACCCTGCCCAGGCTGCTCTGGCTGTACCGCCACCTGCCTGAAGTGATCAAAAAAGTGCGCCATATCCTTTGGCCCAAGGACTACCTTCGTTACCGCCTGACCGGAGAAATTATCACTGACCGCACCGAAGCCGGAGGAGCTGCTCTGCTCAACTGGGAAACCCTCGATTGGGCAAAAGACCGCCTGAAACTGGCCGGTCTATCGCCTTCCGTGCTGCCGCCTTTCGGCGACCCTGCGGAACCGGGTGGAACGCTCACCTCAAAAGCCGCCGAACAGCTCAACCTGCCAGCGGGACTGCCTGTCCTCATTGGCACGGGCGATGTGCTGGCTCTGGTCACAGCCGCCCCACCGAAACCGGGACGTGTGACCTGTTCACTGGGCAGCTCGTCCATGGTCTTCTATCCGATGACCGGCGAAAAGGACTACTCCGACCCGCAAGGCCGGATTTACGAGTACCCGCTTCTGCCCTATCCCTTGTTGGGTGGCGTATCCTCCACAACCGGCGCTTCGCTGAAATGGGCCATCCAGACCATGTTCGATAAAAATGCTGTCTATGAAACGGTGATAAACGAAACCCTGCAGACCGAGCCCGGATCGGATGGGCTTGTGTTCCTGCCCTTCCTCTCCGGAGAGCGCAGCCCGTTCTGGAGCGACACCCTCAGCGGCGGATTTTACGGCCTGCGCCTTTCCCACACCAGGTCTCATATGGTGCGGGCGGTTCTGGAAGGTGTGGCCTTCAGCCTGCGGTATCTGCTTGATATCTATCGGGAACTGGGTGTCCCGGTAGATGAGATCGCGCTTGCCGGCGGCGGCATAGAGACACCAGGCTGGCCGCAGATTTTCGCAAATATCTGCCGGATGCCTGTGACCATCTATGCCGGGCAGGAAACAGTAACACATGGTTTATATGCGTATGCCTGTCTTGCAGACGGGGAATCTTCTTTCCAGGAAGCCCTGTCCCGCACGTTTTTGGAACCGGTCCAGATCGCTCCCGACGAACAATGGGGCGAACTATATGACAAAAGTTATCTACAATACAGCGCCCTTACCAATTTTGCCAGCCAGAATCTGGCAGAAAAGTGCTGACCAATTACAAGGAGTTTAGTATGTCAGGAAAAACCAGACGAATGGATCGATTATTTGTGAGTGAGAAAAAGCGGTGTTTGCTTTCTCCACTTGACCACGGCGGCTGGCTGGGTCCGGTTAAAGGGATCAACCGCCCGCGCTGGCTTGTTGAACAGGTTGTTGCCGGCGGTGCTAATGCAATTCTCGCCAGCCCGGGTTTTTTCCGGGTGACAGCCGATCTTATACCGCCTTCCGTCGGCCTTGTGCTGCGTGTTTCGCTTACAGCAGGACTGAGTGAAAAAGGCACGCAGGAAACCCCGATCAGCACTCTGGAGCAGGCACTGCGCATGGATGCCGATGCAGTTGCTGTTTCGGTCTTCTTCGGACGTGATGGAGACATAGAGATCTACAGCTGGCTGGCGCATCTCATACAGGTCAGCGAACGGTATGATATGCCGGTAGTAGCAGAAATGATGCCGCCTGAAGGCCGGTTTTTCGAGGCGGAGGCGATCGCTCACGCTTCACGGATCGGTTTGGAAATCGGCGCCGATATAATCAAGACCAATTTCAGCGGTAACGTCGACACATTCAGTGAAGTTGTGAGGTCTGTGCCCATCCCGATCATTGTAGCCGGTGGGCCGAAAACGAAGGATGATTCTGGCGTGGCCAACCTTGTAACGGATGTGGTTGCCGCCGGTGCATGCGGCGTAGCCATTGGCCGTCGGGTGTGGCAGTCTGATGATCCCCGGGCCGTTACCGAACAGATCCACGCCGCTCTTTTCAAATAGCAGGTACAGCTTATTTTCTTATTTCAGATTGTTTCCATTTTGAAATGAAGAGGGCTGCTCCATAATAACCGTACCTCCGGAGCAGCCCCGGGGATTTCCGGCCGGGGGCCCCTGCCCTGTCCCCCTGGCCGAATCCCTCTATCCCCGTACCACAGATTGCACAGAACCACTGATTTCCCGGATTACGCATGCATACACCGATGGTTACGCAATCTGCGAAGCTGATTACACATTCAGCATTCAGTTTTCCCGGCGCCCTCAGCGTTTGTCCCGAGCGAAATCGAGGGATCTCGGCACCTTCAGCGTTTGTCCCGAGTGAAATCGAGGGATCTCAGCGCCCTCAGCGTTTGTCCCGAGCGAAATCGAGGGATCTCAGCGCCCTCAGCGTTTGTCCCGAGCGAAATCGAGGGATCTCGGCGCCCTCAGCGTTTGTCCCGAGCGAAATCGAGGGATCTCAGCGCCCTCAGCGTTTGTCCCGAGTGAAATCGAGGGATCTCGGCACCCTCAGCGTTTGTCCCGAGCGAAATCGAGGGATCTTAGCGCCTTCAGCGTCTTCTATCAGATAATATTCCGGGATGGGTATCATACGAATAATCGATACGTCTATGGGGAATGTTTGTTGTGAAGCCGGGAGCTCTATCCACCAGGTGATGGAAATGAGCCGTCAGCCCCCTGTACCACTGATTACCCGGCACCCCGTTGACCCACAAACGCAGCCGCTTTCCTTCCATACCCGCTCTTGCGCTGTTGATATTACGATATTGCAGCACTTCTTAAATCGCACACCGGGTTTCCTCCTCTCACTCCCACACCTGTTTTCATTATCCGCCTTTACCAGTACTGCCGGTCGTCCACGGTATAAACCTTTACCCGCGCGCGATTTGCGATCTAAAAGTCAGTTTTTTCCAGCAGTATTACGCTGATTCGACATCCTGGCTTCAACCCATGAATGATAGCGATTAATCGTGAATACACAAAGCCAGATGGCTCCCACAATCATCGCGATCATCATATTCGGAACCAGGATCATCGAGTAGCGTGGAATAAAGTGAGAAAAGAGACCATGAAATAGGTACACCCCCAGAGAAGGCAGCGCTATCCCGAGCATTTCGCTGTTCCGGCGCAGCAACCCCCATAACCCCATTATCCAGATCGCCGCAAACCCGGCAACAATATACCTGAAGCGGACTTCGACCCACATGCCGCGCCACAGGAATACAAGCGTGGTTTTCAGATGCTTCACCGGATCAGACAGGATCATCCGCATTGCTCTGTGCTGGAGCGTATCTTCAGCAAGCAGCGAGGGATTCTCGGCCCCCTGTTCTGCATAATACATCTCCAGGCGAACCTTTTCAGCCCGGGCGGAACGGTAAAAAGATATCGCGTCCTCCGGCCTTCCAGCCCTTTCTGCCTCCAGATCCCGGGGGCCAAAATCCGAGTCCCCAGCACGATTGAGCCGCTGCAGCGAGCCGCCCTCTTCCAGATCGGCTTCGTCGAAGCCCAGCCAGTTTCCGATCCGTGCCTGGAGAGCCGGCGGAGCGTAATAATAGAACGCCCCGGCGTACTCCGTGTCGTTCATTTGGTTCTTCACAGCCCGAATATTCAATACCGAACCCCCGCGGCCGGAAACAGACCAGGTTCCCAGGAGTACTCTGTTCCGCAGCATCCACGGCAAAATAACTGCGGCCGTGGATAGGACAAGTACCCCTGTAAGCTTGAGGAATCGCCGCCTGTCTGGCCGGCTCTGCTTCACCATAAAAACAACCAGAAGCGCGGCAGCAAGCCCGAGCCCGACATACAGGAATACAGCCTTTGTCAGAGCCATCGCACCTGCCAGCGCACCGGTCAGC
>JAFGNH010000152.1 GCA_016927115.1 Anaerolineales bacterium | reverse complement strand
TTCAGTCTTTATCCGGATCTGAATGTGATTGAAAATTTAAACTTCTTTGCCAGTATCCAGGCGGTGCCGGATAAAAGGCGCCGTGAGCGCATTCCGGAGATGCTGGCTTTCACCAGGCTGGATGATTTTAAAGATCGCCGCAGCCGGAATCTATCCGGGGGGATGAAGAAGAAACTGGCGTTGGCCTGTGCACTGGTCCATGAGCCTGACATTCTTTTGCTGGATGAACCGTCTACAGGCGTTGACCCTGTTTCCCGGCGTGAGCTCTGGGACATCCTTTCTAAAGTTGTGCAGCAGGGTGTGACAGTCCTGGTAAGCACACCATACATGGATGAAGCCGAGCGCTGCGAGCAGGTAGGGATCCTTCACCAGGGGAAACTGCTGACATTGGGAACTCCGGCGGATTTAAGCGCCGAGCTTCCTTTTGAAATTGTGGAAGTGAAAGCACGACCACGGAAACAGATGAGAGAGATTGTTGCTAACACAGAAGGCATTCTGGCGTGGCGGCCTGTAGGAGACCGGCTGCGTCTTTCCACTCCGGAACCGGACCGCACTATCAAATCCTTGAAGGCTGCCTTCCGGAAGCAAAAGATCGAGATCAAACTGCTCCGAAAAACCAGGCCATCTATGGAGGATGTTTTTGTGCATATGCTCTCCAATGGCTGGAGTGCGGCATGAACGGGGATAACGTTGTTGAAACGCAAGATCTGTCAAAGCGTTTTGGAAGCTTCACCGCAGTTAACAATGTCAATTTTTTTATACCCCGGGGTGAAATCTTCGGGCTGTTGGGGCCGAATGGGGCAGGGAAAACAACGACGATTCGTATGCTGTGCGGCATCCTGAATCCTTCCGGAGGCAGCGCCAGTGTGCTTGGTTATGATATTCAACGTGAGGCGGAGCAAATCAAGCGTCAGATCGGATATATGTCGCAGAAGTTTGCCCTGTATAACGATCTTACACCACGCGAAAACCTGTTTTTCTATGCATCGATCTACGGTGTGCCCCCTGCAGTAAGGCCGAAAAAGGTCAAAGAGTTGATCACTATGGCCGGCCTGGATAAACATGAAAACGAGCTGACCCGTAATCTCTCGGGCGCATGGCGACAGCGGCTGGCGCTGGCCTGTGCGATCGCTCATGATCCGCCGATGCTGTTCCTGGATGAGGCTACAGCCGGGGTGGACCCGGTGTCCAGGCGTGCTTTCTGGGATCTTATCTATGAAATGGCCGGACGGGGAGTCACTATTCTGGCGACCACGCATTATATGGATGAAGCTGAATACTGCAATACAGTCGGCCTGATGTACCAGGCACGACTCATTGCTGTCAGCAGCCCGGATACGCTGCGCGATAACCTGCAGGGAACACTTGTGGAAATCGACTGCGACCAACCGCTCAAAGCACTCGGGAGAGCCAAATCCATACCGGGTGTACTGGAAGTATCGCTGCATGGAGTGTATATCCATGCGGCTGTAAAAGATGAAAAAGCATTAAAACGGCTGTTTGATGTTTTGGATAAAGACGGAATCACCGTTCACAGCCATGAGCAGATCATTCCATCACTGGAAGATGTGTTTATTTCAATGGTTCAGGAGCAAGTTCGGGAGCAGGAACTGGCTGCACCCCCGACTGTTTCCGCATAAGAAGGAGTAAGGTATGGACCGTCTGCGGACAATTATGAAAAAGGAGTTCCTGCATATTCTGCGCGATCCGCGCACTCTGTTTATGATAATCGTATTACCGGCAATGCTGCTTGTGCTGCTTGGCTACGGCGTTACCGGTGAGCTGCAGGATATTCCGCTGGCTGTGGCTGATCTTTCAAAAACAGATCAAAGCAGGCGCTTTGTAGACTATTTCACAGCAAGCCGTACTTTTGAACAGACATATGACGCTCTTGATGAAGAAGAGCTTCTCTATCTGATCGACCGTGGTTATGTAGATGCGGCGGTTTTTATCCCTGAAGGGTTCGGACGTGATCTGGCAACCGGTGAAACTGCCCATGTCCAATTCTATATCAATGGTTCTGATCCTGCCGTAGCACAAACCGCTCAGCTGAAGCTGGATGCGATCGCCCAGATGGCGATTCAGGATGTCTTTACCGAGCAGCTGCAGCGTGCTGTGGGTGGTACGGAGCTTTCTTTGCCTATTGTGACGCATATGAAAACGCTCTACAACCCGGATTCCAAGGAGGATCGCTACATGATCCCGGGCCTGGTCGCGATCGTACTGCAGGTACAGGCTCTACTGCTGACCGCAATGGCGATCGTACGCGAGCGTGAACAGGGCACAATGGAGCAGTTGATCGTAACACCGATCAAGTCGTGGGAGCTGATGCTTGGCAAGATCCTGCCGTACTTGCTTGTAGGGCTGGTAAATACAATTGCCACGCTCGCTGTGGCTACGTTGATGTTTGATATCCCGATTGTGGGTAATATCTGGCTTCTCATTGTGCTGACCATGATCTTCATTCTCGGGTCGCTGGGAATGGGCGTGCTGATCTCGAATATTTCCACCACGCAGATGCAGGCGATGTATCTGGCAGTGGGTATCGTGATCATCCCGGCAATCATCCTTTCAGGGTTGATCTTCTCCCGGGAGGGGATGCCGCTGGCGACCTATGTGATCAGTGAACTTCTGCCTGTGACGCATTATCTCAGCATTGTGCGCGGGGTGATGCTCAAGGGTGTGGGATTTGATTTCCTGTGGCCATCGATTCGGATGTTGATCATTCTGAGTGTGGCGTATTTTGTTGCAAGTGTACTGGCGTTTAGAAAACGGATATAAGTGAAAATGTCCTGGACATTCTGGAGGAATAGCATGAAACGAAAAGTATTGCAGAGTATTCTTGTGCTGGTTGCAGCAGGTCTGTTGAGTGCCTGTGGGGCGATCGGCGCCACTGAACAGGATGGCCAGATTACGGCATCCGGAAGTATTTCAGTCAACACCTATGAGGTGGCTTCGGAAATCAGCGGGAAAGTGCTGGAAGCCTTCTTCACTGAAGGGGACAGTGTCCAGTCCGGCGATCTGCTGTTTGTCATGGATAGAGAACTGCTTGATGCGCAGGCAGCTCAGGCGGAAGCTGCTGTAAGTGCAGCCGAAGCGACTGTGGACGCAGCTCAGGCGCAGCTCGATTCCGCGAAAGTACAGCAGCTGCTGGCAGAGCAGGGAGCCCGTTTACAGGACCCCAATAACCGGAGTCATACCTGGGTGAACATTGCCCCGACTGATTTTGACCTTCCGGTGTGGTACTTCGATCGCACGGAAGAAAGGCTGGCTGCAGAAGCCCAGGTAGGCGAAGCGGAAGAAGCTCTGGCTTTCGATGCGGCTGACCTTGCGCAGGTCCTTGCAGATGCCAGCAATGATGACTTCGTCGCGGTGGAACAGCGCCTTGTGGAAGCCCGGGCACACTACAGCCTTGCTGACATGACACTGGACCAGGTACGACTGGCGCAGGACCGGACAGAGCTTGAGGATGCAGCTGAAAAAGAGTTGAATGCGGCCGAGGCCGATCTCGTTTCCGCACAGCAGGAGTATGACCGGCTGCTCAGCACCACTGCGGCTGAAGAAGTGCTGGAAGGGCGCGCAAGGGTCGCTGTCTCACAGGCCAGGCTGGAAAATGCCCGAATAGTCCTGGACAGCTTCAAAACAGGTGAGGATTCGCTGCAGGTGCAGGCAGCTCTCGCAGCAGTGCGCCAGGCGGAGACAGCCATCACACAGGCTGAAGCGAACCTGGAGCAGGCTCAGGCAGCCTTGCAGCTCCTGCAGGTGCAGCAGGCGAAGCTGGAAGTGTCCGCACCGGTGGATGGAATTGTCACTGCCAGGAATATCGAGGTGGGAGAAATTGCGCCGGCAGGAACAACCGTATACGTTATCGGCCAGCTGGATGAAGTTACACTTACCGTGTATATTCCTGAAGACCAGTACGGGCAGGTCTGCGTCGGCCAGGAGGTCGAGGTCCGGGTTGATTCGTTCCCGGAGCAAGTCTTCAGCGGCACGGTCGACCGCATCTCTGATGAGGCAGAATTCACACCGCGCAACGTGCAGACGGTGGAAGGCCGGCTGACCACGGTCTATGCTGTTGAGATTACTTTGCCAAACGCCTACCATGAACTCAAACCGGGTATGCCGGCAGATGTTACGTTTCTTGACTGAAGGTTAATT
>JAFGNH010000003.1 GCA_016927115.1 Anaerolineales bacterium | reverse complement strand
TGGTGATGACTATCTGATAAACGAACCGTTTACTGCCCATTTCAGGTGAGTCTGCCTTCCTCATCGCGGCAATTGTGACACACTACTTTTACCATCAGAGTTCCTTCCACCATCCCTGAATTTAATATTTTTCTCTCCTGAAAACAGCTTAATATCCATCCGCTGTTTTTATTCTACAGTTCAAAACAAACCACCCCCCACGGAATCCCTGCAGGCTGATGCCTTCCGGAGGTTTCCCCTGTTGAAGGAAGAAAAAATTCCACGGATATTCAAAAAAGCTAAAAAGAGCATTCAGGCTGGTTCGTGCTGAAAGGATCTTCATATTTTGAGTAAACCATACCGTTCTATCGACGCTGGTCCGTATGCAGGTGATTTTCCTGCAGGCCCGATATTATCTCACCAATAACCACACTACAGCCTGGCCGAGCGCAGCCGCCCAGATCCAGGTATCGATTCGGTCAAGTGCACCACCATGGCCTGGCAGCAGGTGTCCAGTGTCCTTGACATGCAGTTGGCGCTTGAACATGCTTATTCCCAGATCGCCCAGGGTGCAGAAAACGGATAGCAGAAATCCCATCAGCATCCCACTGTTCCAGGATAACAGTGAATCACTGCCGGCACCGATCCGCCAGAGTACTGCAAACACCCCTCCCAGTACAGTTCCAGCGACCACACCGGCCAGATACCCTTCCCAGGTTTTGTTTGGACTCAGCCTTGGAGCAAGGTGGCGTTTCCCCCAGCGGCTCCCGACAAGGTACGCAGCAGAATCAGCCATCCAGGTGCTGGGCAGCGCCAGCAGCAGCCACCAAAGGCCATCAGGCATGGCCCTCAGCGAAATCAAATAGGAGCCAATCCAGCCAACGTACAGTATACCGGAAACGGTTATCGCGAAATCAGTGCCGGAAGTCTCTGCACCACGTTCAAAATCTACCAGATGCCAAATCAGGGTGATCATGATCAGGGTACTGAGAAGAAAAGTACAGATATCAAGTGAAAGCCCGCGCGCCAGCGCGAGTGCAGCGGTACCACCGGCAAGCAGCGGAAGAGATGGGCGTAATCCTGAAGGAATAAAAAGCCTGCCGTATTCCAGCGCCGCCAGCGAAAGAATCAATGTAATTATTAGGTTATATACCCAGCCCCCAACGGCAACCAGCCAGACAATCGAGGGCAGCAGCAGTAAGACTACAATAATCCGTTCACGCCGCATGCATATTATCCTTGATTCAGGTGGAATGAACGCGGCCGAAGCGCCGGTCCCTTGCAGCATAGCTGTCCAGCGCTGCGCGGAATGCGTCTCTATCAAAATCCGGGAAATAGGTGTCTGTAACATAGTACTCTGCATAGGCACCCTGCCAGATCAGAAAGTTGCTCACCCGCATTTCCCCGGAAGTACGAATGATCAGGTCAGGGTCCGGGATCCCGGCGGTAAACAGGTATCGTGAAAAAGTCTCTTCCGTAACATCTGCCGGAGAAAGGCCGTCCTCCATCATCGACTGGATGGCGTAGAGAATTTCATCCCGGCCGCCATAATTCCAGGCGATATTCAACACCAGGGTGTCATTGTTACTGGTGAGATCGATCGCATGCTGGACCTTTTCCTGCAGCACAGGGCTGAGTTTTTCCAGCCTGCCAATATGACGCAGCTGCACACCGTTCTTGTGTAATTCGTCCAGTTCATGATCAATAACGTCCTGCAGAATATTCATCAGCCCTTCGACCTCATCGGCAGGCCGATCCCAGTTTTCCGTTGAGAAAGCGTAAATCGTAAGAATAGGAACATCAAACTCAACCGCAGCTCGCAGGATGCGCCTTAGATTTTCCACACCAGCACGATGCCCGGCAAGACGCGGCAGTTTTCGGGCACGCGCCCAGCGCCCATTTCCGTCCATAATAATTGCCACGTGTTCTGGCTTACGTAGGGTTTGCTCTTCTTTCATAACAGCTGGAGGAAATGTCCTATACTTCGAGGACCTCTTTCTCCTTCCGTTCTGCAGTCTCATTGAGTTCTTCAATATAATGATCTGTCAGCTTCTGCAGTTCGTCTTTACCCCTCTTCTCCTCATCTTCGGAGATCATTTTTTCGCGTTCGAAATCCCGTAGATCATTCAGTACATCCCTGCGGATATTGCGGATGGAAACGCGCCCTTCCTCGGCACGATTGCGGACAACACGGACCAGTTCATGACGACGTTCTTCGGTCAGCGGAGGGATGTTCAGGCGAATTATTTTGCCATCACTGTTCGGTGTTAACCCCAGGTCTGAGGCTTGAATAGCCCGTGAGATATCTTTAATCGAGCCAGCATCAAATGGCCTTATTGCCAGCATGCGCGGCTCCGGAACTGAGATCGTAGCTAGCTGGTTCATAGGCGTTGGTGTGCCATAATACTCAACCAGCATCCGCTCCACCAGGACTGGAGAAGCTCTTCCCGTTCGAATGGAAGCCATGTCATCTTCCAGCGATCGCACAGCACCTTTCATGCGTGACTCAGCGTCAACCAGGACATCATTAACCATGTGATAGCTCCTTGATAGATGATTCCGTTGATACTCGCCTATAGCATAATGCAAAACGCAAAAAATTGCGAAGGATTGATTGGATTGGTCAGCCGGTAATGAAAGTGCCAATATCGCCGCCGCTCACAGCGGTGACCAGGCTGTTTTTCTCCCACATATCCAGCACCAGAATCGGCAGATTATTATCCATACACAGCGAGATGGCTGTACTGTCCATAACTTTCAGCCTGCGGTTGAGTGCGTCAATATACGTCAACTTATCAAACCGTACAGCCTCGGGATCCCCCTGAGGATCGCGATCATAGACACCATCAACTTTGGTAGCTTTGATCACAATATCCGCACCGATTTCCATTGCGCGCAGTGCAGCTGCAGTATCAGTGGAAAAATACGGGTTCCCTGTGCCGCCGCCAAGTATCACAACGCGTTCTTTCTCAAGATGCCGAATAGCTCTGCGCTGAATATACGGCTCAGCCACAGCACGCATCTCCACAGCAGACATCACTCGTGTGACAATGCCGATACGTTCAAGCGCATCCATCAGCGCCATGGAGTTCATAACCGTGCCGAGCATTCCCATGTAGTCAGCTGTAGCACGCTCCATACCCCGCTCGATCCCGGCCCTGCCTCGCCAAAGGTTACCGGCACCGATCACAATCGCCACTTCGACTCCCAGATTTCGAACTTGCTGGATCCGCCGTGCTACATCTTCCGCCCGGGTGGGGTCTATCCCAAATCCCTGCGGTCCTGCCAGTGCCTCACCACCTAATTTAAGCAAAACCCGTCGGTATCTCGGTTTTCCTGTATTATCTACATGGTTTTGATCTGTCATTCTGATCCATGCTCCTTCCAGTTCAGTTTTTCTTCGTATCCAGAATAGTAGATACTAAAAAAAAAGGCCAACCTGAGTTGGCCTGGATTTATTCATTCCTCGGCTTCGCCGAGTTCCCACCGTGCAAAGCGGCGGATGACGATTTTTTCACCGGTTGAAACGATGTTCTCCTTGAGAAGATCCTCAACTGTTTTGCTGTCGTCACGGATATATTCCTGGCGCAAAAGGCAGTTTTCATCATAGAACTTTGCCAGCTTGCCTTCCACGATCCGCTCAATAATATTATCGGGTTTGCCTTCGGCTGCAGCCATTTCGGCAGCAGCAGCCCGATTTTCAACAACCAGATCCTCCGGGACATCCTCCGGCTGGATCCAGCGAGGAGAAGCTGCAGCTACCTGCAAAGCAATTTCATGGGCGAACACACGAAACTGCTCTGTGCGGGCAACAAAATCTGTCTCACAGTTTACTTCAACCATAACACCCACACGGCCATCACCGTGCGAATACAGGTCGATCATGCCGTTGGATGCTTCCCGATCCGATCTTTTTTCTGCTTTGGACATTCCTTTTTCTCGCAGGAACTCCAGAGCTTTTTCATAATCGCCATCACTTGATTCAAGCGCTTTTTTACAGTCCAGCATTCCCGCGCCGGTAGCTTCACGCAAATCTTTAATCTGTTGAGTGGAAATTGTCATTACTCTACCTCAGATCCTCAGTCCTCTTCGGACTCATCAGTTTCTTCGTCAGTTTCCTGGTTTTCGCCGGCTTCGTCAGCGTCGGTTTTTTCTGACGCTTTTTCGCTGTCAGCTTGTTCTGACGCTTCTGCGCGGCCGGCTTCCGCGTCATACTCGCCGCTCTTTAGTTTTGCCAGTGTTGCTGCGCCGAGCAGTTCCTCGTCTGGAATTTCAATTTCCTCAACGGGTTTCTCAGCGGCTTCTCCAGCACCCGGCTCATCAATTTCCTCTTCCACATCCTTCCGCAAAGCCTTTCCTTCAAGAACTGCGTCAGCAATTTTCGAACAGATCAGCTTGATAGCGCGGATAGCGTCATCATTCGCCGGAATTATGTAATCAACACCTTCAGGATCGCAATTAGTATCAACCATTGCGGTCACAGGAATATCAAGCAGGTTTGCTTCATGGATGGAAGTCTCTTCGCGGCGAACGTCCACTATAAAGAGAAGATTCGGTACGCGCTGCATCTTGCGGATACCACCAAGGCGTTCTTCAAGGCGATCCATCTTGCGCGTCAGAGTCAGCACTTCCTTCTTGGTCAGTTTCTCGAAGATGCCTTCGTCGCGCTGTTTTTCAAGGCGTTCCAGTTCATTGATACGGCTGCGGATCGTCTGCCAGTTCGTCAGAGTCCCGCCCAGCCAGCGCGAATTGACATACGGCATACCACAGCGGTCGGCTTCGGACTGGATTGTTTCCTGTGCCTGGCGTTTGGTTCCTACAAAAAGGATTGAGCCGCCATCCGCCACGGTATCGCGAACAAGATTATAAACTTCTGTTAATGACTCAAGAGTTTGCTGCAGGTCGATAATGTGGATCCCGTTGCGTTCGGTGAAGATGAAAGGTTTCATCTTTGGGTTCCATTTTCGCGTGCGGTGTCCGAAATGTACCCCTGTCTCAAGCAGTTCTTTCATGTTAATAACGGCCATAACAAACCTCCTCTGCGTTACACGTTCACTTCCATCATCTCCGGGCAGAACCGGTTGGCCAACCGGCACGCCTGCCACAGATCAGGAAGTGTGGTATTTTGACGCCCTCTCCGGGCAGAATTTCTCCCGCCGGAAAACTGGCGGGAGTGTCGCAAGAGTATACCACGCAAGCGGTATTTCGTCAAAAATGTCCTTTGAGCTTTTTTTATACCTGAACCTGTTTTTCACGGACCCGCCGCAGGAATCGATCAGAGTCTATCACTGCCCGCTCATGTTCACACTTCCCCACCAATTCCTGTTCATCCCATACTTCCGCCGTGAACCTAACCTTGATGCCATCAACCCCGATCACCTCGACCCGGACACGAACGGTGCTGCCCAAAGGCGTAGGAGCAAGGTGGTAAATATCCACATGAGACCCGACAGAGGTCTTCTCTGGAAGCAGGTGCGGCGCCATCAGTTCATGGCAGGATCGCTCAACAAAAGAAACCATGGAGGGGGTTGAATATACCTGCAGTGAACCACTACCAATATGAACCGCCGATTTGGCAGGAGTTACTTTTTCCTGTGCTTCATGCACCATACCAATTTTTATCGATCCCATTCCATCCTCCTGGCTTTTCACACTGCTCCCTGTGCTATGTTTCAATCCGGAGACCCCACAGATCCTGCCACAACCACAGCAGCAGCATAGTCCTTTGTATGGGTAAGGCTCACACTGAAATGTTCCAGCCTGAGGTCTCTTGCAACCTCAGCAGCTGCACCGGATAAACACAGCTGTGGCTGTCCGGAGGGAAGGTCCACTACCTCGATTTCTCTCCAGCCAACTCTGCCAATGCCGGTACCCAGCACTTTCGAAGCAGCTTCCTTGGCGGCAAATCGCACGGCGAAAGCCTCCAGTTTCCCATCCGCAGCAATGATCTCCTGCAGGGTGAAGCATCGTTCGAAGAAACGCCAGCCATGGCGGTTGATAACCCCGGCAATGCGGTCAATTTCGATCAGATCGATCCCTACCGCAATCACTGTCTATTTCCTATTCTGAGGATCCAGCTGTGGCAACGACCAGTTTCCCTGGATCGATATACTGCCGGGCGACAGCCAGAATCTGGTCAGCTGTAACTTCCTGCACAGCCTGTGGATACTGCTGGTAGTAATCCAGTCCAAGCTGGTATCGCTCCATACTCAGCAGTGCACTGGCCACGCCCTCGTTGGATTCAAGCTGCAGCGGCAACCTGCCAATGAAGTGGGTCTTATTCTCAAGGAGTTCTTCGCTGGTTACGGGTTCACTGATAAAACGTTTGAGCTCTTCCGTGATAAGTGTTATCGCCCGCTCAATATTCGCAGGATTCACACCCGCAGAGACTTTCCATGGCCCCGGCCCCGGCCCACCCTCAACTGAGCTGTAGGAATAATATGCCAACCCTTCCGCTTCGCGTACACTGTCTCCGATCCGGCCAAACAACCCAAACCGTCCGAGAATACTATTCCCGATGGAGGCAGCCAGATAAAGGGGGTCGTACCGACTGGGGCCCGGTATACCAATGATCAAATCACTCTGATATTTTCCCGGCAAAAAGACATCCTGCCGGGCAGGCCCCGTGCGTGGTGCAAGGGCAGGCAGAGGGGGTTGTTGCACCCGGTCAGGGTTGGACCAGATTCCCAGGCTCTGTGCCACGAGTGCCTCGGCTTCTGCAGCAGCAATGGCACCGGTGATCGCTACAATCATTCCCCGTGGGCCATACCTTTCGTTATGGAACCGGATAAGGTCTGATCGATTCAGCGCACTGACCGTCTCCACAGAACCATCGCCCGGGATGCCGTATGGATGTTCCGGATACGCCAGCGCATCAAAAGCTATCCCCGCCTGCGCGCCGGTATCCTGATCACGGATAGCAAGGCCTGTCAGCTTCTCCGATTTCAAACGCTGAAACTCCTCCGCCGGAAAAGCAGGATGGATGAGCACATCCGAAAGAACTTCCAGCACAACAGGCAGATCCGCAGCCAGTGCCTTCCCTCGGAAAGATGTTGAATGGGTTGCAGAACCAATCCCCAGGCTGGCGCCAATGGATTCCAGTGCTTCATGAATTTCGTTAAAGGAGCGGGATCCGGTACCGGTTTTTAAAGCTGAGGCAGTCAGATCTGCCAGGCTAGCTTGCTCCGGGGTTTCATCCAGACTGCCGCAGATAAGAATGCCCGAAATCACAACGGACGGACTGGAAAAATTTTCTCGCACCAGGATGGTAATCCCGTTTTCTGTCTGTGCCCGGTGAATGGTATCTGGGCCTGGCAGCGAGCGAATGTCAAATTCGGGAACAGATAATAGCTTTGTCATGCAGGAACCTCATCCTGACTTTGATAGATGCCTACTGTGCGGTTCTGTGGGCGCAGGATTTTCCGTGCAGTGATGAGAACCTGTTCAGGTGTGACCGCTTCAATCCGATCCAGGTAACCGGTAAACCAGCTGTAATCTGCAAATATTTCGCTGTAACCCATCCAGAAAGCCTGGTTGGTTATACTCTCACTACCATAGGCAAACAGCGCCTGAGCCTGTCGAATCGCTTTGTTGATTTCATCCATCTTGAGCGGGTTATTTAGTACACGCTCGATTTCAGTATCAAGTGCAACCAGCGTATCCCCGGCAGTTTTGTCCTGGCGAATAGTAGCCTGAATCGAATACAGAAAAGGATCGATAGTAGCACTCAGAGAACCACCCACTCCGGCAGCCAGTTCCCCTTTCACCAGCGCCTGATAAAGACGCGACGTGCGGTTGGAGATCCCCCCGCCGAAAAGGTTCAGGCTGGAAGGACCACACAGCACACTATCCAGCACCATCATGGGAATGAAATCGGGGTCGGATCCGGCAGGAGCATGGTACCCCACCTCCAGAAAGGAAGTATCTCCGGGACCTTCAACATATACCCGGCGCTCCCCCTTCTGAACAGGTTCAGGCCTGGTCTGGAAGTTTTGTACCTCTGCACAGGGGATCCCGCTGAATTTTTCCTGTATAAGGTCCAGCATCTCAGAAGTCTGGAAATCCCCGGCAACAACGAGAATGGCATTACCGGGCACATAGTAGCGCCTGTAATGCTGGTAGAGATCATCACGTGTCATCCGTTCCAGATCGATCTGATCTCCAATAACCTCGTGGTGATAGGAGTGGACCCGGAACGCAGCAGCCTGTACTTCTTCTCCGAGCCGATAGTACGGTTCGTTTTCATGCCCCTGGCGTTCGGAGATAATCACAGTCCGCTCCGAAGCGACTTCCTGCGGGTCATACAGACTGTTAACCATCCGATCTGCTTCCAGATCAAGGGCCAGGTCGATCTGGTCGGAAGGCATGGTTTCAAAATAACAGGTCCAATCCAGGTAGGTCAGGGCATTCCAGATTCCGCCGCTTCGTGAAATGGCGCGATCAAGGATACCCGCCGGATAACGGGGTGTCCCTTTAAACTGCATATGCTCAACCCAGTGTGAGATACCGGTGATGCCCTGAATCTCATTCCGAGAACCAACCCGATACCAGATCCAGCTGCTGATCAGAGGAGCAGTATGGATCTCTTTCAGCCGGATCCGCAGTCCATTTTTTAACGTCACATCCTGTACCGGTCCAGTCGAAACAGTCATCCGGTTTTTCCTCTGTGTATGGAATTCATTCGGCGAGACTGCCCCCCATCACTTCGCCCCCTGGCAGGTAGCCGCGCCCTACACCAAAGTAGCGGAAACCGTGTGCTGTCATCTGAACCGGATCATAAATATTCCGGCCATCAATCACCACCGGCTGCCGCATCGCTACCACCAGGCGTTGAAGATCCAGATGTTTAAATTCGTTCCATTCTGTACAGATCAGTACTGCATCACAATCCTTTACAAGATCGTATGGATTTTCTGCCATCTGGATTTCAGGGATTTCGTTCTTCACACCCGGCATACCAACCGGATCGTAACCCTTCAGCGCTGCTCCCTCAGAAAGCAGCTGGCGGGCAATGTCAAGCGCCGGTGCATCCCGCAGATCGTCCGTATTGGGTTTGAAGGTTAAGCCCATCAAGCCGATGACTTTGCCTTTCAGTTCACCAAGTTCGCTTCTGGCTTTATCAACAAGCATAACCCTGCGTTCATCATTAACTTCCATCACAGCCTTGAGCACACGCGACTGGTTTCCATTTTTATTGGCCATATAGTCAAGCGCTTTAACATCCTTCGGAAAACAGGATCCGCCGTAGCCAAGCCCGGCCTCCAGAAAATGTGATCCGATACGGGGGTCATACCCCATTCCGGCTGCAACTTCCTTGACATCAGCTCCCAGTGATTCACATATGTTGGCGATTTCATTGATAAAGGAAATCTTCGTTGCCAGAAAGGCATTGGAAGCATATTTGATCATCTCAGCAGTACGCAAATCTGTGATAACAATGGGCGCTCGCAGCGGCAGGTGAAGGTGTGCAACCCTCTCCGCTGCTTCCAGATCCGTCGATCCGAGAACAGTCCGTGCCGGGTTCATAAAATCAGCAATCGCTGAGCCTTCACGCAGGAACTCCGGGCAGGATACGACCGAGAACGGAATCGACTCCGGTTGGGTCTCCCGAATAATATCCGAAACCCAGTCGCCTGTACCCACCGGTACAGTTGATTTATTAATAATGACAAGAGGAGAATCCATCGTTCTGGCAATTTCTTCCGCTGCTGCGCGCACATACTGGAGATCCGCATCGCCATCGACTGCTTCCGGTGTTCCCACTGCAATAAAAACAAATTCCACATCGTTGAGTGCTTCTGTATAAGACGTGGTAAAAGTCAGCCGGCCGGCACTGATGTTCCTGTTAACTATCTCCTGCAATCCCGGTTCATAGATAGGCAGAACACCATTTTTTAAATTCTTGATTCTCTCCTCGTTGATATCCAGGCCGATAACATGGTTCCCGAGATCTGCAAAACAGGTGCCGGTAACAAGGCCCACATACCCAACGCCAATGACTGCGATTTTTTTCACGGGTCCTCCTATTGGTTCTCACTCAGATTCACAGTCGAGCCAGGCTCTGACTGCGCTAATGATACCATGATCCTCCACCGGGTATACAGGGCATACTCGTAAATCCTCACACTCTTCTTGTGACAGTGCACACTTGTTAAACATAATACTTAACAGTAAAATTGGTCATATTCAGATAACTATTACCTTGAAGGTTTTATACAGGTAAATAATTGGAGGAAGTATGCAGATTACGCGACAGGCGGACTATGCTGCGCGCGCCGTTCTTCACCTGGCTTCGATGGACCCCAACAGCCGGGCGGCGACAAGTGCGATTGCAGCCGAGCAGGGCATCCCCCCCTCATTTCTAGCCAAGATCATCTCCCAACTGTCCGTTGCCGGTATTGTCCACACCTCTCGTGGTGCTCGCGGCGGGGTTTCTCTCTCCCGCCCGCCAGAAGAAATTACCTTGCGTGAAGTAATTGAAGCAATAGACGGTCCAATTCTGCTTAACGAATGTGTCGCCAATGATCACGTTTGCCCTTACTCCGATCGCTGCCCGATCCACGATATCTGGTCGGACACACAGCAGGAATTGATCAAACGCCTGAATGATGCAACCTTCGATAAACTCGCTGACACGTACCACGAGAAAGGGTATTGACCCCTTTTACCTTCTGAAACACTGCCGCCTGCGATAAAGTGGGCGGTTTTTGTTTTTATGGGGAACAGGTATCCACCTATCCTTTCCCATTCTATAATGAAGACAGAAGCAACCGATGTGCAAACACCGTCGGGGCTCCTGAACAACTGCCGTATCCCGGACAAGCAGCAAAGACCTGCCTGTTCACGTTCTCGTACATCAGGGATGGAAAAAGGAGACCGGCTCCTTCCGGTTTGAAGCAGTCAGAGTCTCCTGACTGTCCATCACAACTGACCCAACTTTCCAACGGAGGTGATCATGACAGTATCACGGTCTATTAAAGCCCCTCGTGGTACCAGACTTTCATGCAAGAACTGGCAAATCGAAGCTCCCTTCCGCATGATCCAGAATAACCTGGATCCTGAGGTTGCCGAGAATCCTGCGGAGCTTGTTGTATATGGCGGACGCGGGAAAGCTGCCCGAAACTGGGAATGCTTTGACGCCATTCTTCAATCCCTGATTCAGCTGGAACCGGATGAAACACTGCTCGTTCAATCCGGAAAACCTGTAGCCGTATTCCGCTCTCATCCAGACGCCCCGCGCGTCCTCATCGCTAATTCCAATCTCGTCCCTCATTGGGCAACTGCCGAACACTTTGATGAACTGGATCGCAAAGGCCTGATGATGTACGGGCAGATGACAGCCGGCTCGTGGATCTACATCGGCACCCAGGGGATCCTGCAGGGAACGTATGAAACTCTCGCCTCTCTGGCTTCAAAGCACGGTTGGCCGTCACTCGCCGGGAAATTTGTGCTGACCGCCGGACTGGGCGGGATGGGAGGCGCACAGCCGCTGGCCATCACCATGAATGATGGCGTAGCGCTGGTTGTTGAAGTGGACCCGGAACGGGCACAGCGCAGACTGGATCACAAATATGTGGACCGGGTCGAAGAAGATCTGGATACTGCACTTGCGTTCGTCCGGTCAGCTGTAGAAAAGAAGCTGCCGCTCTCTATCGGCCTTATCGGAAACGCAGCGGAAGTTTTCCCCGAACTTGTGGCGCGCGGCATTACTCCCGACGTTGTCACCGACCAGACACCGGCCCACGATCTGCTCAGCTACGTGCCGCATACGTTGAGCCTGTCAGAAGCAATAGCGCTGCGCAAACAGGATGCAGCCGGGTATGCGAAGTTGAGTGCTCACTCCATGGCGCGCCACGTGCAGGCCATGCTGATAATGCAGAGCCGGGGAGCAGAAGTGTTCGATTACGGAAATAACCTGCGGCAGCGCGCCTTCGATCAGGGGATCAAGGATGCTTTTAACTACCCGGGGTTTGTACCGGCCTATATCCGGCCGCTCTTCTGCGAAGGCAAAGGTCCATTTCGCTGGGTGGCACTTTCCGGTGACCCTGAAGATATCTACCGCACGGATGAAGCGATCCTGGAGCTGTTCCCGCAGGATGCAGCACTGCACCGCTGGATTAAACTGGCGCGGGAAAAAGTACAGTTCCAGGGACTGCCCTCCCGAATCTGCTGGCTTGGTTATGGTGAACGTGTTAAGGCCGGCCTGCGCTTCAACAGGATGGTTGCAGAAGGTGTTGTCAGCGCACCGATTGTGATCGGCCGCGACCACCTTGACTCGGGGTCTGTAGCCTCTCCCAATCGCGAAACCGAGGGAATGCAGGACGGTACCGATGCCGTCAGCGACTGGCCTATCCTGAACGCGATGATCAACGCTGTCGGTGGTGCTACCTGGGTTTCATTCCACCACGGAGGTGGTGTTGGGATTGGGTTCAGCCAGCATGCGGGCCAGGTGATCGTAGCCGACGGCACGCCTGAAGCAGCGGAACGGCTGCAGCGCGTGCTGACCACAGACCCGGGGCTTGGCATTGCCCGCCATGCGGATGCCGGATACCAGCAGGCTATTGACGCAGCGAGGCGTTTCGGGATAAAAATACCGATGCTCGACTGAGCACTGTCGGGTTGAGCCTGGCAGCAGGATTTGCCTTTATCGGATTTTACTTCCTCTCTGCCGGCTGCTGCCGGGTAACACGAACCGGAAACATCATCTCTCAGAAAGGTCCTCATGGCCCAAACACCACAGCTCTCAACCCGGGGGAAAATACTGCAGCGTATCGGAATTCCGGATGGGTTGATCACACTCGCACTAACACGCCTTACCATCAATACCGGCTATCGCCTGGTTTATCCCTTCCTGCCAGTATTCGCCCGCAGCCTGGGGATCTCGCTGCAAAGTGCAGCAAATATCGTCTCACTACGGTCTTTTGTGGGCATTTTCGGCCCGGCACTGGGATCTCTGGTCGACATCCTGGACCGTAAAACTGCCATGTTTATCGGAACCAGCCTGGCAATCTTCGGCTTTCTTGCTACAAGTATTGTTCCGACCATGAGCGGCTTCATTATCGGCCTTCTGCTTATCGCTGCGGCAAAAGCAATTTTCGATCCCGCTGTTCTGGCTTACCTGGGAGACCATATTTCCTACGAACGCCGCGGCCGGGCTATTGCCATATCAGAGTTCAGCTGGTCCACCGCTTCACTGATCGGGATTCCTCTCGTGGGAATGCTGATCGCAGCCGGTACCTGGCGCACGCCATGGCCGATTCTGGCAGCAGCTGTCCTGCTGCTGACTTTCCTCATCTACAGGAATGTAGACACAAAAAAGCGGCAGGTACAGTCACAGAAGCTCACAAAAGTTCTGAGCGAGCTTCTCTCTAGGCCTGGTATCGCAGCTGCCATGGTCTTCACATTTCTGATCTGTGTGTCCAACCAGATTATTTATGTTGTCTATGGTGCATGGATGGAGGACAGCTTCGGCCTCTCTATCGCCCAGATCGGCGCAGCCACCATGGTCCTCGGGGCAGCTGAAGTGATGGGAGAAGGGGGCGTAGCACTGATCACAGATCGTATCGGGAAGCAGCTGGCGGTCGTACTGGGCATCACGGTATCCATCCTCGGTGCTGTTTGCATTATATTCCTGCAATACGGTCTGTTGGGCAGCCTGATTGGTTTGTTCCTGTTCTACATAGGATTTGAATTTGCGCTGGTAAGCCTGTTCCCGATGATAACCGAGATGGTCCCTCTGGCACGTGGTACTGCAGCAGCGGTTGTAATCGCTTCTCTCGAATTGGGACATGCCATCGGGGCAGTGCTGGCTCCGGGCCTTTATTACCTTGGCCTGAACACCAGCCTTGTGCTGTCGATTGGATTGAATTTAATTGCACTGCTTATTTTCCAGCTCGGCGTCAGGCGATTATTCATACAAAACGTTTCGCCGGTCCAGGGAGATTGACTAATGGAAATCGATCTGTTGATTCATTCAGCCAATCAGCTTTTAACGCTCACAGAAACCCCCCAGCGCGGGCATACGCTGGGCGAACTGGGGCTTATCTCCAATGGTGCGCTTGCTGTCAACCTGGGCAGGATTATCGCTTCCGGCAAAAGTGAAGACTTCCTCAGCAGGTACCATCCTAAAACCAGCTTCGATGCCGGCGGGAAAGTGGTCCTCCCCGGTTTTGTCGACCCCCATACCCATCTTGTGTGGGCAGGCGACCGCGCACTGGAGTTTGAACAGCGGCTTGCCGGAAAAAGCTACATGGAAATAATGGCATCCGGCGGCGGTATTATCTCAACGGTGAACAAGACCAGGGCAGCCAGTGTTGAACAGCTTATCAGTGAAACGCTTCCACGATTGGATCAGATGTTGACACACGGTACAACGACAGCTGAAGTTAAAACCGGGTATGGGCTGAACACAGAAACTGAAATTAAACTGCTGGAGACAATCCTCCAGCTGGATGAACTGCACCCTGTTGACCTTGTACCGACGTTTCTCGGTGCACATGCGGTGCCGCCGGAATACAAAGGGCAGACCGACCGGTATACAGACCTCGTCTGCAATGAGATGCTTCCCGCAGTTAAAAGGTGGTGGCTGCAACGCTCCCCACAGCGCACACTTCCCTTTGTGGACGTTTTCTGTGAGGAGGGCGCGTTCGATCTGGCCCAGAGCCGCCGGATCCTGGAAACAGCGCAGGATCTGGGCTTCCCTCTGAAAATCCATGCTGACGAGTTTAAGAACCTTGGCGGCACAGCTCTTGCAGCAACATTAAACGCTGCGTCTGCAGACCATCTTGTGGTTACGCCGGAAGAAGAAATTTTACGGTTGGGTGCTTCAGATACAGTCGCTGTTTCCCTGCCGAATACACCTTTCGGCCTGGCATCTCCAGCCTACACTCCGGCGAAACAGATCCTCGAAGCTGGCGGCATTCTGGCGCTGGCAACGGATCTGAACCCGGGGACAGCATGGGGTGAGAGTATGCAGTTTGCGCTGGCATTGGCCTGCCGCTATCTGCGCCTGACTCCTGCAGAGGCGATTGCCGCCGCGACGATTAATGCAGCTGCTGCGATAAGAATTGAACAGGATACCGGTAGTCTTGCCAACGGAAAAAAGGCTGACATTCTTGTACTGAATGCGCCTGATTACCGGCATCTGGGTTATCGATTTGGAGTAAATCTTGTGGAAACCGTTTTCAAATACGGCCAGATCGTATCGGCTTTCCATTAAAACTGAAAAGGAGCATGGATGCTTTTTCCGACTGAATCCAACCTCTTGAACGTGGTATTAATCCTTGCAGGGATCGCCCTTGCCTGGGGCGTAATCAAAGCTTTTTTCCGGATCACAACCAAAATCTTCGCCACCGGATGCGCAGTGCTGCTGGCACTTGTTGTGCTCGGTACAATCCTTGGCTGGATCGGATAATCTCCGGCATATCTACGCGCAGAAGGAGCAGGCTCTGCAGCTGCTCCATCCGTATTCCCCCAGGCAGCCTTTCAAACCGCTCAGTCAGGCTTTGGGGATAATCAACACCAGGATGAGGTAAGGCACAATGCCCGGCAGCCCGCCCGGCAGCAGCAGGATGAAAAACAGCAGCCGGAACCAGAAGGCACCGATCCCGAAAAACTCACTCAATCCGCCGCATACTCCGGCTACAATCCGGTTTCTACGGGATCTACGCAGCACTTTTCCTTCAGATACGCTCATTTCTACTTTACCCTCTCTGTATATGAATAGAACTTTTTTCCATGAATGGATTTTCCCACAAGATTCTATCCCCGATTGACAGCATCCTGACATCCTGCAGATATTGACGGGAACCGCTGTTTGGGCTGGAACTGCTGATCACACAGATTACACTGTCTGACAAATTTCGCAGATTGTCTGTGTGAGATACCAACGAACCAAAATCATCCTTCGTTCTGTCGGCTTGAGGCAGATCGTGTGGCGGAAAATCAAGTGGATTCCTGCATAACCGGGCGAGGGAAAACGGAGACAGGCTATGTAAAGCTGCCAATTCGTCTTCTGAAAAGAACAGGGGCAGCAGAGATCCCTTGCACACTCGACAAGACAGGGGGAGAACTCTGGGCAGTCATTCCGAAAGCAGGAGATCCGGGCCCGGTATACATGATTCCATTCATTAAATGGAGCTTCAATACGGGGAGAACAACCCCCCTGAATATCTCCCGTTTCTCACAAAAAAAAGAGGCTGTGCCGATCCGGCACAACCTCTCCATAACATTTTACAATCTACCTGCCCTGGTTTAGTACTGGGGCATCGGTGGCGCGGGCGGTTCATCCTGTGGAATGTCGGTAATCAACGCTTCAGTGGTCAGGATCATAGCTGCGATTGAGGCAGCATTTTCCAGCGCACCCTTGGTTACCTTGGCGGGGTCAATGATTCCGGATTTCACCATATCGACGTACTCAGCTGTGATTACGTCAAAGCCCAGCTTGACATTCTTGGCTTCAGCCTGCTTGCGAGAAATGGTGTCGGCAACAACTGCCCCGTCGAGGCCGGCATTCTCAATAATGCCCTCCATCGGCTTGATCAGAGCTTTGCGGACAATGTTGATGCCCACATTGACGTCGTCATCGTCGTCTTTCATATCCTTGATGGCGACCATTGCGTTCAACAGTGCAACACCACCACCGGGGACAATGCCTTCTTCCACAGCTGCGCGTGTAGCGGAAAGTGCATCCTCAACACGATGCTTCTTCTCTTTCAGCTCGGTCTCGGTTGCAGCGCCGACACGAATGACGGCCACGCCGCCGGAAAGCTTCGCCAGGCGTTCCTGCAGTTTTTCGCGATCATAGTCACTTGTCGATTTATCGATTTCGACTTTGATCTCTTCAATCCGGCCTTTAATCTTGGCGCTATCCCCTTTGCCTTCTATTACTGTGGTGTCGTCCTTGGATGCAACAACCTTGCCGGCCTGCCCAAGATCAGAGATAGTAACAGATTCAAGTTTACGGCCAAGTTCTTCCGTAACCACGGTGCCGCCGGTCAGGACTGCGATGTCCTGCAGCATAGCCTTGCGGCGGTCGCCAAAACCAGGCGCTTTCACTGCCAGAACATTGAGCATGCCCCGCAGCTTGTTAAGTACGAGTGTGGCCAGCGCTTCGCCGTCAATGTCCTCGGCGATGATGACCAACTCACGTTTCCCAACCTGTACCAGCTTTTCGAGAATAGGAACAATATCGCTGGCAGCGGAAATCTTCTTGTCATGGATCAGCAGGTAGGGTTCTTCAATGACTGATTCCATCTGCTCGGGGTCGGTGACGAAGTAAGGTGAAATGTACCCACGATCAAACTGCATACCTTCCACATACTCGGTTTCGAATGCAAGTCCCTTTGATTCCTCTACCGTGATCACGCCATCCTTGCCGACCTTGTCCATAACCTCAGCGATCAATTCGCCGATCTCACGGTCCTGGGCAGAAATGGAAGCCACAGAGGCGATTTCTTCCTTTGTGGTCACGTCGATAGCCTGCTCTGAAATGGCATTAGAAACAGCCTTGGCAGCTGATTCAATGCCGCGCTTGAGCATCATCGGATTGGCGCCGGCGGCCAGATTCTTGAGGCCTTCGGTAACCATTGCGTGCGCGAGCACTGTTGATGTGGTGGTGCCATCGCCGGCGATGTCATTGGTTTTAGTCGCAGCTTCTTTCAAAAGCTGGGCACCCATATTCTCAAACGGGTCTTCCAATTCGATTTCTTTGGCAACGGTCACACCATCATGGGTAATTGTTGGTGAGCCAAATTTGCGGTCGAGAGCCACGTTCCGCCCCTTGGGGCCCAGTGTAGTCGCCACCGCATTGGCAACGATATCAACACCATTTCGTAACTTGGTGCGTGCTTCTTCGGAAAATGCAAGTTGCTTTGCAGCCATAGGTCTATACTCCTCTTTATGAATTCATTCTACTTAGATGAGCGACTTCATAAAAAAGTCACATCAGATTCAAGTTAGAATCGGTTTACTCAAAGACGGCCAGAATATCACTCTCACGCAGGATCAGGTATTTGTCGCTTTCCATTTTGACTTCTGTTCCGGAATACTTAGCGAACAGCACTTTATCACCTACCGATACTTCCAGTGCAATTCGCTCCCCTGCATCATTGCAGGCGCCTGGACCGGCGGCGATAACTTCGCCCTTCTGCGGCTTCTCCTTCGCTGTCTCCGGAAGTACAATCCCTCCAGGAGTCAGCTCATCCTGCTCAATCGGTTTCACCACCAGTCTGTCTCCCAGCGGTCGTAGATTGAGTGCCATATGGATCCTCCTCTATTTGTCTTAACATAATTTTAGATTTAGCACTCATCTTATGAGAGTGCTAAATCATACTTATAGTGTACCGAAAACGTGTTTAACTGTCAAGGGGAAGGTGTTGCAGTTGGGGTTAAAATTTCAGTTTCAGCGGGCACAGCCGATTCAGTAGGCTCAACAACACCGGCAGCTGTCTCATCACCCGCCACTTCAGCATCAGAACAGATCGCCCGGTTTTCCGCGATAATCGCCTGCACAATAGCGTCGTTGGGATACACACTGTTCAGGTCGCGGAACAGGACTTCTGCCTCATCACACATGCCGTAATAAGCCAGCGCTGATGCGTAGGTATAATAATACACCACGCTGTTTGAATCCAGGATCAGGCCGGTGATCTCCTCACCATACTGCAGCGCCTCCGGATCTTCCGGGTCACAGCCATACAGCGCTTCACACAGCACAGAGCGGTTAACTTCCGCATCACAGCCCTGAACTGCACACTGCAGCACATCGAGTGAACTTTCATAGTTACGCGCTTTAAAATACACCAAGCCAAGCCGGCCGTAGATATCCGGATCGGTGCTGTCAAATTGCAGCGCCTTGGAAATATTCAACGCGGCGGCAAAGAATTCCCCTTCCTGCATATAGGTCTTGCCAATAGCAAGATACGGCACCGGGTCCTCAATACCAAGCTGCTCATTGATCTGAGCTGCCCTTGCGAATGAATCAAGCGCCATTTCCAGGTATTCAGGATTCTCAAGCTTCAGCTGGCGATAGTTCGTCCCCAGGTTCAAATAGAGGAAGGTCAGCGAGGGTGCGTATTCCAGAGCCTTGAGATAGGCATCGATAGCACCGTAATAATACCCATTGTTCTCCAACACAACAGCATAGACACGGTAAATATCCAGCCGCATCAGGTCGCTGATATCATTCCGGCTTTCTGCCGCCTCCACCGTTTGCTCGGCCACATCCATCGCCTGTGCCCATTTACGCTGGTCCACCAGAACTTCGGCATAATAAGCATCCGCCAGGACATTGGCGGGGTCAAGCTGTTTGGCATACACAGCTGCGGTTTCCGCTTCTGTGAGGAAGGAAAGGCGTACCTCGGCGTCGTCTATCGCAAAAGCCGACCAGTCATAGACCAGTGAACGTACTGCCTGCACCATGCTGTCATCCGGAGTCAGTTCCGTCCCCCGGTCAATGGAGGCACGCGCTTCCGCCATGCGCGCCTGGCGTTCTGTGGAATTGGTTCGCAGTTCACTGGAATAGGTCTGGACGCGGGCCATCTCGGCATACAGTCGTGCATTCTCCGGATCCACCTCCAGCGCTTTCCGGTAGGCTTCAATCGTGCTTTCCAGATCCCCCACCGAAAAATAGGTCTGCGCTTCCTCAACATAGGAAAGCACAACGCGTGTAGGTGTCGGCGTGGGAACAAACGGCCGTTGGACCCGCTGGGATTCGACCATGCGTGTGAAGATAACTCCTGCCATGATCAGAACCAGGTAGACCAGGACGCGCCAGGGGTTGGTGTGTCTCCGTGATGGGCCAAACGGCATCTGTCGACCAGTCAGCTGCATGGGCTTTACTCTGGCGGCGTGGTCAGTGTGGGTTGCGGTGTGCCGGTTTCAACTTCGGCGCAAATCCGCAGTCCCTCGGTAGCATTGAACACAGCGACCTCATCATCCGGTACGCCGATCAGGAGTGCCTCAAAAATCTGTGTGGCAAGGTCACAGCGTGCCGTTTTTGCCAGTGCCAGGCCGTATGTCGAATAGAACTCGATCACAACCGGCGAACCCGGGTCCAGCGGGATCCCAATCACCTCTTCCCCTGTTTCAGTTACACCGCCGTGAATGGCCAATGCCAGCGACTCAATCGCCCCATCGTAATCATTGTTTTTATAATACATCCGCCCCAGGTTACCATGCAGCATAGCATTGGACGGATCCTTCAATACGGCATCAGCGGCATACTGGCTGGCAATACCGTATTCCCCATCCCGTGCGTAGACCAGCATGATACGGGTCAGCGGTGTGGTGTCATTGGGAGACAGCGCCACAGCCCGCAGGTAACTTTCACGTGCATTTTCGGCGTCGCCCAGTGCTTGATACATATCCCCGGCAGAAAGATGGAGCAGGGTCAGGTTCGGATTAATTCGCATGGCAGACAGATAGGCGTCCAGGGCATTCTCGTAATTGGCTGTATTCTCCCATACATAACCGAGGGAGCGCTGCGCTTCAAGCAGATTGGGGTCCAGCTGTACAGCGGTTCTGGCTTCGACGAGTGCCTCTTCATACTCCCCAAGGTCCATCAGCACCTCAGCATAGTAGGCATGTGCCCTTGGCGAGTTAGGGTTCAGATCGAGCGCCCGTTCAACCGATTCCTGCGCTTCAATCAGTTTATCGCCACCCTGAAAATCCAGAATCCAGCCGAGGACTGCATGGGCATCCGCGGAGTCCGGCGACAGGAGCAGAGCGTTGCGTGCATTCAGCTCCGCCTCCTCAAGCTTGTTGTTAAAAACCTGCACCCTGGCAAGAGCGATGTAAAACTCTGCTTCGTCCGGCTGTACCAGAATCGCCTCCTGGTAGGCTTCTTCAGCCTGATCCAGTTTACCGGCTTCAAAAAGGCTCACCGCCTCCAGCACATAGGAGGCCGGGCTGCGGGTTGGCGTAGGTGTGGGTATGAAGGGAGCCGGAATAGCGGGAACGATCACCTGTTCCATATACACAGCTGCCCCGATAAGAGTCAATAGCAAGAGGATCCGCCAGAAACGGGCCTTCGATTTCTTACTATTCTTACGCATACTCCATTTGCTGCCATGTAGATACATTCTTCTCTCGCTTCCTGTCCCGGATTCAGCATGGTACCACCCAGATAATTGTACCGTCAAGCTGTGATTTCAGGGTATAATGCGAAACATGGACGATCTCGAAAAGACCTTACAAACCCCCACTCCAGATAACCCGGACAGCACAGAGGAGCCGTCTTCTCCATCTCTATGGAAAACGGTGCGCTGGTTCATCCTGGGCCTCGTCGTCATCGTACTGGTCGCAGCAGGCATCGGATATACCGCCGGGCTGACAAAGAAAGAAACCACGCGCAGCGACGCTATTGAACAGGTTTCTCATGAACAGTTCGCCCTTGCGCTGGAAGACCTCAATGAAGGGCGGTATGCCCTGGCGAAACAACGCCTTGAGTACATCATCAGCCTCAATCCGATGTACCCGAACATTGCCGAAACCCTCGCTCAGGCTCTCGTACAACTGAACGGGCCAACAGCAACACCCATGTCCATGGTCAATGCCACAGCGACTCCAAATCTGGCACCCATTGAGGATCTCCTCACACAGATCCAGGAAGCATACCGGGCAAAGAATTGGGACCAGGTCATCGACACTATCCTCGTCCTGCGTGCGAAAGACCCGGGGTATGAAGCAATTACTATTGATGGGTACTTGTTCGATGCCCTGCGCAACCGCGGTTTGAACCGTATCTCAAAAGAAGGATTGCTTGAGGAAGGTATTTACGACCTGAGCCTGGCAGAGCAGTTCGGTCCGCTCGATAGTGAAGCACAAAACTGGCGAGATTGGGCAGAGCTCTACATCCTGGCAAACAGCTTCTATGGAGTCGATTGGGGAAATTCTGCCTACTACTTCTCCCAACTGTTTACGATCGCTCCCTATCTCAAGAACGACACGTACCTGAAATACGCCGTTGCTGCAGCTGAATACGGTATTGAACTGTATGCTGCACACGATCCGTGTGCAGCCGTTGATTATTTCGACCAGTCCCTGACTGCCTATGACGATCAGGAACTTTACCCAACAGCCACAAAAGCCAGAGTCGCCTGCCGTACAGCTACGGCAAGGCCTCCACAGGCACAGCCGACCGACACACCTGAAGTTACGGCTGATCCCGGCGGCGGTGACCCCACGGAGGAGACTGAGCCGACACCGGAAGGATAAGGCCGGCTGGGGGCAACCGCCGCGGGGGCACCCATTCCGCCGGCACTCTCGCCAGTTTCACACTTCAGAAAGATACTCACTCTCCACCCCGATTACACGGTGTTTAAACCTGCGCCTCTGGGACAGCAGTCCTGTCTGTCGTGTGGAAAACCCGATTTTCGTTACACTTCTTGTTCGCACGCAGAGTACACATGCCACCGAATCAAACAGCCTGTTTCTCCCGCCGCCAGATGTCCAGGAAACAGCTGCCCCGGCAGGGTTCCGTATACTATGCGCCAAATCAACCCGTAAAAATGCGGTACAATCCAGAAGCAATAATACCTGGCCTTTAAACAGGAAATCAAACAGCAGGATAGTCCATTGTTCGAAATAACTTTTCTGGGAACCTCAGCCGCCGCCCCTTCAGTACACCGGGGCCTGTCGGCACAGATTATCAGCTTCCGCGACCAGCGCTTCCTGGTCGATTGCGGGGAAGGTACCCAGCGACAGATCCTGCGCGCCGGGATTGGATTCCGCAGGCTGAACCGCATCCTGATCACCCATGGCCACCTGGACCACATCCTCGGTCTTGCAGGTCTGATTTCCACTTTCACCCGCTGGGAAGCGATGGATGCGCTGGAAATCTACGGCGGGCAGTGGGCGCTCGAACGAATCTATGACCTTCTGTTCGGGGTTGTGCTGCGCGGCGCCACGCCGCAGATGGACATCCAGCTCTACCAGGTCAAACCGGGTGTGATGATCGAAGAAGAGCAGCTCCGCGTGTCCGCGTTCCCGGTATCCCATCGGGGTCCTGACTGTTTCGGATACCTGTTCGAGGAACTGCCCCGCCGCCCGTTCCTGGTGGAAAAGGCTGATGAATTGGGGATCCCCGCCGGCCCGATGCGAAAGGACCTGGTGGAAGGGAAAACCGTAAAACTTGCAGACGGCCGGCGTATCAAGCCGGACGACGTCCTCGGACTGCCCCGCCCTGGTACACGGCTGGCGCTCACCGGCGACACTGCCCGCACAGACAGCCTGTTGGAACACTGCCGGGATGTGGATGCCCTGATCACCGAAGCTACCTACTGTGAAGTGGAGGCGGACCTCGCGAGCCGGTTCGGGCATATCACCGCCAAACAGGCTGCCCTTTTGGCAAAAGATGCCGGGGCCGGGCACCTGTACCTCACGCACATATCACGACGATATCGCGAGCGTGATATCCTGGACGAAGCCCGCCAGTACTTCACGGCTTCAACGGTTGTGAGGGATTTTGATGCCTTCACGGTCAAACGTGGCCAGGAGCAGGACCCGGAACACGAATAGGTGGAATACGCAAGCATGGCTTGCGCATCAGTACAGGTAGAATACGCAACCCCGCCTGTACAGCAGTCAGGGTGGAATGCACAAGCAAGCTTGTGCGGTTTTACCAGAAAGCAAACCAACGATGCCGATCTACGAATACACCTGCAGTGAATGCGGAAAACGTTTCGACACCCTGCGTTCGATGAGCGCAGCCGATGACCCCATCCCCTGCCCCGACTGCGGCAGCGGCCAGACCAAACGGGCACTGTCTCTCTTCTGCGCCCGCGGTGAAAGCGGTCTTGTTGCCGGCGGCGGTGGTTCTTCGTGTGGTACATGCAGTGGGGGCTCGTGTGCGAGCTGCGGAGGGTAGGGAATTTCCCCATTCAGTAACAATTTTAGATTTCCCGCTGCACCATCCATAAGGGAAAATGTAAGTCTTGGTTGATTTGCTTATTATGCTTTCGTATTATTGAACGCTACTACGAGATATATTGAGAGAATGTTATCCCTTTACTAGGGTGTATCTATACTAGTGTCTAGATGTAAACGATTCTGCAACATACTTTCTGTTAACATGAAACCAGAAAAAGGGGGTGCAGGACATGATTTGGTATCCTGTAAGTAACCGTGAACAGAGCGGGATGCCAAG
>JAFGNH010000151.1 GCA_016927115.1 Anaerolineales bacterium | reverse complement strand
GACATATGAAAATTTAACATGTCATCCTGAGCCGGAATGCCATGGCAGGCGGCATGAGGTGTTGATTCCCCGGCGAAGGACCTTGTGATCCTTTAGCATAGAAATGCTACATCATTCAGAGTCGTCACTCGTTCTGCCTCAGGATAACATACAAAAACTCAGGATAACATCGATGTGAAGGATCTCAAGGTCCTTTCTCCGAACAGCAGGAAAAGCAGTCTTTTATGCACTCTTTATCTTTTGTCACGGAAAGAAACGTATTCATCAGGGATAATACGAATACCTGTTATGGATTTTCAATCCGGAGGGAATTATGCAGGCTCTCAAAAAACGATGGACCTACCTGTTCACATCCACCCGCGGACTGGCCCTGGTGGGCATCGCCATGATCTCACTCGTGACCGCTGTCTGGGGCACGTTGTCGGGGCCGATGGTCGAATGGGGAGTGCGAGATGTAACTATCCGGGTCCTGGGCATGGATCTCGACCCGGTTGAACGCGAAGGCCGGATCATCATGCTGTACCATACCATCGCGATGATGGTGGTTGCAGTCGAAGTGTTCTTCATCACCGACATACTTCCGATGAAGCGCCACCAGCAGGTTACGATCAACGCCACCATCACGATCGGGTATATGACGGCGGCGATATTTGGCCTGTGGTTTGGTTACTTCGGGCACAACTTCATCTTCCACGGGTTGTTCCTGCTGGGCCAGTCGCTGGTGTTTTTCGGTGGCCTGATGCTGGCAGCGGCGCTGTGGCCGTGGAAGGACGAATACCGGCTGCCGGCCGATTCACCCTTTGCGAAAACGCGTAAAGGGCTCGACCTGGAGCGCACTGCTTTCTTCGTGATGGCTGTAGCTGCGCTGCTGTCATCGACATTCGGCGCAGTTACCGGGTCGTACTGGGGCAACGGCCATGAGACCTTCCTGGCGGAAGACCTGATCCGCAATCCGGATAAAACCATGCTGCAAAAGGCGATCATCGGGCACCTGCATATCATGCTGACCCTGGTCGCTGTAGCGATCACCCTGATCGTCGGGCGCTGGATGAAGTTCCGGGGAATTTACCACCGGATCGCAATGCCGCTGATGATCGCTGGAACCATCATCACCACGACCGGTGCGCTTTCGGTGGTGTGGCTGGAATGGGCGCACACCATAATCTACATCGGGTCCACTTTCATTCTGCTGGCGGGGCTGATGTATGTGATCTATTCGTGGGACGCCCTGATTAAGGAGCGTACAGCCGAACTCGGCCTGGATAAGCCGAATGGCTGGCAGAAGCTGAAGGCACTGCTGCACGATCCGCTGAAATTCGGCACCGGCTGGCAGATGGTCTTCATGAATTTCACCGTCAGTGGTGTGGGGCTTTTTATGGCGGCCAAACTGGATGAAATTTTCCGTGTCTGGCCGCACCGTGAGGAGCGGATCATCCTGACAGGCCACTGGCATATCCTCTCAGGCCTGATTGCGACTATCATCCTGTTCTATTTCGCCGACCTCTCCGGATTGAAAGGAAAGGCACGCCGCTGGTTCGGCTGGCTGGTAATCCTGGGATCGGACCTGGCTTTCGGCGCGGTGACCGTTTTCTCCATGAAGCGCCTGTTCGTGGAACAGGCAACCCAGCAGGGGATCGTCAACTGGACGATGCTGCTGACTGATCTGGGACTGGCTGCGGTGCTGGTGCTGCTGGCGGTGTTTTTGCTGTGGCGGCTGTATGACCTGTTCCTGAAGGACGGACGCTGGGCAGGCGAATTATCCAGGGAAAAGAAAAAAACAGCTGCAGCCGAACTCGAGGAGAGCAAACGCAGGCAGGCCGCACTGCAGGCCGAGCTGGAGGAGGTGTCGGAATGAAACGCTCCCTCTTGTATATCGTTTTTCTGCTGCTTGTGAGCGCGTGCAGCGCTGCACCGGATACCGGTGCAGTAACCGTGCTCGAGTATATCGATACCGGTGTGGATCCGGAAAGCTGGGCGACTGTCCCGGCAGGGGAGTTCCCCGGCGGACAGCAGAACCATATGGTTAACCTGGAATACGCCTACCGGATTATGGTCACGGACGTTACCAACGCACAGTATGCCCGCTACCTCAACGAAGCTCTGGCAGATGGTTCAGCGAGCCTGGGTGAAGTTGTAGTTCACGAAGGTGAAACCACCCGGATGGTTTATGGTGTGTACGGGTATTATCCAGGAGACCCGTTCGACGGGTATGAGCATGAGGAGAAAATCGAAGCCGGAGATGTTCTGTTTTTCCCCGTGGAAGATCCGGCCGTGAGGATCACGGCTGAAAACTCGGCCTTTGCCAGCCTTCCCGAATATGCGAACCACCCGGTGACGATGGTGACCTGGTTCGGCGCACAGGCGTACTGCGAGTATTACGGCTGGCGGCTCCCTCTGGAACTGGAATGGGAGAAAGCGGCGCGTGGCAGCGAGCTGGTGGATGGGCGGGGACTGGCCTACCCATGGGGCAATACCATCGAAGGGGAAAATGCAAACTTCTACTCTTCCTTCGACCTGTTTGAGAAGATATTCGGCAAATTGGGGAATACCACACCGGTTGGATATTACAACGGCAGGACGTATGATGGTTATGCAACCCTGGACCAGGCCAGCCCGTATGGGTTATATGACATGGCCGGCAATGTATGGCAGTGGACCGGGGGTGACTATCCCCGGCAGCACTACCGGTACCTGCGCGGCGGCAGTTTCTACAGCTACGAAGTGGACCTGCGGGTGTGGAAGAACAACAGTGCTTCGCCTGTCTATTATGCTCCGGATGCGGGATTTCGCTGCGTACGGGATGTTCCGTAGCCGAAGGTTTTTTTCCGGCGTATGGCTTTTCACAATCTGTGTGCCATTGTAACTTCAAAGGTTGATATAATTCCGTTTGCTGGCAGTGGAGTTAGAGAATGATGAAGAATATCCGGGAAAAGTATATGCCGTTGATAAAAACACCGCAGACACTCTTGCTGCTTCTGACCGGGATTGCAGGCTATCTCACCGCACGCTGCCCGATTTTTCATATGGGCACGGTACTGGCTCTGGGCGGCAGCCTGTTCCTGGCAATCAGCGGCAGCACAGTACTCAACATGTGGTATGACCGTGATATCGATGCGCAGATGGCGCGCACCTGCAAGCGGCCGATGGCTGCAAAATGGATGCCGCCGCGGGAGGGTTTCCTCTTCGGATTGATCCTCTCCGTACTGGGAGTTGGCTGGGCACTGCTGATGGACCCGCTGTACGGCCTGCTGGTGTTCGGCGGCCTGTTCTTCGATGTGGTGATCTACACCATGTGGCTGAAGCGCCGCACTGAATGGGCGATCCTGTGGGGCGGAATCTCCGGAGGTATGCCTGTGCTGGCAGGGCGTGCGCTGGGCCTCGGGCAGCTGGACTGGATCGGTATCTCCCTGGCGCTGGCCATCCTGTTCTGGATACCGACGCATATCCTCACTTTCAGCATCCGCTATTTTGATGAATACCAGGCCGCGGGTATTCCCACCTTTCCGTCCCGCTGCGGATTTCAAACCACCCGAGTGATCATCGCTGTTTCCAGCATCCTTGCGGCGCTGGCGATGGGGCTGAGCGCGTATGGGATCGGGCTCTCGTGGGGTTTTCTGCGGTTGATCGGTGTGCTGTCGCTGGTGTTGTTCGTACTGGCGGTCCGCAGCATGCTGCGCCCTTCGGAAAAGTGCACCTTCCACCTGTTCAAGTACGCTTCGATCTATATGATGGGTTCGATGCTGCTGCTGG
>JAFGNH010000150.1 GCA_016927115.1 Anaerolineales bacterium | reverse complement strand
CCGGCTGCAAAAAACACCGAAACCAAAGAAACCAGCACCGAACCGGAAAAACCAAAACCTGAGAAGAAGGCGGTTACCCCCGAGCAGATTCAGTTGGTAAAAGATGATCTGAAAGCACTCAATCAACAGCTTCTTGATGAAAATTGCTATGTCCTCAACCCGGTTCAGGGTGATCCTACGCTGATCGTCCATGGCATAACCATAACCACAAACAAAGTCTGGGATTACACCGGAGGCTGGGTGACAGGTTCCAACGGCCTGACCTGCGAGGGCTATGTAAACAAGACCCGGGATCAAGTCCGCCAGATTTTGAAGGATCGGGTGCCCGGAGCTGTTTTAGAGGAGATAGTTTTTTACGAAGACTCAACATGGAATAACGATAGAAGCTTTTGCGATCGACTCGATTCCTTCGTAGATGATAACCATATCCTTTTCAAGGTCACTCTTCCGGACGGCAGTGAATGGGCTATTGACTTCCACCAGCATAATAATGGAAGCGGCCCCATTTTCCGTACATGGGAGGGAGCCAAAAAACCATGGAAAGATTACATGGGCGGTGAATTCCGGGAAAGACCCCATAATCCGAAATAATCGGGAATTGCTGTCCCATAACCAACAAGGAATAAGTGACCTCATGACCACACAGACACAGGCAGCGGTGGAAGAAAAACTCGGAGTTTGCTTGAAGCAGATAGAAGAAGGCTCAATCACGGAGGAACAGGCCTTCGGGAATCAGGAAGATTGGACTATCAATCTGGGTTCCCGGCCGGCTGTTCTACACCCTGGTTTCAAACAATGGCTGTGGTACGACCGCCTGCATGATGAATGGGTATTTGCCGGCTGCGGGGTTGGAGAAGCGGTTCTGCTGACCTTTGGCGATCTGGGAGGGATCAAGAAACTGCCCGAACCTGATGTTATAGATGGTTGGTGTGTGTACAGGCAGGAGCAGGACTTGCACGGCCCGCTGCGTATCGAGGAACTTCTCAAGCATCTTGATTCTCAAGAGGTCCCGCAGGATATTCAAATCTGGAGCACACGGGCCAGCGGCTGGTTGACAGTGGATGATGAGAAAGTTCAGGATATTTTCTTTGCCAACGATAGCCCTTGAAAAGAAGTTGTTTGTTGAAGGGGACGGCGCCAGGTAAAAACAACAGACACTGCGGGCGATAAAAGTTTTTGGATCGCCCAACAAGGCATGTCAACGGACAGGGCTGAAGTACCCCGAAAACTGTAACTGCACCCGGGGGTTGTGCCCTACCAATAAGGAGCATTATTTATCCGCCCTGCGCTGAAGTCAGCCAGGATCTATCCTCAGGTAAAGATTGGGGTTTTGTATATAAAAAGGGATATCAAAATGTCATTTTTGGTTAAAACCATTTTGTTTGTGTTGGCAACGGGTTTCTTACTGTGGGTATCGCTGCCGTCCTTGCGAGATATTCAACACCACGGTTTCTATCGTTTCTTTTCCTGGGAGACAATTTTGATCCTGTTGTTGATGAATGTGGATCATTGGTTTGTAAATCCATTCAGCCCTGGTCAGATAATCTCCTGGCTCTTTCTGATCCTTTCGATCATGTTGATTTTGCAGGGTGTCCGGATGTTCCGCAGAAAAGGGAATATCAATCAGGATCGGGAGGATCCGGTACTGGTTGGAATAGAAAAAACAACTGAATTAGTTACAACCGGGGTATATCATTACATAAGACATCCATTCTACAGTTCGCTCTTGTTTCTTGGCTGGGGTATCCTCTTGAAAAATGTAAACTGGATTGGAATTTTACTGGCACTGGTCAACACAATTCTTCTGGTTTTAACAGCCAGGAAAGAAGAAGTTATCAATATTCAGTACTTTGGTGAAAAGTATCAGGATTACAAAAGACAGACAAAAATGTTTATTCCCTTTATTTTCTAAAAATCAGTGGAAATCAGAGCTGGTATCAAACCAATTCTACAAGCAGCAGCCGGGCAGCCTGTGACCTTTCTGCCGCCGGGCAGCAAACTGCAGAAGCAAGGCATGGATCGCGAAGGAAGCCGCAGCCCCGTACAAGCGGTTCCCTTTTCAGGAGTCCCACCCCGGCATGAGTCAGCTTTCGCTTTCTCATGCCGCCCCTCCCAGGAGGGGATTTCGTCTCAGCCACCCTGTACCATCTCTGATGTTTACTCGACCTGATTACAGCGCTATCTGCGGATGCAAAAGAGCGGAAAAAGTCCCCTCCTTGGAGGGGATTTAGGGGTGGGTCCACAGGACCATCTTCCAGAACGCTCCCACTGCAAGAGCCAGCCCTTATCCTCACCATCACCCCGGAATACCGCCTGCTGGTGTCAGAGCATGCTGCTGAAAATCACAGCCTCAAAGCGCAGCTGTCGTATCAAAAATATGCTTGAAATAATCGAAGCCGGCCGCGCCAGGCAGTTGAACGCCGGGGTCCGGGTAGTGGCACTCTCTGCCCTTAAACAGGATAATATCGGGATCTGAAACGGAAAACACCCGGAACACCAACGGAGAACCCCATGAAGAAAATTTCCCTGCTTTTAATCCTCCCTATCCTGCTGCTTACCAGCCTGGCGTGCTCAGTTCCTGTCAGCCTCTATGAATTCTTCGGAAGGTCCGCTGACACCGAAGCCGGCCAGTTGGGTATGGCCGCCGATGAAGAGGATTTCGCTATGGAGGTCGTGCCGGACCCCACCGATTCCCCGGAAGAGGCGAGTTCAGCCGGCTATGAACCCACCCTGGCTGAGAAAAGCAACCAGGGGCTGCATTCCTACCGCATGGAAGGCACCACGAATCTTACCTCCGATGGGGTTTTGGGTGGCCAAGTCCAGGCTGCTCATTTCTTTGATCCAGGCGGCGTACGGTACCATTACGTGGACTCAGCGCCCGAGGCTTTTTACGAACGCGTGTCCGAAAACAACTATGAGAAAATCACGGACAACGGCACAAGACAGATCCTGCGCTATTTTGAAGGGGGATTTACCTGGAGTTCCCTCAATCCTGAAGGCGGAGAGATGGACCTGACCTTCTGGCTGGAAGATTAACCAAGCCGGGAAGGCAATATCTCTTCAAAGTAGACAGACCGAACAAACACACAGCCGGTTTATTTTTTGAAGCAGACAGCCGTTATGTGCTGCCTTCACTTCTGGTACAAACACCGCCAGGGAATAAAACCGGCTGCTGCAGTAAGTACCATGTGCCCGGCCCGACCGGCGCGTCGGTCGGGTACCCGATCAGCAGCCCTTTTACCAGGAAACCCACATCCGTGACCCGATCCCTGAGGTGAGAAATTTTCCCCTTCAGCAAGCAGCATCCCCCACACTCCGCCTGCTGTCACGGAGTGTTCCGAAGGAAAGCATGGCTATTGAAGGAAGGCTGCATCAGAGTATTACCTGCCCTCTCCTCCCAAAAAATCTATTTTCTCCTGGAAGAGAGAGTATGCTCCAGAAGAATATGCCTGTTCACCATACGAAGTAGACTTGAATTAGTTGGTTTTTCATTGCAATAAATTATCATTTAAGTTAATATATTGCGATGGAATTTAATTTACTGCTCAAACTTGTTGGTGATGATCCCGTCTTTGAATCTTCACTGCTCCTTGCTGGTAATGTAGATCCTGGGGCTGTCCGGCTCCAGCTCTCGCGATGGGTGAAAAGCGGGCGGATCTACCAGCTTCGCCGCGGGCTCTACTGCATCGCACCTCCCTATCAGAAAGTTCAACCGCATCCATTTCTGGTGGCAAACCGCCTGCAGCGTGCGTCCTATGTAAGCCTGCAATCTGCACTGGCTTATTACGACCTGATCCCGGAAACAGTGTATATCACGACCAGTGTCTCCACCGGCCGGCCGGAGCAGCTTGAGACACCTTCAGGCACCTTTTTATTCCGCCATATTAAAACAGATCTTCTGTTCGGTTATCAAATGGTGGACCTTGGAGGCCAGAATGCGCTGGTTGCTTCTCCCGAAAAAGCACTGCTTGATCTGATTTATCTGCATCCCGGGGCCGACTCAGCAGCATACCTTGAGGAACTGCGCCTGCAAAATACTGGCCGTCTGGATACAGGATTGCTGAAAGAATTTTCTGAAAATTTTAGCACTCCGAAATTACGCAGAGCATATAGAGAAATTTCCCGGACACTCACAGGTGAAACGGGGGGATTTGAGGATTTGTGAAAGAGTACCTGGCAAACCTTGTAAATCAAACTCCGTCTTCTCTTGAAGGCAGGAATCTTGTACGGGAATATCTGCAGGCGCGCATTCTGGGCTCCTTACAGCGTTCTGGTGCGATGATACCTCTGGCCTTTCACGGCGGTACCGCGCTGAGATTCCTGTATTCGTATGGTCGGTTTTCCGAGGATCTTGATTTTTCGCTGGAAGGCGATCACCGGAAGTACGATTTCCGTGCCTGCTTGCAGGCAGTCCGTTCTATGCTGTCTTCCGAGGGATACCAGGTTGAAGTAAAGATTAACGATCAAAAAACCGTGGACAGCGCGTTTTTCCGCTTTCCGGGCCTGCTGCATGAGATGGGATTGTCTCCTGTGAGCAGTGAAGTTCTTGCAGCAAAAATCGAAGTCGATACCAACCCTCCGGATGGTGTCGGGTTGGCCACAACCGTTGTGCGCCGTTTTGTTGTGCTTCAGCTTCACCATCACGACAGGCCCTCCCTGCTGGCAGGAAAAATCCACGCCGTGCTGCAGCGATCCTATACCAAGGGGCGTGATCTGTATGACCTGCTCTGGTATCTGAGTGATCCATCGTGGCCGCCCCCTAACCTTGGTTATCTAAACAACGCGCTTTATCAGACTGGTTGGAAAGGTGAACTAATAACCACAGATAACTGGAAGGAAACGGTTTTACAGAGAGTGGAGAAACTGAACTGGGATGGTGTTGCAGAGGATGTGCTGCCGTTCCTGGAACCTGGATTTGACATTCATCTGCTTACGCTTTCAAACCTGAAAAGATTACTCTCACGTTAAGTATGGTTTCAGCATCCTGACCCCCACATGGTCAACTATTTTTACACCTATCCTCCCCCGCCCTGCCCGACCGGCGCGGCGATCGAGAACCCGATAAGCAGCCCTTTTACCAGGAAACCCGCATCCGTGACTTTTTCCGTATCGCGAGATCTTTCCCCGCAGCAGCCGTGCAGCCTGTGACCTTTCTTTCCCCGTGCAGCAAACTGCCGAAGCAAGACATGGATCGCGAAGGGCCGCAGCCCCATACAGGCGGGTTCCCTTTTCAGGAGACCCACCCCGGCATGAGTCAGCTTTCGCTTTCTCATGCCGCCCCTCCCAGGAGGGGATTTCGTCTCAGCCACCCGGTACCATCTCTGTTGTTTAATCAACCTGATTGCAGCGTTATCTGCGGATGCAGAAGAGCGTAAAAAGCCCCCTCCCTGGAGGGGATTTGGTCTGAGCCACCTGGCACCATCGCTGATGATCAATCAAACTG
>JAFGNH010000149.1 GCA_016927115.1 Anaerolineales bacterium | reverse complement strand
ACTCAGGTCGGGTCTGTCTTATCGCGTCTATGATTCCCTGATTCATTCCTTTACTCTTATACTTGACAAATACCGCACTCTCCGTGGTGGGGATTTTGGTCGAAATAGGCTATAGTTTGAGCTATTCAGGAATTAGAACCATTCAAATCGTGAATATGCCCTGGGAATAATGAAGCTAGTATTCCCTATCGGGAGAGGCGGCATGAGGCGGCGGAAGCCGGCGCATGCCGGGGTGGGTACTTGGAGCACGGCGGATAGCCATATCGCGTCGAATCACATACATACCATCGGTGAGGTTGTTTTGGTTGTGGGTATTGTGAATTCTGTTGATGCGCGGGCAGCACACGCTTTACACTTTTTCATTTTGGAGCTTGTTTGCTTCAGGCACGAAATTCCCGTCAACTGAAAATCCCTTTTCTACCGGATGAGCCCAGGATCCCCTCTTGGGAGGGGTGGCATGAGGTGGCGGAAGCCGGCGCATGCCGGGGTGGGTTCGACAGGCTGCAATAAAAGGGCAGGCTTTCAGTAAGAATTTCGGATTTTCGTTTACATAGCCTCGAGTGTGCCGCGGCGTTTGGCGGCCTGTTCAAACCAGCGGAACAGCATAAAGCCAAACAGCATGTACCCCAGGCCGATGAGGAGTTCCTCGAGCAGAACCGGCAGGATGGAGGAGGCTGGTGAACCGGCGATTGCAGCTCTGGCGGTGCTGATACCGCGAGTAAGCGGCAGTGAACGTGAGATACTGTGCATCCAGGGCGGCATCGACTCCAGTGGAATATTGGCACCGGCAAAGATCAGCAGCAGGAAATAGACAGTGTTATTGACGAACATGACGTTACGGGTGATCAGACTCAGACAGCCGAGCAGCAGGCCGAGTCCGGAGGTGCTGAAGGTTGTAATCAGGATAATCAGCAGCAGCATGGGAAAGTTGGCAGCACTCAGATCAAGGCCCAGCAGGATCACGCCCAGGAACAGGCCGATCCACACGCCCAGAAAACCGTCCAGGATATGAAAAAAACCGCGGCCGAAGAACATCACAAAGCGGTTGGCAGGAGTGCCGAAAAGATAGGGAAGAGTACCCTCCCAGCGGTCTCCGCCGATACTCATGGTTACACCATAGATACCACTGACTGCGGCCATCTGCACCGCGTTGCCTATGATGAAGAAGCTGGCATCCTTCTGCCCGGAAGCGTACATGCCGAGGAAGGTGAAAAACAGGATCTGGTTCAGCGGCGCGATGATTTTGGAAGCGATGTAGGCGCTGGGACGCAGCCAGCGGAAGAGTGCCTTATAGGAGAGCAGGGCTCCCTGGAAGAACAGGCGGAAATGTTTGATCATGGGATTTTCCTGTCAGATCGGCGGGTGGTCACAGGACTACTCCAATCCCAGTGTGGCTTCACGGCGTGCTTTTTGCAGCAGAACCCTGAAGAGGAATGCTGAAAGCAGGGCGCTGCCCACACTGAACAGTACCAGCATCAACCAGGAAAAGAGTACTTCTGACAGGTCGAGTGCACCGCTGGAAGTGCCGTGCAGGGCTCTGGCCGCCCAATATGGCGACAGTGCATAACTGAATGGCGTGGTCCATCCGGGCAGCATGGCAATCGGAAACAGGAACCCGCACAGGATGTATATGGGGAATTCCAGAGCATTCTGAAAACCCTGTACACCGGGATTCATCACAAAAATTGGGGCGATGATGGCACCGAAGCTGACAAATGCAAGGACTGTTAAAAACAGCGAAAGCACAAAAGCACCCGGATAAACGATGTTCAGCTTGAGGTTGAAGATCAGCGCAGCCAGAAAATAGCTCAATACCATGGAGGCCAGGGATTGAGTCACGTGGGCAAGGTTCTTACCCAGGATCACCCAGGGCAGCGGGGTAGGCGATGCCACAAGATTTTCCAGCGTACCGGTCCAGCGTTCGACGTTGATGCTGTTGCCGCTGATAAAAAGCAGGCTGCTCCACAGTCCGGTCATACCGCTGCCGATCACAATGAAGATGGCATGCTCGGCTGCCTGCTCGCGCAGCATCCAGATGGCCAGCAGTGCTATCAGAACAGGCTGCACCAGTATGGTGAACAGGATGAAGGAATCAAGCACATTCTGGCGCAGGGTCATTTCAAAGGTGCAAAGGATCACACGCAGTGCGGAACGGACTCTCTGCAGCTTCATACCTCCTCCTTCACCAGCTGCACATAGGCATCTTCAAGCGTCGGCTCCCGCAGGGCGACTTTGCCGGTCGGCAGGGTGCCCAGAATGGCTAAAATCTTCGGCAGGATTTCCGAGCCGAATACAGAATGGATCTGGAGAAGCTGCCGCTGGTCGCGGTCGACGACGGATACTGAATCCGTTTGTGGAAGCGCTCTGATGCTGTCGATGCGATCCTGCTGTATCCCGAATACTTCTATTTCAAGGACATTCATGTCCCTGACATGTTCCTTTAATCCCTGCGGTGAGTCGAGCGCCACCAGGTTTCCCTTATTGATCACCGCAATACGTTCACACAATTCATCAGCTTCAAACATGTAGTGTGTGGTCAGCAGGATGGTTTTCCCATCATCATGCAGATTATGTATCACCTGGCGCAATTCGCGGGCGCCGACCGGGTCGAGGCCGATCGTGGGTTCATCGAGGAAAAGGATGTCGGGATCGTGCAGCAGGGTGCGGGCTATGTGCAGCCGCTGTTTCATGCCGCGCGAATATCCCTCTACTTTTTCCTGCGCACGGTCCTGCAGGCCTACCAGTTCAAGCAGGTAGGGGATGCGCTTCCGGCTGACTTCCGGGTCGACAAAGTACAGGCTGGCGAAGTAGCGCAGATTGTCAGCGGCTGAAAGGCGCCAGTACAGGCCGCGTTCACCGCCGAAGATGAATCCGATGGTAGAACGGACCTTGCGGGCATCTTTGACGATATCAAAACCCCGGATCCGTGCGCTGCCTGCCGTGGGGATCAGCAGTGTGGTCAGCATTTTGATGGTGGTAGTTTTGCCGGCACCGTTGGGGCCCAGAAGGCCGAATAGTTCACCATTCGATATGGAGAAGCTCAGGTCGTCTACAGCGACAACCTCTTTTATCGTACGCTTCACCACACCCATGGTAGTGGTATAGATTCTTTTCAGGTGTTCGACTTCGATACTGTTCATGCTGGTTGTGGACCTCAATATTGGGATGTGTCCGGACGTGGGTACCAACGAGTTGCACTGGAAAGCCTGGAAAACAGCGAGGATTATTATACCCAACAAGGGGAAAAAAGGCATGGAGGGGGTATGTGGCCCAGGGGAATCGCATTCTCGGAGGGGACTTTTAAATTGTCGACATAAGTGTTAAGATCTGGTCAACAGGAAAGGAGTT